>PXFI01000029.1 GCA_003564295.1 Gemmatimonadota bacterium | reverse complement strand
TTCTGGGGCTGGAGCTGGGGGTGGATGGGAATGAGGTGCAGTTGGTGGACGGAGGTGGCTCGGCGGGTGTGGAGGCCGACGAGGACCGGGCGGCGGCGGTGGTGGCGCTACGAATGGCTCTGCTGGAGCTCCTGTCCGAGGAATGGAGCACTTTCGGGTCCTTCCTGCTGGGGGATCCTTTCGACCGCATGGGAGAGGAGGACCAGCTCCGGACCCTCAGTCTTCTTCGCCTGATGCTTTCCCGGATCCCGCAGATCCTTCTTCTTACGCGGGGGTCGGTGGTGGGACGGGCACCGGAGTTCTTCGACGGACTCTTCGATTTCCGGGAGGAGCTGGGGATCGGAGGGGCCACCACCCGGAGCCTGCCATCGGGGGTTGGAATCCTGCGGCTCCGTTAGCGTTGCCGGACCGGGCCGGAGGGGAGGCCGGGATTCCTCGAGCCCGTCAACGGGCGAGCCTGGCCCAGACCTCGGCCCGATCCCGGTTCTGATCCGCCATCTCCTCCAGGTCCAGCTGGACGGCCGACTGGTAGAGGGCGTAATGTACCCAGGCGTAGTAGCTGGGGATCCCCAGGACCGCTCGGTGCGGCCAGAACTCCCATCCATCGGGAAGGCCGCTCCGATGCTGAAACACCTCCCAGGCCAGCGTTTCGGTCCTGGGTGCGTCCAGCCAGGTTCCGGTGACGCTGGTGAGGGGTGAGGGCACGAGCTCCACGAGACCGGGCATGGTCTCGGGATCCGGGGGGCCGGGGTTCAAACGGAACGCGAGCCCCTCCCGTATGGTGTAGGGACGGAGGCCCAGATGGTCCGGTGCGTTCCCGCTGGAGGCGAAGTAGACGGGACGGTCCCCCAGAGCGCTGGTGATGATGTGGAACGCGAACTGCTGCCAGGGCTCCATGAAGGTGCCTCCACGGAGCCGGGCTATGACCCCGTGCCCCAGGTCCAGCATCCGGTCCTCCCGGAGGGGCGCCACCGTTCGAGACACCCGCTCGATGGTAGCATCGTCCAGCAGAAGGATGGATCGGGTCGGGGGCGTCACCGGACGGTCGAGCAGGAGGTGGGTCTTGCCGGCGGCCCGGACTGCATCGGCGTCACTCAGGGGGGCATACTTAGCCCCCGGGGATCCTCGGGACTCGTACGGCCGCTGGCAGATGATGCGAGTCGGGTCGGAAGCGGGGTCCACTCCCTCGGGACAGGGTGTGGTGAGCTTTCTCAGCTGGAAGGCGTACCAGTCGATGTTCAGGTAGGAGGTGACGATGACGGTCACGTCCCTCCTTATCCCCTCCACCTCCTGCAGGTACCAGAGGGGGAAGGTATCGTTGTCCCCATTGGTGAAGAGGATCCCGTAGGGCTCCACGCTCATGAGAAGGTTGTAGGCCCAGTCCCGGGCCGAGTAATCCTCTGTCCGGCTGGCCCAGTTCCAGTTGAGCAGCATGGGGACCAGGGCGACCAGGAGCACGGGAGCCGCCTTGAGATAGTGCTTCCGCATGCCTCCAGCCAGCCTCCTCCAGAGGGCGGCGACGCCCATTCCGGCGCAGAGGCCCCACACCGAGAAGCTCACAATGAAGAAGTAATCACGCTCCCTGACCTCATGGTCCGCCAGGCTGCCGGTGGGAGAAGAGAGGAAGTAGCCATACTTGAAGTTCAAATAGAAGACCAGCCCCACGGACAGGGTGCCGAACAGCGTGACCAGATACCACCAACTCTTCCTGTCCCGGCGGAAGTGCTCAGCCAGACCATACACTCCGAACCCGGCAAAGAGGAGCGTGAAGGGGAGCCTGGCAACAGCGAAGGCATCCTGCGTTCCCTGGAGCATCCGGGACCACTGCCAGTCGAAGTACTGCAGGTAGTGCAGATATTGCATGTGGAGGGGAGCCATCCTCTCCAGGACCGACGGCTTCGCGTACTGCGTCCGCTGCAGGGCGTCGGAGAGGTTCTCGCACCCCGCCATCCCCCAGGTGAGGATGCTGGCGAGGGCGCCGCCCAGGGACTCGCAGGTGGGCGAAGCCTCGTTGATGATGGGGTCCAGGCCCGCCCGAATGGGCAGATAGAGGTGGATGGAAAGGCCCACGACGGTGGCCACGGCCGAAGCCAGGTAGAGCTTCCAGTTGAGTAGCGTACGGGGGTGTACCAGAAGCACGAAGAGGACGATGGCCGGGACGGCCAGGAAGGCCATGAGGTGGTTACCCACCGACAGGGCCAGGATGAACACCATGAGGATGAGGAGGTTGTCGTCCTTCCCCTTACCCAGGTTCTCCCTCCAGTGGACCGCCAGCCAGGAGAGGAGGGCGATGGTGAAGAGAGAAACCGTGTAGACCTTCTCGTTGACGTTGGATTGGTTCCAGACGGTGAAGGCGGTGGCGCTCACCAGGACCGCGGTGAAGGCGCCCACCAGGGGAAAGGTCCGGTCGTGGCCGAAGTGCCTGAGGACATGGTGAATCACCAGGAACCAGAACCCGTGGGCCAGGGCCCCCATGGTGGCTGAGAAGAGATTGATTCGTACCGCCACCAGGAGACCCAGGGGAGCCAGGAGCGTCTCCCACGCCCGGGCCACCACCACGAAGAAAGGATTGCCGGGTGGGTGGGGGATGCCCAGGATGTGGGCCGTGGCGATGTACTCGCTGGTGTCCCAGAAGCTGGTGGTGGGGGCCAGCGTCACGACATACAGGGTGGCCACCGCCAGGGCAGCGAGGAGGGCCCATCCGTATGGTGGGCTTGTTTCCGGGCGGTCACCAATGTCCTGTGCGTCTCCCGCCATGCCCTACTCCTTGGTGAGGTGGAGGCTGCCCCATGTGTCCACGTCCAGGCGCCAGCCGGGCGGGACCCAGGTCGTGGAGGAGTACTCCAGTACCAGGGCCGGTCCTTGAAGCGAGTGTCCTCCCATGAGGTCTATACGCCATACTCTTGTCGCCACCATCTCGTTCCCGTTGAAGAAGATCTTCCCCTCCTCCGTGGGTGGAGGCCCCTGGGCGTCGGGCAGCGGCTCATGGGCCAGAGGGAGGGGAGGTGCTTCCACGACCGCTCTGAGGGTGACCGCCTCCACCGGAGTCTCTTCCCGGGAGTAGCCGTAACGGTCCATGTGAGCCCGGTGAAAAGCCTTCGCCCACCCTTCCCGGGGCACTCTCAGCTCGAAGCTCTGGCCCTGATACCGGGCGTCCACCCAGTGAGAGACGGAGAGGGAATCCGGGTCGTTGCCCTCGGCCGTCATCTCCCGGATGGCCCGGTCTGCCAGGACTCGGGAGGCGTCGTCCAATCGTGATTCCACCGCCGGATCCAGGGAGGACAGGAGAAAGGTGCGGGACACTTCTCTCATGGGCGGGGCAGCCAGCATGCCATAGGCCGAGAGGAGGCCCGGGTCCGGGGGCACCAGCGCCCGGGACATGCCAAGACGTTCCGCGAGCTCCGCCACGTGCAGGGCCCCGGCTCCCCCGAAGGCCACGATGACGAAATCGGCCGGATCGAACCCCCGCTCCACGGAGATGACGCGAAGGGCCCGCTCCATAGCCGTGTTTGCTACCGAGAGAATGCCCTCGGCGGTATCCTCCGGAGTCTTGTTCAGCGCCCTGGCCAGGGAGTGCAGAGGCTCGGCGATCCTCTCTCTGTCCAGACTTCCCTCCCCTCCCAGGAAGGCGTCGGGAGGAAGGCGCCCGAGCCAGACGTGAGCATCGGTCACGGTGAGCTCCGAGCCCCCCTTCCCGTAGGCAATGGGGCCGGGTTCCGCTCCAGCGCTCTCGGGACCCACCCGCAAGGCTCCCCCCGCGTCCACCCGGGCCAGGGAGCCCCCACCCGCTCCCACCGTGTGGATGTCGATGACAGGGACCGCCACGGGTTGGCCGGCGATCTCGAACTCCCTGGTGTGGAGGGGTGTCCCCGGACAGAGGGAGACGTCGGTGGATGTCCCTCCCATGTCGAAGCTCATGATCCGATCAATCCCGGAGCGCCGGGCCCATTCCAGGGCACCCACCACGCCTCCCGCAGGACCGGAAAGAACGGTATGCACAGGCTCCAGAATGGCTCGCCCCACCGGAACGGCGCCCCCGTTGGAGCTCATGATCTGGACCGGCTCGGCTCCGCTCTCCCTCGCCAGTCGACCGAGGTACCGGGACATGAGGACGGACACGTAGGCATTCACCACCGTGGTGGAGGTGCGCTCATATTCCCGGTACTCGGGCAGGAGGCGAGAGGAGACCGAGAGAGGGACGCCCACGTCTTCAAGCGCGGTCGCCACTGCCTCCTCTTGCAGGGGATTGGCGTAGGAGTGGAGAAGGACCAGGGCAAGTGCCTCGGCGCCGCGGACCCGGTGAGGCAAGGATTCCAGCTCCTTGAGGTCCAGGGGCTGTATCTCCTCTCCAATGGGCCCCAGCCTTCCCGCGATGCCGATCCTGTCCTCCCGGGCCACCAGTGGCTCGGGGCGGTGTCCCGCAAGGGCATAGAGTTGGGGCCGATTCTGGCGCCCGATCTCCAACACGTCCTCGAACCCCCGGTTGGTCACCAGGAACACCCGGGCTCCCTTTCGCTCCAACAACCCATTGGTGGCCACAGTGGAGCCATGGAGAAGCCGATGAGGGCGTGGGGCGCCCAGGAGCTCCTGACAACCCTGGAGAACCGCCTCTGCCGGGTCCGTGGGGGTGGAGGGCACCTTCAGGGTGCGGAGGCGACCCTCGGCCAGGAGGAGGATGTCCGTGAAGGTGCCCCCAGTATCCACAGCCAGGACCGTAGTGGACCCGGGACGAGCGCTGGAAGTCATTCGCTCTCGCTTTTCCGGCGGCGGGTGGGCCCCGCAGGGAGCGAGAAGGTTCGGACTGGTCCCAACTCCTTTCTCACCCCCCTCAGGAGATCATCCCCCGATTTCTGTATAGAAGCTGGCCACGGCCCGAATGCCCTTCTCGAAGTACGCGAGGGGGATCCACTCGTTGGGGGCATGCATGTTCGCGCCGGGAGGTGCAAAGCCCATGAGGAGCACAGGCGCTTCCAGGATTTCCTGGAAGTCCACAACGATGGGAATGGAGCCCCCTTCTCCGGCGAGGACCGGGGGTGTTCCGAACGCATCTTCCAAAGCCTTCTTTGCGGCCTCGAAGAACTCCCCCTCCGGATCCGCCTTCCAAGGCCTCCCCCCGTAGAGCTCCACCAGCCGGACTTCCACCTCCGGGGGGGAGACCTGGGCCAGGTGTTCCTCCATGAGCTCCCGCACGCGGTCCGGCGTCTGACGGGGGACCAGACGGAAGCTGACCTTCGCCATGGCCCTGGACGGAAGGACGGTCTTGGCGCCTTCACCGGTGTACCCGCAGAGGAAACCGTTGACGTCACAGGTGGGACGAATCCAGACACGCTCCAGGTGGCTGAATCCGGGCTCGCCGCCGAGGCTGGGAGCACCGACCTCCTTGAGGAACCCTTCCTGGTCGAAGGGGAGGGAACGGATGGCGTCTCGGGTGGCCGGGTCCCACTCCATGACGTCGTCATAGAAGCCAGGGATGGCGATCCTTCCCGTCTCGTCCTTCAGGGAAGCCAGAATGCGAGCCAGGACATTGCCGGGGTTCACCACTGCGCCTCCGTAGGTTCCGGAGTGCAGGTCGCCTCGGGGGCCTTTCACGTGGATCTCGAAATAGGCCAGGCCACGGAGGGAGAAGAGAAGGGAGGGGAGGTCGGGGGCGAACATGGAGCCGTCGGAGATCACGACGGCATCGCACGCCAGGCGTTGGTGATAGGCCTCCACAAAGGGAAGCAGATTCGGGGATCCTATCTCCTCCTCCCCTTCGGCCAGCACCACAACGTTCACGGGCAGGCTCCCCGCCCCCTTCAGATGGGCCTCGAGGGCTTTGATGTGCAGGTAGAGCTGCCCCTTATCGTCCGATGCGCCACGGGCGTAAAGGTTCCCGTCCCGGACCGTGGGCTCGAAGGCGGGAGAGTGCCACTCCTCCAAGGGCTCCGCTGGCTGAACATCGTAGTGGCCGTAGATGAGCACGGTGGGAGCGCCGGAGGGCGCCCCCCGCCACTCTCCCAGAACGACGGGGTGGCCCTGCGTCTCCATGACCTCCGTCTCCAATCCGGCCTCACGCATACGGGCCTCCAGCCAGTTGGCAGCCGCTCGGATATCCGAAGTGTGCTCACTGGAAGTGCTGACTGAGGGGATCCGAAGGAATTCGAAGAGCTCTTCCTGAAAACGATGCATCTCCCGATCGATGTACCCTTGGACGTCGGACACGGGCTTCTCCTTTGCGAGGCGGAAACGAGTTCAAAGCGCGAGGGCCTTGCCGGGAAGAATGTAGCTCATGGCCGATCCTGGCCTCAAGCGGGAAGAAGACATGGGTGGTCTCGGGTGGCTCGAGGGAAGCCCTCATGGCCAGGCTCACCGAAGCCGTGCAGGTGTGGGAGACGATGAGCCGCTCTTACCCCATTCCCATCCTCCGCTTCAACTCTCTCAGTCGCGCGTCGGCCTCGTTCTCCGGGGAGGGACGTGAGGGGGAAGGCGGAGAGTCCCGGTCGTCCAGCTCGGACAGGAGATCCTCCTCCGCTTCCCTCTGACGGTCCATGCCTTCGATCCTTTCCGCCATCCGATCCAACTCGGCGAACAGGTCGTCACTTTCGCTCAGGGCTCGCCTGGCTCCGGCTCGGCCCGCCGTGGCGGAGAGCTCTTCCCTCCTCGACTGGGCCTCCTTGAGCTTCTCGAGCATGTCCTCCACTTCTCCCCGCTTCATCTCCATCTCTTCCCGGAGCGCCAGGGCCTTTCGCTCCTGGATGATCTTGCGTTTCTCGTGCCTGCGGGCGTAGTCGGCTGCGATTCCGGCCGTATCCTCGTCACCGATGCGCCTGGCCATGCTCTCCCTCCTGAGGCAGGTCTCCACCTCCTTCCCTTCCATCTCCGCTTGACGCAGAGCTGCCTTGATCTGGTCTTCGAGGGCGGAAAGGTGGGCCTTAGCGTCGGTGACCTCCTGGTGCATCTGCCGAAGGAGGCCGTCCACGAGCTCCGGGACCTCATCCCGGTTCATCTCCTCCTTGAAGTTGTCGATGGCCTCGCGGAAGGCTTGCCGAAGATTCTCGAACATGGCTCGGTGGGCCTGTCTTGATGTCGTCGGATC
>PXFI01000275.1 GCA_003564295.1 Gemmatimonadota bacterium | reverse complement strand
GTGGCCGCCCGGCTGGGGGCCGGTGAGGTCTTTGCTCTGGAGATGGACCAACTGGCCTGTGACGTTGCCAGGGAGAACGTGGCTGCCAACGGAGTAGGGGGGTGGGTCCGGATCGTCCACGCCCAGGTCCGGGGTGACGCTCCCCTCCCCGGGAGCCCCTTCCACGGGGTGGTGGCCAATCTCCAGAGCCAGCTACACCTGGGCCTCCTGGCCTCCTTTCGGACCAGCGTCGCCAGGGACGGATGGCTCGTCCTCGGAGGAATTCTGCGGGAGGAGCGAGACGAGATGATCGCTGCCGCCTCTGGAGCCGGATTCCTCCTGGATGAGGAGGATCAGGAGGAGGAGTGGTGGTCCGGTGCCTTCAGGGCCGTTCTGCCCCTGCCGTGAGGATGAGGGCGCAGCTTCCCTCGGCTTCCCGGTTTGCCCGAACCCAACGAGCCACGGCCCTGGGCGAGCCCTCGTCTAGGCAGCATCCCCACGCCCGCAGACCCTCCTGAATGCGCCTCACGGTCCGTTCACCGGCTCCGAAGCCGGGAGGGGGAGCTGGGCAAGCCAGGACCCAGGGGTTGCCGATCCTGCCCCGTGACTCAGCCTGAGCCCACTCCTGATTCCCGGCCATGAGCCAGTGACGGAAGGGGCCGCCGTGGTCCGGAAGGACCCGGAACAGCTCGGGGTGCTCCGATAGCCGCCTGAGGATCCAAGCTTCCCGGCCCCTGACCTCCAAGCCTTCCTCCTCCAGGACGGCCAGGAGCTGTGAGAAGGATGTCGCCCGCATGGGCGAGCGCTCCAGAATCTTCTGGGCTCCGTCTGTCCATGGGTCCATCCAGCCCTCCGCTGCGATCTCGGTTCGACGCTATCGACGCGCCGAATCTTCACGTGTGGCCGGGGCGTGCCCATGGCCCTGAGGGACTTAAGGTGCTTCCGGGATTGCGCCACCTTCCGGGTGAAGCCATGATGACTCGGCAAGCGCTCCAGTGAGCCCGGATAACCGCCCCAAGGAGGGGTTCGTGAACGTTGCCGACTGTCTTTTCTGCCGAATCGCGGGGGGAGAGATCCCGGCGGATGTGATCTACTCCGATCCGGAGATGGTCGCCTTCCGGGACATCAATCCCCAGGCACCCACCCACGTTCTCATCATCCCCCGAAAGCATATCGCCTCCGTGGCGGCCCTGGACTCCGCAGAGGCCGGTCTCATGGGGCGTCTCTTCCTGGTGGCCCGGGATCTGGCCCAGGAAGAGGGGATCGCGGAGGACGGGTATCGCATGGTGGTGAACGCCGGACCCGACGGGGGCCAGACCGTGTTCCACGTTCACCTCCATCTCCTGGGGGGCAGGGCCCTGAAATGGCCCCCCGGTTGAGACGCCGCGTTGACCGCCCCCGGGGTTCCCGGTAGCTTCAAGCGGTGCTTCTTCATGGAGGCAAGAAGGTTTGAACGGCTCTTTGCGACGCAAGCTTCAGTTGGATCTGAACGAAGCAAGAAAGGCCCGGGACAAGGCCCGGACCCTGGTCCTCTCCACCACTCTCTCCGAGATCCGGAACCGAGAGATCGAACTGGGAAAGGATCTGGACGATGGAGAGTGCCTGACCGTGCTTTCCAGGGCGGTGAAGCGCAGAAATGAGGCTGCTGAGCAGATGCGTTCGGGGGGCAGAACCGACCTGGCGGAGAGGGAGGAAGGGGAGGCCGAGATCCTTTCCAGGTATCTTCCCCCGGGCCTTTCGGAAGAGGAAGTGAGGAGAATGGTCCGGGAGATCATGGGGGAGGGGATTCAGGAACTGGGTCCCGTCATGGGGCGTCTGATGCCCCTCCTCAAGGGACGATTCGACGGGAAGGAGGCCAATCGTATCGTCCGGGAGGAGTTGGCCCGATGATGGGGGCTTCTCCCCTTCACCATGGACGTCCGTGTACGGGCGCCGGCCACGGGGCAGGCGCCCTTCGCACGTCTGGGGGGTGGCATTCTCGGGCCGGTTCGGGCCCCGAAGGTTCGGGAGGGCTGCCGTGAATCCCCACGCCCTGGAAGTATTGGAGTTCAGGCGGGTTCTGGAGGAGGTGGCGGGCCGGGCCGTGAGCTCCCTGGGGAGGAGCCGTGTTCTGGATCTGACGCCCGGGTCCCGTCTCTCTTCCCTTCGGACCGAGCTGCAGAGGGTGGAGGAGCTGGCCAGGTTCCTGGAGCGGCGGCCCGATTGGACGGTCCCCGAGATTCCCGATGCGAGCCCGGGCCTGAAGCGTCTCACCCCCGAGGGGAGTGTCCTGGAGCCCGGCGAGCTCTACTCCCTGGTCTTGCTGCTTTCAGCGGGGAGGGAGCTCAGGGGAAAGCTGTCGGCGGCGAAGACCGAGCTCCCGGGCCTGGACTTTCTCCGGCAGGAGCTCCACGAGGACCCCAAGGCTGAGCGATCCATTCGGGCCGTGGTGGACCGGGATGGCACCATTTTGGATTCGGCCAGCCCGGACCTGTCCCGGATCCGGAAGCAGCTACGCAGAGCCCACGGGCGCATCGTGGAGGCCCTGGAGAAGCTCCTGCGATCCTTGTCGGACCGCATCGTGGTACCCGACGCTTCGGTGACGATCCGGGAGGGCCGTTACGTCATCCCCATCAGGAGGGAGGGAAGGGGCGAGGTGGGAGGGGTGGTGATGGACGAATCCGCCACCGGCGCCACGCTCTTCGTCGAGCCCCCGGTGGCTCTCCATCTCATGAACGAGCTGCGGGAGCTGGAGCGCCAGGAGGCCAGGGAGATCCACCGCATCCTCCGGGAGCAGACGGAAGCCCTCGGTCCGTCCCTCCCGCTTCTGGCGGCTTCCCAGGAGGCGCTGGTGGTCTTCGACTCCCTTCTGGCCCGAGCCCGGACGGCTCTGGCATGGGAGGGGAGTGGGCCGGAGATCCTGCCACCCGGTACCCGGGATCTCCAGATCGTGGAGGGACGCCATCCTCTTCTCCTATCCCAGTACACGGTGGATGTGGTGCCCTTCCACCTCATCCTGGACGCAGGGGAGCGGGCCCTGGTGGTTTCCGGTCCCAACACGGGGGGCAAGAGCGTCTTCCTCAAGGCCCTGGGTCTCATCGTCGTCCTCGCCCAGAGCGGGATCGTGCCGCCGGTGGGCAAGGGCACGCGCCTGCCCCTCTTCTCGGACGTATTCGCGGACATCGGGGACGAGCAGTCCATCGCCGAGAGTCTCTCCACCTTCTCGGCCCATCTGACCAACCTCAAGGAGATCATCGCCCATGCCGACGGGCAGTCCCTGGTCCTCATCGACGAGATGGGCACGGGTACCGATCCCCAGGAGGGAGTCGCCCTGTCCAGGGCCATCCTGGAGGAGCTGGTGGGCCGGGGGACCCTGACGGTGGTCACCTCCCACCTGGGTGCCCTCAAGCGCCTGGACGCACCGGGGAGCGGGGTGGTGAACGCCTCCCTCCAGTTCGACCCGGATCGAATCGAGCCCACCTACCAGTTCCTGAAAGGTCGACCCGGGCGGAGCTACGGCCTGGCCGTGGCCCGGCGGCTGGGGTTCTCCCCGGAGCTCCTGGACAGGGCCGAAAGTCACGTTCCCAGGGAAGAGGCCCGCATGGAGGATCTCCTCTCCTCCCTGGAGCGAAAGGAAAAGGAGACGGCCGCCCTGGCGGCTTCCCTGGCCCGTGAGAAGGCCGGGCTGGAAAGACTGATGGAGGCGATGCAGGACCGAGAGAAGGATCTCCGGTCCCGTGAACGGACGGCGGAGGCCCGTGCACGTGATGCAGCTCGGCAATTCCTGCTGGAGGCCCGGCAGGAAGTGGAAGAGGCCATCAGGGAGGTCCGGTTGGTGGGGGAACAGGCCCTGGGGGACGAAGAGGCCATGGAGGAGGCGAGCCGGAAGGCTCGGAGGCGGGTGGAGGACGCGGCCCAGAAGCACCGTTCCAGGGATGCGATCCGGAAGCGAAGAGAGCCGGATCGGGTTATCTCTCCCGGCGACAGGGTTAGTCTCTCGGAAGCCGGCCCCAAGGGGACCGTGGTAGAGATCAGGGATGACCGGGCCGTGGTGGAGACAGCCGGTGTACGGATCCAGGTGGCGTTGGCGGACCTGGTGTTCCGGGGGCCTCCCACGGGAACGGGAGCCCCGACAACTTCCCCCCCCGCCGCCGCTGCCTCCTCCTGGCAGGGTCCCGAGGTCCAGGCCCACACCGAAGTGGACCTGAGGGGACTTCGAGTTCTGGACGTGGATGCGGAGGTGGATCGGGCATTGGACCAGGCGGTCCTGGGCGGTCTGGGAGAGATCCGCCTCATCCACGGGAAGGGTACGGGGGCTCTGCGGGAACGTGTGGGGGAGCTGCTTGCCCGGGACGGCCGGGTGATGGAGTATCGGGTGGGGCTGCACGGGGAGGGAGGTGGGGGTGTCACGGTGGTGAGGTTGCGATGATTCCCGACCATGCGGTGGAGGAGGTCCGGAGCCGGGCCGACATCGTGGAGCTCATCGGGGAGCATGTGCCCCTGAAGCGGTCGGGTAAGGACTTCAAGGGCCGGTGTCCCTTTCACGAAGAACGGACTCCAAGCTTCTTCGTGGTGCCCTCCAAGGGCTTCTACAAGTGTTTCGGATGCAACGAGTCGGGGGACGTTTTCGGCTTCCTCATGAAGCGCCTCGGCTTGGGCTTTCAGGACGCCGTGCGTTATGTGGCGGAGCGGTGCGGAATCCAGCTCAGGGAGGTTTCCGGGGGTGGAGAGGATCCCTTCCGCCATCTCTTCGAGGCCAATGCCTTTGCCCGGGAGTTCTTCTCCGGGACTCTCTGGGACCCCGGCAGGGGAAAGGGAGCTCGGGCATACCTGGATCGTCGGGGCATCACCCGGGAAACCGCAGAGCGCTTCCACCTCGGATTCGCGCCCGACGAATGGCGAGGGCTTCGGGAGGCGGCGGGGGCCCACGGGATCGGTGACGCGGTCCTCCTGGAAGCGGGCTTGCTGATACAGAGAGAGGAAGGGAGGGACCCCTACGACCGTTTTCGGAATCGTATCGTCTTTCCTATTGAATCCGTGTCGGGGCGAGTGCTGGCCTTCGGTGGAAGGGCCCTGGGTGAAGCGGGCAAGGGGGTCCCCAAGTACCTGAATTCGCCGGAGAGCCCCGTCTACCAGAAGGGAGAGGTTCTCTATGGTCTCTCCTGGTCCAAGAACGCCATACGTCGGGAGGAGGGAGCCCTGGTGGTTGAGGGATACATGGATGCGGTGTCTCTGGCCGCCGCCGGCATCGAAAACGTGGTGGCTCCCCTGGGCACGTCCCTGACGGAGGAACAGGCCCGGTTGCTTGGCCGTTACTGCACCCGGGTCTTCCTGTTGTTCGACAGCGATCAAGCGGGATCCAGGGCCACCTTCCGGGCCGGCGACGTGCTCTTGTCGGCTGGACTCCACCCGGCCGTGGTGACGCTTCCCCCCGGAGAGGATCCCGATTCCATCGTTCGGAAGGGGGGGGGCGGGGCCATCAGGGAGCACCTGGGCGGGGCCGTGGACGTTCTGGACAGGAAGCTACAGATCCTGGAGGAACGAGACTTCTTCTCCACCATAGAGAAGACGCGGGGGGCGGTAGACCGCCTGCTGCCGACGCTCCGGGCGGCCAAGGATCCGGCCCTCCGAGACATCTACGTGGCGAAGGTTTCGGAGCGAACGGGGGTGCGGCGCGAGACGCTGGAGGCGGAGTTGAAGAAGGGAGCTGTAGCGGCAGCCACTGGTGCCCAGCCGCGAAGCCCGCCACGGCAGGCGAGCCCGCCGCGGCCTCTTCACCTGGGTGCCGAGCGGAAGCTCCTCCTGCTCCTGGTGCAGTATCGTGACTTCGTGGACCGGGCCGCCGAGCGCCTTGGGCCGGAGGAGTTCGCAGACCCGGCTTCCCGCGCCGTATTCCAGGCCCTGGTGGCCGATCCGGAGCTTTCACGAATCCCCGATGGGTTGGACCCGGCGGCGCAACGAAGGCTGGAGGAGCTCATGGGGGACCTGGAACGGGTATCGGAGGCTTCCCGGGTCTTCGAGGAGGCCGTGGGCCGAATCAAGGAGGCTCCCATGGCCCGGAGGGCACAGGAGTTGAGGGAGGCTCTGCGACGGGAGTCGGATCCGGTCCGCCAGGGAGAGCTCCTCATAGAGATACAGGAACTGGACAGGCAGAGACGGGAATTGAAGGCGGATTGGCGGCCGTCCCTCCGGAGCCGCCACGACCCCACCACCTCGCCCCTCACGCAGGAAAGGGAATGATGGACGAGAGCTCTGGAACACTAAAGGGTTTGCAGGACATCGATCTCCTCTTGGAGAAGGCCAGGGCAAGAATGGAGGAATTCGATCCCCTCCTGGCGGATCTCGAAAAGCCCGCCCTGGCCCTGGAGGAGGAGGTGGCGACGCTCAAGAACCGGCTGCAGGAGATGAAGCTGGAGGAGCGGCGGCTGGAGCACTCCGCCGACGCCCGGCGGAGCCGGACCAGGATGCTCCAGGAGCGCCTCAAGTCGGTGAGGAATCTGCGGGAGGAGGCGGCCGTCCAGGCGGAGCTGGACCTTGTGAGGCGGGCCCTGGAGGGCGAGGAACATGAAGCCCTTGCCCTCCTGGATCATATCCGGAAAGCGGAAGTGCGTCTGGAAGAGCTCCAGCTGGCCGCCAAAGTCGCCCGGGACGAGGTGGAGCCGCGGCGGATCGAGCTCCTGAAGGAGCGTGAGGTCCTGGCTGAGGAGCTGGCCATCCTGGAAGACCGACGCAAGGTCTACGCCGCCCGGATTCCGGCAGGGGAGCTGCGAAGCTACGAACGAATCCGGGGGGGGCATCGGACCCTGGCGGTGGCATCCCTCACGCCCGACGGAGCGTGCGGCTACTGCTTCAACATGGTCCCCATCCAGATCCAGAACGAGATTCGCAGAGGGGCCGCCCTCATCTCCTGTGAGGCCTGCGGGATCCTCCTGGGTCCAGGAGAGGAGGGAGCCCCCTGAACGGCCGGACGGGAACCCCGGCGAGAGCCGGGGGGATTCCCCCACCCCCTGCTCCCCGCTGGGAGGCCGGCCGCCTCCCCGATCCAGGGTTGGTGGCCGTCTTGGAGCAGGAGCTGTCCCTTCCCCGGCCCCTCTGCTCCCTCCTGGTAACCCGTGGGCTCCATG
>PXFI01000362.1 GCA_003564295.1 Gemmatimonadota bacterium | reverse complement strand
GCGACGTTAAACCCGGGGATATCTCGATAACCCAGGGTTTTGCACCCCCCCTCGCTACCCCCGACGGCCGCAACTCGGCTAATCATCGTCACTTAGCCGTCGTCGAAAAGTAGCCACGCCCTATCGGGTTTTCCGGGCGCACCTCGATCCGCCTTCTCAGCCGCGGTATACTGCCTCGGCGTCTCCCTCTTCCTGCCCTTCGCGTCCGTCGCACACCTCCCTCCGCCGGAGGGCCCACCCCGACCACGGTGTCGGGAGTTTCAGACCTCCCGCCCTGTGGTCGAAGTTCGGGAAGGGCAGGGTAGGGGCACGGCTGAGATCGCGGAGTACGAGGGAGGGCCGGAAGCAACCGTGCGGCAACGGGTGAGCCTGGGACGCCGGCGGCTCCGACAGGATCTTGGGAGCCCTAAGCGTATGTGATAATGTCACTTAGGGTGACAGCCCCATGTCGCCCGGGAACACACCTTTCTTCTCCGGTGTGACAACTGTAGGGTATGCCGGAATCAAGAGATAGGGAGGGGCAGGGTTTCGGGGGTGCGTGGGCAGTGGAGGCTGCGTTCACTTCACTCTATTTCGAGGAGGGGACGCATGTGGCAGGGCCTGTATCTGGTCACCTGCGCCTTGGTCGTGTCGTTGCTCGCTCTTTCCGATGGTCCGGCGACCGCGGAAGGGCCCGCCGGTCCCTGTGGGCCGTGGTTCCACTGTGAAGATTTCTGCCCACATGATATCGCCTTGTATTGCGAGACGTTGCAGCCGATCCCTCCTGAGTGTGCGCTGACCGATTACGGATGCATTGGTGAAAAGGGCGATCCGGACCTGGTGCCCTGCGATCCAGAATGGGAAGTGAAGGTCTGGTGCGTTTCGACGGAAGTGAGGTAAGGGAAGCGCATCCCGTTTGTTCCGGGAACAGAATACCTGGATCGAATGGTGCGCGAAATGCTGGAGGCCGATGCGGATAAGCTATGACATCAGCCAAACAAACGGCAGCAGCGCCATCGGCAGTGCCTTCCCTTAGTTGACGGGAGACACGGATGCATCAGAAGGGCCTGCTCCTCCACTTCCTGGCTCTAGCGTCGTTGGCCGTTCTCGCTCCTGCCTCGACATCTGCTGCCTCGGGCACCTTCTGCCTTGAGATGCGGCATGGCGCGCGGGGCCCTCCCACAATCCTGGCCTCCGACGATCTCGGCGAGCTGGTCGTCGTCGTGCGTGAAGGCGAGCTTGGCGGCCCCGTCGCTGCCGTCTTCCTCCGCCTCGAGGGCCCCGAGGAGCGGACCGGCGTCACGGGCGCCGAGGGCACCTTCCGCTTCGAGCGCCTGCCCGCAGGAACCTACACGGTGCGGGCCGAGCACCTGGCCTACGGGACCGTGGAGGTCGAGGTCGAGGTTGCGGGGGACGACCACACCACATACACCGAGATCCATCTCCACAGGGAGCCCATCGCCCTCGATCCCCTGGTGGTGGAGGTCGAGCGGGCCCGGCCCACGTGGGGTCTGCTGGAGAAGGTGTACGAGCGGGTGGAATGGCAGCAGCGTTTGGGGCTGGGCAGATTCATCACCCGAGAGGACATCGAGAACCGGATCGCGATGCGGATCAGCGACCTCCTACGCGGCAGGTATGCGGGAGTCCGTGTCGGCCCAGGTGGCACGATCTCCATGACGCGGTCCCGGGGTTTTTCCGGCTGCGGTGGGGCGGTCATCTACATCGATGGGATAAAGGTTGGAGCCAGGAGCCCGGATGCCTTTGTCTCCGTTATGCAAGTGGAGCTCATCGAGATCTACCGGGGGCTCTCGCAGGTGCCCGCCGAGTTTGCCGACTTCGATGCTCGTTGCGGCGTCGTGGCGGTGTGGACCCGGCGGGGGTTCTGACCCCTCACCCCGGCGCCACCACCATCGCGTCTCCGTACGAGTAGAACCGGTAGCCTTCCCGGATCGCCTCCCGTCGGGCCACCTCCAGCGCAGCCCACACCGCAGCCCCCGACGAGATCCCAATTAGGAGGCGCTCCATCCAAGCCATGGCCCGAGCCGTCTGGAACGCATGGGACCCCTCCACCCGAATCACCTCATCGTAGATCTCCGTGTCCAGGACATCCGGAACGAAGCCGGCACCGATGCCCTGGAGGGGATTGGAGCCCTCTATACGGATTCCGCTGCGAACAGGCCGGAGAACTGTAGCTGAATCAACCAGTTGAGGCAGGAGGGCTGTGCCGCCACCAGCGGGTATATGCAGGTATAGGATCGCGGTGGCGCTGCTCCGACCCTCCATTCCCAGGGAACCGAGCTTGCCGAAGTCCGACCTCTGGCTGGGCTGGTAGGACACGACGCACCCCATGCAGAATAGGAAGGGCGACGGGAGGTAGTGAGCCCGGAGCTCTCCCTGCCCCTGGACGCCCTCCGCCGACACGAAGACTTCCCTGGGTACGTACTTGCGGCGCACGTCCCGAACCTTACGCCGGCCGTTTCTCACCTCCAGCCAGCCGTCCGGGAGACGGTCCAGCTCCACCTGGGCATCCGCAGGCCAGGAGTCCCGGGTGTTGATGTAGAGGAATCCCGGCTCCCCGTCGTCGTCTTCCACCATCTGGGACAGATCCCGGGGGAGAAAGCGGGTGACTCCATCGTCTCCCAGGTTCTTCCGGACCACGTAGTACTCCTGGCCACACTCCCGGCAGAAGGCCAGGGGCAGCAGCACCCTCTGCCGCCTGGAGCCTGGGACGTACTGCTGCATCTGCAGGGTGATGGGACGCTCCCCTTCCGGCTCCGGTGACGCGTAGGCCGTCTCCCCCTTGGAGACGAACTGGTGGAGCCGGAAGGCGAAGAGGGGGCGGCCGAAGGGGTCCGGAAGGTCGTATCCCTTGAGGAGGATGGCCCGGATGGCGGCGCCACAGTGGTCTTCCGCCAGGCCGGTGAGGCTAGCTCCACCGCAGCCCTTCCTCCCCCGCGGAGTGGCCGAGGGGTGGACCGGACCAGGAAGGTCAGGCCCTGGGCTCTCCGGACCAGGGCATGGTCATCCCGGCGGGTCAGGATCCGCTCCAGCATCACGTAGTTGGTGAGGAAAATGTCCAGAGGAGCCGCCTGGATCTCCTTCCTCTCCTCCGCCCCCTCCTGGCCCGTATACCGCCTGAACGTCACCGGCGGCTTGCCCAGGGGATAGCCGTGGTGGAGGAACTTCCCCAGCTCCAGCATCTGGCTGTTCGCCAGGGCGTTCATGGGGTAGACGATGATGGCCTGGATCCCCTTGCCCGAGCCCACCCGGAGCACATGGTCCACGATGGGGACGATGTAGGAGAGGCTCTTCCCGGAGCCGGTACCCGTAGTGAGGACGTAGTTCTCCCGCCGGGCCGCCGCCCGTATGCTCTCCACCTGGTGCCGGTGGAGGCGGAGGGGGCCCGTGTCCTGCTCGGGCCTCTCCTTCTTCCGGAGGATTTTCAGGCACTCGGGGTGGAGGAGGCCGAAACCCCTCTTCCACGTTCTCCCTGATCCGCTCATCCCGGATGGTGACGAAGCTACGGATGTAGTCGGCGTACTCCTGGACAACTCGGTCGCGAAGATGGAAAACGTCCATCCATGAGCCTCCTCGGCCTGGATACGACGGGGAAGGCGCTGACGCCCCTCGTTCTTTTCAGGATAGGCCCGGGCACTGACAATGGTCAGTTTCACCGAGAGGATCGCGAGATGATGGCTCTCGGAACACCGACGGGCCGGCCGGCTCGCTTCCGTCCTCTGGTACCAAGGCTTGGGGCCATGGTCCTGCGGTACCCTGCTATGTTCGCCCGATATCAGGGCGGGCTTCAGGATTGGATTCCACAGCAGTTCGGTGGCTCCCGATCTGGGTCACGGTGCGAAGCCACCGGAGGCAGAGGTCGTGGTGGGCGGCCACAGATGGGGCCCTGTTCAGGAGGTTTTAGGCCTTTTTCAGGGTGGGTTGATCGGCGCTCGCAGCTCCATCCTCTCTCTCCGCCTATCCAAATCCCCCTCGTCCCGTGGCGCCATGGTCTTGCCCCGGCCGACCCCTCAGCTTTCAGGAAGGGTGAACAAGCCGTGTGTCCGCCCCGGCCGCCCCTCGGCTTTCACATCTCACAGCAAGGGTCAACCAGCGTTGGAACTCGTGAAGGCAGAGTTATGGCCATAACATCACCCATGGCCAAGATGACGATTCGAGCCACCTTTGCCCTGGATCCGGAGACGGTGCACGCTTTGGGCCGCCTCGCCGAGCGATGGGCCATGTCCAAGTCCGAGGTCCTCAGACGCATCGTGAATGCGGTCGCACGAGTGGAGGAACTGGACGCGGAGGCGGATGCCCTTGCGGCACTGGAAGAGATTCAGGAACGGCTGGCTCTCACGGAAGAAGGGGCCGACGCCTGGATCCGGGCAATCCGTGCGGAACGGGAGGCGTGGGGTCTTTGATGCCCCCCGCCAGGAAGATGGTCCATCTGGACACGAGCTTCCTCATCCGGGCCCTGGTTGCCGAGTCGGCGGAGGCCGGCAGGCTCCGCCAGTGGCTCCGGGATCGAAGGCCGGTGGCCGTCTCCACCCTGGTCTGGAGCGAGTTCCTCTGCGGCCCTCTGGACGAGGTGGCCCTCTCTGTGGCCGGGCGCATCGCCTATCGGCACGTGCCTATGGGCACCCAGGAGGCCACGGAAGCCGCGCGACTTCTCAACCACGGGGGTCGCAAGCGGGGAAGCTTCCCCGACTGCGTGATTGCGGCCACCGCCAAGGTGGCCGGCGCAGAGCTGGCCACATCCAACGCAGCCGACTTCCGACGGTTCCGGGACGCTGGACTGGAACTGGCGGAGTAGGGACACCCGTCACCTTTGCACCTCAGCTAGGGATAACCCAGCCTATGGTGCATCAGGAGGAGGAGGCCCACGGCCAGGACGAAGCCCAGCGCCGAGACCAGGGTACCATAACGAACGAGTTCCTGGGTGGTCACCTCGTCCGTGGCGAAGGCGATGGCGTTTGGAGGTGTGCTGACGGGCAGGCTCATGGCCAGTGAACATGCGAAGGCCACCACCACCGCAGCCAACCGGGGCGAAAGGACGGCAAATGAGGTGACGATGGGAATCACGAGATTCGCCGCCGCCGTATTGCTCATGAAGTTGGAAAGGACCAGGGAGGCGAGTGCCATAGCCACAAGGAGGAAGAGGGAAGGGAGTCCCAATCCCGAGAGTTGACCCACCAGAACCTCCGACAGACCGGTCCGGGTCATGGAGATCCCCAATGCCAGCCCCCCCGCTACCAGGACCAGCACGTCCCAGTCCAGTTTCTTCAGGTCGTCATGATCGATGATCTGGAACATGGTGAAGATCATGACCGGCAGGAGTGCCACCATCCCGGAGGGAATTCCGTGCAGCGGCTCGGTGAGCCAAAGGAGGACCGTCGCCGTGAACGTGACCACCACGATGACCAGATCCCATGTCACCTCCAGAGTCTCGGGAAACAGGGGCTCGAACCGCTGCCCGCCGGGCCTGAAGACGATCAGGAGAATCAGCCAGAGGGCAAAGAGAAGGATCGTGGCGATGGGAACGCCGAAGGTCATCCACTCCAGGAACGAGATAGGTTGGTCTATCCCCCCGAGAATGGAAGCCGCCACAGCGTTGGGGGGTGTCCCTATGATCGTGCCGATTCCCCCCAGATTCGCGGCGAAGGGTACCGACAGCACCATGGCACGTTTGAAGGAGGTCCGGCCCTCGAACTGAGCCAGCAAGGGGCTTAGAACGGCAATCATCATGGCCGTGGTGGCGGTGTTCGACATGAACATGGAGAAGAGGGCCGTGATGAGAATGATGCCCAGAAGTACCATCCGGGGTTCCGTGCCGAAGGGCTTGATGAACGCCTTGGCCATACGGACGTCGAGGCCATGCTTGGCGGCACCGATGGAGAGGATGAAGCCTCCAAAGAAGAGAACCAGGATGGGGCTGGCGATGGGGTTGAGAAACGCCTGGTATTCAGTGACCTCCAAGCTTACGGGCCCTCCCGGCTTGCCCAGGAGGTAGACATTGAGGACGATCACCATGATGGCGGTGGCGAAGGGCGGAATGGCCTCGGTGGCCCAGAACCCGGCGGCACCCACGAAGATCATCAGGCTGATCCGGGAGGCGGGCGTCAGGCCTTCCAGGGGAGCGAAATATGCTGCAACCGCCAATGACAACACCACAAGCACCTGGAGGGCCCGCCGCCAGTTCAGCTTCAGGACGATGTTGCCTTCGGGATCGACTTGAATAGGCTCGGCCATGGAATCAAAGCGTTGCGCCCATCGCGCTCCGGATCGCCAGTGGATCCAGCGCATCCCCCTCCTACCTGGAGTGCTTGCCAAATGAGAAGAGCTTTGGCCGGACCTCAATTGATGGGAAAGACTACCACCGCCTGTGGTCCTTTGTCGCCCTGCTCTTCTTCAAACTCCACCGCATGTTGCGTGTCCAGGCTGTCCCATCCGTGGCCCGCTACCGAGTTCCTGTGGAAATAAACGAATTCGCCTTCGTCGTCCTGGATGAAGCCATATCCCTCATGGGGAAAGATCTCCACCACGCGCCCAATGGATCTGGGGGAGCGCTCCTTTGCTTGCCCTTTCTGTTGCCTGCGGGTCTCCCTCAGTTTGCGGCGAGCAGCGTCGAAAGCGTTGCTCAGGACCTGCTCGAGGGGAAGGTGGGGTCCGTCGGCAGGCTTCTCCTTTACGATCACCTGGCCCCCGGGAAAGGTGACCTCGATGCGCACCCGGTAAAGATGGTCGTGGATCCCCGTGCCTCGCTGGTCTTCCACAGCGATCCGCACGCTGGTGATCCTATCGTGAACCGTCTTGAGTTTGTCAATGCCTTCCAGAATCGCTTGATCCAGGAATTCGGTCCTCTGTACGTTCCGAAAGGAGACCTCTGGCTCTATCTGCATCATCTTCCTCCTGCTGCGTGCTCCGCCGGAATTGGCCTCTCCTCCTCTACGTTGTGATGCCGCATGGCCCTGCGGCCCGGTTGTGATGCGGCGCGGTCCTCCACAAACAGAGCGACCTTCCTGCCTCTCGCCGCCATTCGACCTCCTCCCTCGGCTCTCGGGTGACTCCCGAAGGGGATGGGCCACCAGGATCACGATCCAGGTGGTGAGCCATC
>PXFI01000285.1 GCA_003564295.1 Gemmatimonadota bacterium | reverse complement strand
TGCTCTTCCCCGGACTTCCCGCTCCGGAATACCAGCCACCGGCCGTCCCTGCTGAACGCAAAGTTGGACACCCCCTCCCGGGCGTTGGTGATGCGCCGGGCCTCGCCGCCGTCCGGCCGCATGAGGTAGAGCTGATTCTGGCTCCCCCCCGCAGGGGCGTCCCTGTTCGAGGTGAAGACGAAAAAGCTCCCGTCACGACTCCAACGTGGCCAGTCCTCGTTCTTCTCGTCGGTAAAGGTCATCTGCCGGCTGGACGGCACCCCCCCTTCCACCGAAACCAGGTGGACGTCGGTCTGGCGCGTGGCCTTCTCCCAGTCGGGAGTGGAGACGGTGTACAGCACCCACTCCCCGTCGGGGCTCACGGACCAGGATCCGGCTCGTGCCATCTTCTGCACGTCCAGGAAGGTCATGGGACGAAGACCTTCGTCCGTTACGGGCTGGGCCTCGAGGCCCTGGCCGAAGAAGAATCCGAAGGCGAGGAAAAGGGCGCCAACAAAGGCGACGGGCAGGCCGCGCCGGCGGAGGAGAGAAGCAGATCGCATGGCCACCTCGTGGACTGGGGTCAACAATCAGGGAGGCACGGTACCGCGCACTGGAACCCTGGGCAAGGAACACCGCCAGAGACGCTCCGGGCAAGACCCTGCCGCATCTGTAAAGGCCAGGGTGATGGTTACCTTTCCTATTTCGTCCATGGTGCTCAAGGTCCCCTCGTCACAAGCCACGCACCGCCCTCAACGAGCACTCAGCTACCGAGCTTCTTGTAGCGGATGCGGCGGGGCTGCACCGCATCCTCCCCCAGGCGTCGCTTCTTGTCCTCCTCGTACTCCTGGAAGTTGCCGGGGAAGAAGAACACCTGGCTGTCTCCCTCGAAGGCCAGGATGTGGGTGGCCACCCGGTCCAGGAACCAACGGTCATGGCTGATGACCATGACGCATCCGGCGAACTGGAGGATGGCATCCTCCAGGGCCCGGAGGGTATCCACGTCCAGATCGTTGGTGGGCTCGTCCAAGAGGAGGACGTTGCCCCCTTGCCTGAGGAGCTTGGCCAGGTGGAGGCGGTTCCGCTCCCCGCCGGAGAGGACCCCCACGGGCTTCTGCTGGTCCGCCCCCCGGAAGTTGAACCAGGAGAGGTAGGCCCGGCTGTTCACCTCAGCCCGGCCGAAGTAAAGGAGGTCCGCCCCTCCGGTGACCTCCTGGAAGACGGACTGGGAGGGGTCCAGGGCAGCCCGGGACTGGTCCACGTAGGCCAGCTTCACCGTGTCTCCCACCGTCAGGGAGCCATCGTCAGGCTCCTCCTGCCCCGTGATCATGCGGAAGAGGGTGGTCTTCCCGGCTCCATTGGCACCGATGATCCCCACGATGGCCCCGGGGGGCACGTCGAAGGTGAGGTCCTCCATAAGGAGGCGGTCTCCATACCCCTTGGCCACGCCCTCGGCCTTTACCACCATGTTCCCCAGGCGGGGCCCCTTGGGGATCAGAATCTCGGCGGTCCGGACCTGCTCCCGCTCGTCCGCTGACAGGAGGTCCTCGTAGGCGTTAACCCGGGCTTTCCCCTTGGCGTGCCGGGCTCGGGGCGCCATTCGCACCCACTCCAGCTCCCGCTCCAGGGTCCGCTGCCGGGCGCTCTCCTGCTTCTCCTCCACCCGGAGCCGCTCCCGTTTCTGCTCCAGCCACGAGGAGTAGTTCCCCTTCCAGGGGATCCCGTGGCCCCGGTCCAGCTCCAGGATCCACTCCGCCACGTTGTCCAGGAAGTACCGATCGTGGGTGATGGCCACCACGGTGCCGGGGTATTCCGCCAGGTGCCGCTCCAGCCAGGCCACGGACTCGGCGTCCAGATGGTTGGTGGGCTCGTCCAGGAGGAGCATGTCCGGGGCTTCCAGGAGGACTCGGCACAGAGCAACCCGGCGGCCCTCACCACCCGACAAGGTGGCTATGTCCGTCTCCCCCGGAGGAACCCGAAGGGCATCCATGGCCATCTCCACCTTCCGGTCCACGTCCCAGGCGTCAGCGGCCTCGATACGGTCCTGGAGCTTTGCCTGTTCCTCTATGAGGGCGTTCATCTCCTCGTCGGTGGAAACCTCGGCGAACTGCATGCTCGCCTCCTCGAACCGCAGCAGGAGGTCCCGGATCTCCTTCACCCCCAGCTCCACGTTCCCCCTCACGTCCAGGTATGCATCCAGCTCAGGCTCCTGGGGGAGGTAGCCGATGCGTGTGCCCTTGGCGGCCCAGGCCTCCCCCAGAATGTCCGTGTCCAGCCCTGCCATGATCCTCAGGAGGGAGCTCTTTCCGGATCCGTTGGGCCCCACCACCCCGATCTTGGCCCCGGGGAAGAAGGAGAGGCTGATGTTGCGAAGGATTTCCCGCTTCGGCGGGACGATCTTCGACAGGCGGTAGGTGTGGTAGATGAACTTCTGTTCGGCCATGGGAGGTATGGGTTACGGATGTTGAAGGAGCGAGGAGAGGAGGTGGGCCCCTCTCCCGGTTTGGGCCCGCCTCGCTGAGAAGCGGTTCCGGAACGAAGGGAGAATGTAACGCCGAAATGGGAGAGAAGCCTAACCAACCCCAACGGACGGGGGCTCATACGGAAGCCGATTCGCCCCTGCCCCGTGACCGGCGGCAGGCACTGGGAGGAGATGGGCAATCAGGAGCGGCGAAAAGAACATGTGGTCGGTCCTGGTGTAGGCTGGAGAGAGACCGCCCCTCCGCCCGATCGGATCACCGTTCGCCTCCGGGAGCAGGTCCAAGAACTGGGGGATTCCCATGAAGTTCTTCATCCTCGCCACGGCTCTCCTGGCCGTCGCCTTCTCGGCCTGGAGCTGTTCCACACTCTCCCGCGCCCCATCGAGGGACCGCAATCTCATTTCGGCGGAGGAGATCCAGGACGCCGAAGCGCGCAACGCCTACGAGCTGGTGGAGCGGCTCAGGCCCCTCTGGCTACAGAGTCGGGTGGACCGTGGCGCTCACCAGGAAACGGAGGTTCTCAGCATCGTCGTCTACCAGGACCAGTCCCTCCTGGGTGGGCTGGGGATGCTTCGGATCATCCCGATTGAGCTCGTGCGATCCGTGAGGGCAATGGGATCCGCCGAGGCTGGCCGTCTTCCGGGACTCGGGGGGCGGCACGTGGAGCGGGCCATCGTGGTGGTGACCCGGCCCGAGCGTTGAAGGGGACTGGTCCAATCATTCCTTCCGGGCTAGCATTCTCGGGGTGGCAGGACGAACGATGGCGGTGACGCACGGCCACTCCCGCACTCACGGCCGGAGAGGCTCGATGCGAGCCGACCGAGAAGATTCCTTCGGGAACAGGAGAGAGTACCATGCGGCGCATTGGTCTGGGTCTGGTTGGAGCGTTGCTTCTGGCCACCGGGTGTGGCCAGGACCGCGAGCCTCCCGAGCCGGAGCTGGAAGCACCGGCCGAGCCTGAGGAGGTGGCCGTAACGGAGGCAGCGCCTGAGGAGTTCACAGTGGTATTCGAGACCAGCGCCGGGGATTTCGCCGTGGCGGTGGAGCGACACCTGGCCCCCCACGGGGCGGACCGTTTCTATCACCTGGTAGAGCGTGGCTTCTACGATGACCAGCGGTTCTTCCGTGTGGTCCCCGGGTTCGTGGTGCAATGGGGCATGTCCGGTGATCCCGCCGTTACGGCCCAGTGGGCCGACGCCCGCATCCCCGACGATCCGGTGGCCACAAGCAACGTCAGGGGCACCATATCTTTCGCCGCCACGAGCGCCCCCGGGAGCCGCACCACCCAGATCTTCGTAAACCTGGGGGACAACACCAATCTGGATGAGATGG
The DNA here is from genome assembly GCA_003564295.1 of Gemmatimonadota bacterium. Classification (GTDB taxonomy): domain Bacteria; phylum Gemmatimonadota; class Gemmatimonadetes; order Longimicrobiales; family Gaopeijiaceae; genus PXFI01. The sequence goes on along the minus strand of PXFI01000285.1, from coordinate 3,415 downwards.
GCTTCGCCCCCTTTGGCCGTGTGGTCCAGGGAATGGAGGTCGTGGACGCCATCAACGCCGAGTACGGCCAGTCCCCCGACCAATCCGAGATCCGGCGAGCCGGCAATCAATACCTGGTCCGCGAGTTCCCCCGCCTGGACCATATCCGCACCGCCCGGATCTTGCAGTAGGGCGCGAGGGGCCTCCGGAAGCGGTTCGTTGAGGGGCGCGCCCCAGACGCGACGCAGACGACACCCGGGAACGGGAACGGGCCCACTCCCCAAGACCGACTGGGACCAGCCTCTCCGGCCTGGCCCCAGTCGTCACTTCACGGTCACCCGCCCGAACCGGGCGGCAGCGTCAGTGGGCTCAGGTGAATCCCCCGTGACCGCAGCCCCCGCCCAGGGTGGGCAGGTTACCGGAGCCACCCCGGGAGCCTGTGAGGACCCCCACGGAAGAGAAGCTCCTGGCGGAGTTGGCCGAGCCACAAGAAGGGCATTCGGGCGTGGCGTCGGACGAGTACTCCGACATGGACATCCTTACCTCGAAGGAACGTCCGCAGTCCTGGCAAACATATTCGTATCTGGGCATAGCTTGAAGGCCGATCCTTCTCAGCGGTAAACGGTTCTGTCTAATGCTTCAATATCAAAGAAGTTTGCCTCACGGTCCAGGGATCCCACGCGTCAGGCTTCCTCTTCTCCCGGACCCAGACCTACGGCTTTCAGGAGGGCCAGGGCGTTGGTGGAAGTCGCCCTCCCAGGCTTCAATCGGTAGTCGAAGGAAAGCATGGGGCCCTCCTTCTCGTTTCGCACCGTTCCCTCGAAGTGGACGGCATGGGCAGCGGGAGCCAGACGCTCCGAATGGTCAAGGCGGAGGTCATGGGTGGCCACCATCCCCACGGCCCCGGCGTCAAGCAGGTGCCCCAGAATGGTCTGGACCGCCACTCGCCGCTCCGCCTCGTTGGTTCCCTGAAGGGGCTCGTCCAACAGGTACAGAGCAGAGCTTTTCCGGGCAGCCTCCACCACCTGCCGGATCCGCTGGAGCTCCGCCATGTACTGGGAGACCCCTCGAGCCAGGGAATCGGTTGCTCTCATGGAGGTCTGCACGTCCAGGGCGGTCATCTTCATCCGCCGGGCACACACCGGGCCCCCGGCCTGGGCCAGGACCGCGTTCAACCCCACGGCCCTGAGAAGGGTGCTCTTCCCCGACATGTTGGACCCGGTGAGGAAGACGAAGCTCCCTGGAGGGCCCGCCACCACATCATTCCCCACGCATCGCTCGGCCGGGAGGAGCGGATGCCCCAGGTCCAGAGCCTCGAGTCCGGGCTCCCCACCCTCCACCAACGACGGGAAGACCCACTCGGGATGATCCGCCTTCAGGGCCCCCAGGGCCGCCAAGGCTTCCAGCTCACCCAGGGCCTCCATCCACCTCCTGACGTGCCTGCCCCACCGGCCCTTCCACTTTTCCAGGCCCGCCAGGACATGGACATCCCAGACCAGGAGAGCCTGAAGGGAATAGTGGGCCATGGTGCTATGACGCACTTCGGCCCAGGCCGTTGTGCGCCCCAGGCGCCGGAACTCGCGCTCCGGCCCCGCCGTCCCGCTCCGCACGGCGTCCTTGAGGCCCTCAAGCACAGGAGAGCGCACCTCCGTTTCCAGGAAGAGGGACAGGACGGCAGCATACCGCTTGAAGCCCTCCTGTCCCGAGCCCGCCGCATCCATGAGGGGGTGGACCTCCCTTCTGAAGCCGCCTCCCACTGCCAGGGCTACGATCATACTCAAGAGCCACCACGGCCCCGCCACGAGCCCCGTCACCTGAAGGGCCACCAGCACCCCCGTCAGGAGAGGAAGGATCCAGGCCGCCACCCGTAGCCACGGCCGCTTCGGAAGCCACGGATCCCCTTCAGCCCAACTCAGAAAGGAATGAACGGAGGCGGGGGGAGGAGGATCCCCGAGACGGCCCCGCGCCTCCAGGGTTTGGCGGAAGTCCACCCGGGGGGCCAGCTCTGCCACAGCTTCCTGCCGCTCCCGTATCTCCGGTGGAGAAGCCGCCGACAGGAGCCAGCTCCGCAGGGTCTTCACCCCCGGCGGTAGTGTCACAGTGGTGAGGAGTCGCAAGAGGGACGCCTCTCCAAACACGTCCAAGTCATACGCATAGGAATGGTCCGGATCGGTATCTTCCGGGACGGCAGGAGGGAGAGCATCCCAATCTCTCTTCAATCGGGCCACGGCCTCTTCGTTCACGCGCACCAGAGCCGCCAGGCGTCGCTCTCGGTCCCGTACCCTTCGATGCCGAACCACCAAGAGGAGGAAGAGGACCAGAGCAACCACCACCCCAGCACCCAACCCTCGCCTCACCGCTCCCCCCACCACGTCTGCCGCCACATAGAGGCCAAATCCGGCAAGGAAGACTCCCACCCTGAGCCAACCCAATCGAATGCTCAGCCGCTCCTGGGCCACCCTGGCTTCTTCAAACCGAGCCAGGCGCTCCCGATAGAACTGGATCAAGGCCTCATTACCCAGGCCTCACCGGCCGCAAGCCTCTCGGTTTCCGCCATTGCCCTTTGATACCTGAGGAAGAACACCACCAGGAAGAAGGGGCTACCCAGCATGGCCAGCAGTAGGACCAGGATCATGGCTCCCTGGCTATCACCCCCCAGTGCGGTGCGGTAGGTGGCAAGCTGGATGAGGGTGAAGATCACCAGGAGGTGGGTCTGGACCAGGGCCAGGAATCCCGACACCATCTCCAAGACGGGACCCCGGGCAGCCTCCGGGAAGTCCGTCAGGCGCCTCCGACTCGGGAAGCTCACCCAGCCGGGACGCCGGGGCAGCACCCACCGGACCCAGTACATGGAAAGGGCCAGGGTCACGGCAATGATGGGCAGGAGGAACCAGGACCAGAAGGATCGCTCACTCCAGGCGTCGGGCTGCCCGTCAATGCCGAAATGGGTGGGGATCCTCTCGGGCAGGTCCGGCCACACCCAGACGGCGAACCACACCAAGGCCACCATGAGACCTACGTTCACGCTGTCGGAGAAACGCTTCAATGGCGCGCTCGATTTTCCCATTCCGAGAGGATGGTGGACGCGGGGAAGAGTTCCTCTGCCACCTGACCTTCGGCGGGTGTGGGTCTGAAGATGTGGGGAAGCACGATCCGGGCAAAGGTGCCGATGACCAGGAGTGCAAAGACCAGGATGGAGATGAAGAAGATCTGTGTCACGATCCCATAGACCGCACCTGCCCGCCTCCGGCGCCTGGCATGCCGAGCTTCGGCGGCCACCACCCTGGGATCATCCAAATAATCCACGGCACTCTCCTGCTCGTTGATCCGACAAACAAACCTACATCAACCGCACAAAGGGTGGTAATAATGCCCGAGCCCACTCCATGGAGGCGTGTTCAACGAAACCGGCCATCGGATCGGGTGTTCCGGACCT
>PXFI01000004.1 GCA_003564295.1 Gemmatimonadota bacterium | reverse complement strand
TATGTCCGCAAACAACAGTGTGTCCCCTCCCGTCGGAGAACGCCATTCGTTCTGTGCGCTGGATGTCCGGGGCATGTCTGCTCTCCCTACCAAGGACGCGCTGCCCCTATGATGCCTATCCTTGGTGATCGCCGTCTCCTGGAGACCCCAGGGCCCCCGAAGAGCGAGGGCCTTCCTGAGACCTGACTGTCGCTGAGTAAGCTGCGCGAATGCCGCCAGAAATCGGCCCCGGAAGCGAGAGAGCCCATTCGGTGACGGTGAGCAGCCTCTGCACATCAGGAATCGGCAGCTTCGCCTGCCGCCGTAGCCACGCCGAACGAGGACCCCGCAGGAAGGGAGGGCGTGAGGCACAGCTTCCGTTGCCTTCGGACGTTGCCTATTGGTGGCTCTCCAACCGCCCGAGGGTGCTCTCGAGGGAGTGCTTCATCTTCTCTACAGCGCCGTCCACGACCTCTCCCAGGCTCCCCGCTTGATGGCTCACTGAAATGGGATCGTGACCTGCCAGACGGGCTTCGAGCAGACAGCGCATGTCCTCGAAACCGTCTTTCTTGTCGCTGTTCTCGTCGCTCAGGTGGATTGACACCCGTGTGATCTGCTCACTGAAGCGGTCCAAGGTGCTTCTCACTACCGCTTCAACCTGTTGAGCCAATGCGTCATCGCCTTCGATGTTGCGATCCGTATTCACTTGAATGAGCATCTGATCTTCCCTCCTCTGTCCGTAAGTTGAACGGCTGGGCGATGTGAGCGGGGATACCCGGGAAAGGGCATCCTCCTGGCTTGTTGCCCCATCCTGAGGCCTCCGGCGCAGCTCCGGCCTCAATACCGGTAGATGGCAGCTATTCCCGTATCCGTCGGCATTTCGTCTGTGGGGACGACGACAACGTGCCCTCCCATCCTGAGGGCCAACGCCCCCAGGTCGTCGAGCAGGTCATCAACGCCTGCGTTGGCCCGGTCGTCCAGCTCGATGTCACCGGTTTCGGCATCGAGCCGGCCGCGGATTTCGCGGCTGGCTTCGATGAGCAGAGTGGCGACCCGCCCGTCCACGACCGCTTTGGCGACCTGGGCCAGTTCGTCGTCACCGAGCCCGTCGGACCTTGCTTTGCCGAACTCCTCGACCAATGCTGCCAGTCGCGCCACAAAGCGGGGCCTGAAGACACTCCAGGCGTGCTGACGGAGTTTGTCGATGGAGGACAGGGAATCCGGGTGGATGTCGATGCTCTCCGGTATTAGAAACGGATTGTGGCTGACCTTGTGAAACATGTTGTGATGCTCGGGCAGCGCAGCCAGGATCAGTGGCAGGCCCGATGGCCGAGAGTGGTGCTCCAGGACTGCACGGTCCACGGCGCGGAAGAAGCGTTCCGCGTCGGACTCTACTTCCGACGCCTTCCCGCCGTGGCTATGGTGCATGGGTGACTGCCCACCACCTACGCCCCCGTATGAGGCCACGGTCTGGTGCGGATCGGTCAATTCGTCGCCCAGCGCCTCGGTCATCGTCCGTGGAACACCCTTGGCCGGCTCGATCTCGTCCAGGGCATCGCGGTTGCCCTCGAAGAGCCTGATCCCGTGCTGGTTCAGGCCGAGAACGTGATGACGGTCTGCTGACTGAAGGATGCGTATCAGGGGTTTGGTGTGGAAGGTGTCCGCCACTACAGCCAATTCGGCGACCGGCCGCTGCAGGGTGTAGACCCGCACAACCCCTTTCGCGCCCAGCACGGCGAGTCCGTCAAGGGTGTGATTCCAGAACTCGCGGTCCTGAGCCAGGGCCAGGAACGGCTCCAGCAATGGCCGTATCTCGTCCTTCGGACATCGGTTCAGGAGTGCCTCCTCCAGGCTCTTTACGAGGTTCCCGAACCGTATGGGATCCTGCTGATTGTCCGGATGCTGTCGGTGAGTCGGTTGGTAGAGCGAAAGGCAAGGAGGATCACCATGGTCCAGGAGACCTGCTGCGTAGTCCTTATCGAGCGTGTTCACGTTGTTTCCTCTCTGTTGCGACATCTGCAAGATCCGCCCGCGTGCCCGACAGCGATGCCGCCCAAACCCCTGCCTCACCGGCGATCCTAGCAAGCGAAAGCGAACGGATGAAATGGTGGCTCGGGCGATGTGAGCCAAACAGGATGCCCCCGCCACCACGCCCATGCTGCGAGCGCAGCGCCCGAGGCGGCCACGAAATGATCGCTCGGCTCGGTGCGCGGTAGCGATTCGACGCCCTGGGTTGAGAGCCAATCCAGTAGCAAGGCACGGTGTTCTGGCTTCTTCTTGAATGCCAGCACCGATCCCAGTGGAGCTTCCCGAAGGCAAGAGGTGGCTCCCGGGTTGACCTCGATGATCTGTACCCGCTCTGGATCCAATGTGCCAAGGAGCCGCGCGACGCCCAGACCGCGGAGCGTGAGGTAGCCATGCGGTTGCAGGTGGGTGGCATTACGGCGCCGTGCCGGATTCCGCACTTCACAACGCGTTCCCGAAGTGATCGGTCGCGCTCACGGAGCCCCCCACCGGGTTGATAGGACAGGGGCGCGTCAAGCCCCACGACAACTGACGTGTCCCCCGTGAGCTCCGTAATGAGCAGGTCGACGCCTGCTACGGTGACGGTAGTCACAGACCTTGCCTCCGACGCCCCAAGACCCCGGCATCAGCTGCGGCCCGAAGCGCCGCGAGCGGCATGTTCACGTCATCAGTCACGGCCCTCATAATCCCCGTCAGAGTTCAATCGCTTGCGCCGGACCTGACGACGCCGCCACCCGCCCCCTGGACCTGACTCTCGAGCCCCTTCTCGCCCGGCCAGACACAGCCATAGGCGCAGGAGTGGCTCATCCTTCCAGGTCCCCCGGAGGGGGGGCGAACTCAGCCGCCCAGCCTGAAACCGATTCCTGCCTGCAAGGTCCAGTTCCTGTTCTTCAGGTCGCCGACGACATCACTCGCTTTGGATATGTTGCTGAGCCCCACGTGGTATCGGCCATCGGCCCAGAGGGAGATGGCGCCCAGGTAGATGGCGAGATCCGCCCCGACGATTCCGGACACGTCGGTGCTCTCGAAATCGTTCTCGCAATTCTCACCGCCGCTGTCACACCCGGTGATGAACCCGAGTCCGGCACCGCCGAATATGCTCGGCTTGATGGCGCCGAGGGGTATTCCCAGCTTGATGACTGCCGGAATCTCCAGGTAGCTGAGGCTGAACTCGTCCACCACGTTCCCCAGCTTCAGGTCCACACCCTTCTGCGTGTACTGAGCGCCCACCTGGAATCCGAAGATGCCTCCGCTGTAGTCCAGGAAGGCACCGCCGACGAATCCGGTACGATTGCCCTTGGAGAAAGTCTCCTCCATGTCCAGGGAGGCGCTGGCGACGGAGACGCCGCCCCGGAAGCCCAGTTGGAGACCTTGCTGGGCTTCGGCGCGGGGAGGCGCCACTGCGACAAATGCGAGGCCTGCGAGGACCGCCAGGACCGCTAGGACGAAACGACTTGTGCGCATGGATGGGCTCCAAGTGTGGTCCGGCGTTTGGTGAGGACCCGGACGAAAGAAGAAGCAAGGAACATGGAATCGTCGGGATCCATCCAGACTCCCATTCTCGAGTCTGGCATGTTGGACCAGCTCAGAACCCATGGATCCTTGGGGGCCGGCAAAGGGCTTCGACCACCCCACCACAATTACGTTACCGGCCTGAGGAGCTGCTTCCAATCCGCCAAAGGGATGATCCACGAGCTACTACGGATGGGGGATCGGCGTACTCCTTCTGGCCGGCGACGGCGGTGGAGCTGGGTCCAAGTACAGGGCGGCCGGGACGGGGTGGGGGCGACCCGAGGGTCCTTCTCGGCAGGGGCGGCTTGCCATATCGGCCTGCGCCGGGTGCTGCGAGGGCAACGGGGATCCATTCCGTCTAGGGCACCAGAGATCGAGAGCCCTCCTACCTTTCGGCCGGCCCGTTCCTTTCCGATTCTCGAGTCAAATCCAGATTGCGATCATGTTTGGAAGGATCCGGTACGAGATTGGTGTCGCTACGCGAGCCCAACGCAGATAGCGTTTGGAGATTAGACGTCCATTTCCAGGTTTGCCTCGCCGCATTCGGCATCCCAGTAGTGCCCGGCCCCATCCGACATTCCCCCCCTCCTTGACCCGCAAGCTCATGCGCGGCCAATATGGCCCCGGTTGCACTACAGAGCGGCAAGGCCGTGGACCCTGAGGGTGGTTGGGAATGGGAGCTCCCGCTGCGGCGTCGCCGTCCCCGCCCCGCAGCTCGGCAGCTTCCAGGGAAACCCGCCAGCCACCAGCCTCACCACAAGGCAGCCGTTCGAACCGAACCCCAACTCATGGAGGACAGATGAGGAAGTCGCACCGCTCCTTTCCCTGGTGTCTCGCTGCGCTGCCCTTGCTGGCCCTGGCCCTTGCCACGGCGCCGGCGGCAGAGGCCCAGATCGCCGATCTGCGAACCGAGGCCGAGGAGCTGGAGTACGCCCGCCACACCAGCCATGACCGCATGGTGGAGTACCTCCAGGCGCTCCAGGCACAGTCCCTGGACATGAGGCTCGGCACCTATGGGAAGACCCGGGAGGGCCGGGACCTGGTCTATGCCGTCTTCAGCCGTCCCCTGGTGAGCAAGCCCTGGGAGGCCATGGTTTCGGGCAAGCCCGTGGTCCTCCTGGCGGCGAACATCCACGGCGGCGAGCGCACCTACCGGGAGTCGCTCCTGGTGCTGCTTCGGGAGATGGCCCAGCGAGGCACGGCGGTGAACCGCATGCTGGACGACATGATCATCGTGGTGGCTCCGTCCATCAATCCTGACGGCCTGGAGGCGCAGCCGAACCCAACCCGGGCCAACGCCTTCGGCTTCGACATGAACCGGGACTACATGAAGCTGACCCAGCCGGAGATCGCCCAGTACCTGGGCAACCTGGTGCAGCAGTGGAGACCGCACCTTATGGTGGACGGCCACAACGGCGGTGCCCGGCCCTACAACCTCACCTACCAGGGGGGCGGCGCCGCCGGCGGCGACCAACGTCTCACCCGGATCTGCGACGAGGAGATCTTCCCCGCCATCGATCGCCGCCTCGAGGCGGAGGGCTATCTCTCCTGGTACTACGGCCGGGACCAGGACCGGGAGCGCTGGACCGGGCTGGTGGAGCACCCCCGCATGGGCCACAACTACGGCCCCATGGCCAACATCATCTCCATCCTCTTCGAGGCGCCGGGCGGCCAGAACCTCGGCACGGGGGCGGCGGCCGGCGTCTACGGCCACCTGGCGGTGCTGGAGTTCGTTCAGCAGAACGCCCGAAGAATCGTGGACCTGGTGGAGGACGCCCGGGCCGAGACGGTACGGATCGGCAAGGCAGGGGAAGGGCAGATTCCCGTGACCCAGCGCTTCGTGCCCGCCGATTACCGGGTGAGCTACAAGATCGTGGAGACCGTGGACGAGGAGCAGCAGATCGTGGACGTCACAGACGCCGAGATCCTGATCAAACCCGAGGCCACCCTGCTCCGGGATCGGCCCTACGCCTACCTCCTCCCACGGCAAGCCGACGCCGCCGTGGCCATGCTGCAGCGCCACGGCATCCTCGTGGAACAGTTGCAGGAGCCCGTGGAGCTGGAGGTGCAGGCCTACGTCCTGGACGGCATCGAGTACCGCCCGCACTTCGGGCATGCGGCCGGCACCTTCGTCTCCGTGGGGGAGGTAGTGACCGTGTCGCGGCCCTTCCCCCGGGGCACCTATGTGGTACCCACGGGCCAGACCATGGGACGCATCGTGACCCACATCCTTGAAGCGGAGTCAGGGGACAACCTGGTCACATGGAACACCATGGATGCCTGGCTCCCGAAGCCGGAACTGGCCAGGATCGCTGCTGAAGGGGAAGGCCCCGGCACCGAAGGACAACAGGCGCGACAGACTCAGCAGGCGCAGCAGGTGCGGGAGGGGCAACAGACAAGGCCGGGCCAGCAGCCCGGGCAGCAGCAGGCCAGCGAGCCCCCGCCGCCGTACCTGCCTATCTTCAAGCTCATTCAGCCCACGGCCCTTCCCACCAGGATCGTGGACAACTGGTGAGGGGCATTCCCCAGAGAGGGCCGGCCCGGGCACCCTGCCGGGCCGGCGCCTGGGCCCGGTAGGGCCGCCCGGGCCCAGTACCATCCCTGCCGCAAGTGGCTGGACTGAGCGCCCACAAGCAACAGGTTCAGCGTTCCGAATCGGACCGGGGAGGGGTGACCGACCCCACCCCGCCCACTCCTCCGTCCTCAGGGTGCCTCACCCCCGGGGCAGGTGCCCCAGATGGGCCGTGAGTTGGGAAGCAGCCAGGCGATGGCCCCTTCATCGAACCACTGCGGGGCCGTGGCAATGAGGGGGACGCACCATCCGGACAAATCCTGGTTGAAGGCCCTCGCATGAAGGAACATGGAGTCCATGGCGCTCACCTTCGCGGTGTTCCAGCCCCCGATGTTCCGGTTGAAGACCGTGGCACCGGCGAACATGTGCCGCATGTCCGTGACGTTCCCCGTGTTCCAGCCACCGATATGCCCGTTGAACGCTGTGGTATTGCTGAACATCTGGTTCATTCGGGCGACGTTGGAGACATCCCAGTCCCCGAGATCCTGGTTGAACGCCTGTGCCTCCCTGAACATGAGGTTCATGTCGACGACGCTGGAGGTGTTCCAACTCCCGATGTCCTGGTTGAAGGCCTTGGCATTGCGGAACATGGAGTTCATGTCCGTGACCTTCTCCGTGTTCCAGCCACCGATGTCTCCGTTGAAGGCCTCGGCGTTCCAGAGCATGGAGTTCATTGTGGTGACGTTGGAGGTGTCCCAGTCTCCAAGATCCTGGTTGAACACCGTGGCTCCGTTGAACATGGAGCCCATGTCGGTAACCTTGGAGGTGTTCCACCTGCCGATGTCCTGATTGAACGCGGGGGTCCAGTGGAACATGGAGCGCATGTTCGTGACGTTCGAGACATCCCAGTTCCCGAGGTCCTGGTTGAACACGATGGCCCGCCAGAACATCCAGTCCATGCGGGTGACGTTCGAGACGTCCCAGCTCCCGATGTCATGGTTGAACGACATGGCGCCGTAGAACATACCAGAGTCGTCTGTCAGCCATTTGGCGGCGCGACCTCCAGCCCATCTGTTGCGTTGCGCGCCCCGTGACGGGTGTGGTTGCACGCCAGCTGACACGGAGTGCCTGAGGTAGGGCGGGCCCGTTCCGTTCCGAGTGCGCCCCTGGTGCGGAACGACCGGAACGGGTGGTGGTGGGCCGAGGTGCTTGGG
>PXFI01000063.1 GCA_003564295.1 Gemmatimonadota bacterium | reverse complement strand
TCCCCGATCACCTCCCGCCAGTGCTCGGGAGCGGGATTGGCCAGGTCCACGGCGAAGAGACGATTCAGGTCCGCCCCCCAGTTCGTCCGCAGGTAGAGCTCGCCCTGGGTGTAGCGGGGGTAGAAGCGGGCGTCCACGCCCTCCACGATGGCTCTGGCGGAGTCCTCCCCAGGCCTCTGGACGTGAATCTCCGTGGAGGCCCACCCGTGGTTCACCGTGTAGAGGAGGAGCTCCCGGTCAGCTATGGTGCTCACCTCGATCCGGGTCTCGGGCCCGTATCCCTCACCGAAGACGACGGGGTCGTCGGACACGGGGGTGCCGAACTCATGATAGCGGACCCGGGACCCTTCCCGCCGGCAGACGACGGAGTAGTAGAACCCCTCATGGTCCACGAAGGCCACCCCCCGGTAGAGCGCCAGGGGCAGGCTTTCCGGCAGGTCCGAGCCTTCCTCCAGGTCCCGGATTCGGATCTGCACCTCGTCCATGCCCCCGTCCCGCTCGCTGTAGACCAGGTACCTTCCCCCCGGGGAAAGGTCCAGCAGATGGAAGCGGGTCGTGTTCTCCGGGCTCAGCCCATGGGGGTCCAGCACCACCTCGTAGTCCCGCTCCGGATCGATCTCCTCCTCCGCCTCCCCAACCGGCCGGCGGTAGAGGACGGGCAACTCCTCGCCCCTGCGTCGCATGGTGAAGTACTCGTAGTCCCCCCCGCGCCGGGGGGAGCTCACATCATCGGTGTCCGTGAGCTCGCGGAGCCGCTCGGTGATCCGCTCCCGCAAGGGGCTCGGCGGCACGATCTGCTCGGCCCAGGCGTTCTGGGCGGCGATCCACGCCTGGTTCTCCAGACTCCCCAGGTCTTCCAGCCACCGGTACGGATCGGGAATTTCGACCCCGTGGAGGGTGTCCACCACATCCACGGTCCGGGTCTCGGGCAGGCCGGGGGCACGGAAGTCCTGGCAGCCCAGGGCCGCCAGGAGGAGCCCACCGGCCGCCAGCGCCAGGAGGGGGGCACGGGCCCGTCGCAGGGAGCGCAGTGGCGTTGACGGGCGCGGGTCGGGCTGGAGTGGGATGGAGCGCAGTGGCCTTGGCGGGCACGGGTCGGGCTGGCGTTGGATCGGGAACTGCAGGTCGCGTCGCGCCATCTCTCGAAGCCTCCGGAGTTCTGTGTGCCGGGCGTACCGCCTTTGGCCGGCTGGCCCCGCCCTGGGCCGGGCGGCCCTCCGCCTTTGACCGACTGGCCCCCGCCTTTGGCCGGGCGGCCCCGCGCCGACATGCTCCGCGAGCCGGGGCAAGGGGGCTCACACGCGGGATACCGGCATATTAGGCGCTATCCAGCAACACGCAACTCGGTGCGCCCCCCTGGCGCTCATGCCCGGAGTGGCGCTGCGAACCTCTCGGGATACGGAATTGGGTGCAGCCTCTGCCCCTGCAAGACCCTGTTCCCGTCGAGCGTCAGTGGTCGTGGCCTCCGCCGTGCATCCTCCGCATCCGCTGGACATGTGCCTGGACCGCCGGGTCCTCCCAGGCGGAGCGGTACTCTGGCACGGCGTGGATCCGATGCTGGACCTGGGGATCGGCCAGGAGCTGGAGGATGAACGCCATGGCGCGGAGCATTCCGGGGCTGTCGGGCATGGGCTCGGGGTGCGCCTCGTGCTCCGGCCCCTCGTGCATGCGCCTCATCATGGCCAAATGCTCCTGGACGCCCTCCGCCTCCCACGCCGCCCGGAGCTCGGGGGCGGCGTGGATCCGCTGCCTGACATGCTCGTCCTCGAGCAGCTCCAGTATCAGGGCCATTGCCCGGTGGCGGGCCGCCAGGGTGTCGGTCTCGACCGGCTCCGGCTCAGCCGCCGGGTGCTCGTGCTCCGGGTGCTCGTGCTCCGGGTGGTGGTGCTCGTGGTGGTGCGGCGCCGGGTCCAGGGTGGGGGCTGGGGGGAGGATCCCCACCGCGGGGCCGCCCTGGGCGTCGAGCCCGTGGGCGATGGCCATGGCGATCCACTCCTCGTGGCTAACGGCCATGGCCTCGGGGTCGCGGAACAGGTCTGCCTGCCGGTAGATCTCGGCCCGCTTGTCTTCCACCTGGTCCGAGACCAGGATGTCGGAGATGACGTCGTGCATCATGTGCAGGTTGTCGAAGATGGCGGCGAAGCGCGGGAACCTCTCGGTGAACTCGGGCGCGATGGCGGCCGTCATGGGCATCTCCGAGGGCAGAGCCGCGGGCGGGTCCTCGAGCATCTGCCAGAACCGGGCGAGGAGGGCCTTGGTAGCGGTCTGCCGCTCTTCAGCCGTGTCGTAGAGCAGGAACGGCTCGTGGACCGCCACCTGTAGCCAATGGTACGCCCAGATCAGGCCGTTGAACTTCGGGTACTGCTGGCGGAACTCCTTGGAGAAATACTGCTCGTCCATGATGGCCATCCCCTTGGGCACGTCGGTGAAGGCCAGTGGGCTGGACAGGTAGTAATCCAGGAGCTCCTCCATGGCCGTGTCCTTGTCGACGATACGGTCGTCGGCCAGGATGTCGTACGCCTGGCGATGGAGGATGTGGGACCACTCGAACATCTCCTTCGCGAGCGGCACCAGCCGGGCGTAGCGGGGCATGAAGGACCGCTCGGGCATGTGCATGCGCGGCGGGTTCCGTAGCACGTCGTGCACCAGGTGTCGGTAGATCTCCTCCTCCAGCAGCGCAACCGGCGCGTCGGGCCGGGTGTAGAGGGTCTCGTACAAGACCCCGTGGCCGTAGTCGAAGGCGGCGAAGAGGCGGTCCAGGGCGGGGTACTGGGCTCGGAACTGCCAGTTGTGCTGCGCCGGGAGGTACATGGGGTGGTAGACCCGCTCGATCTGTGCGCTGGCGGGCGCGGGGCCCAGCACCGGGACCTCCGGGGGCGTGAGCGCAGTGGCCATCCCGGTGACGACGAGGGCGGTGGTGACGTGAAGCGTGTTTCTCATGCTGTTGTGCCGGTTCAGGGTTCACGCCGCGCCATGGGCATGAGCGCACGCACGGCGAATTCGTAGGTGAGTCCGAAGGTCAGGAGCCAGTCCTTGCCCGGCGTCCCGGTAAGGGTCCGGCCGATGCCGGCGTCCATGGCCAGGGTCGGGGACATCTGGTAGCGGAGGCCGGCGGTGGAGTGGACGCGGCGGCAGGCCTCGTCCGCGGCCGGGATTTGCGGCGTTGGCATACCGGGCGGCGGGTGGGGCGTGTCCGTTCCCCGCCTGGCCGGCTCGGCCACCCACGTCTCCACCAGCAAGAGCAGGTGTCGAAACGGGAGGACGTAGTCCAGGGCGATGCCGCCCCACCAGCGCTCGTGGGCGTCGTCGCCGAAGGACCAGCCACCGTTCACATGAGCGCGCACCGGTCCGAGGAGGCTGCGCGTGGCGAGGCCGCGGACTTCCACGGTGGAGGCGTTCTCGCCTTCCACGGGGATGTGACCCGTCACCCGGACCCCGAGAGCGGGGAGCCAGCGCGTCTCCGTCGTGAGGTTGAGGAGCGAGGTGAGCTCCAGCTGTGTGTATGCCTGGCGCGGCTCCCCCGTCGGCCGGCGGTCTGCGGCCAGGTGGAGTCCGGCGGCCACCTCTAACCCGGGCAGGAGGCCGTGCTTCACCTCGACAGAAGGCCGGTACTGGATGGTCCCGTCGCGCGTCTGGGCCAGGGTCAGCGGCGCCATCTTTAGCTCGAAGGCGTAGCGTTTGGTGGCGTAGGCGTCCTCGACCCGGAGCGGCCGGTCCTTGTCGAGATTGTAAAAGTCGGTCTGGGCCCAGGCGGTGCCTGGGACGGACCCCATCACCACTGTGGCGGCCACGGCGGCGGCTCGTCGTCGGCTGATCTTCATCGGTCTCCAGGGGCAGTGAAGGTGATTCCGGCGGGCCCCTCGCCGGGCGCTGGTCCATGGGCCGCGCCTATCCCGGGGTTACACCTGCGTCGATCTATGGTTCTGTCACCTCACTCTGCGGTTAAAAGCACGGGCGCCACGTCCCACAGCACCATCTTCCCCTCTTCCAGATGCCGCTTGGCCAGGCCGTTCTCGGCGTGATCGTCATGACTCCTGCTCGACATCTCAACTCCCCACGGACGAAGTAGCGCAAGCCGACTCTAAGCCGGAGAAGTATTGTTGCTGGCCCTACAGCACCTGGGTGAGTCGGACGTTGAAGCGCAGGCCAAATCCTATTCGGAGAAGCATGGTTGCGGCGCCTCAGCGGGCGCCGCTTCCTTCATTTGACGGGCTTCGCCCGTGGGGCGGTGAGACACCTTGATGTGGATCCGGGCCGGAGGGAGGGCGACCTCGCCCCGACCCGCCATATTACGGCATCAGCGCGAAAAGCGCGCAGGTTACCCTACGGGAATTGGGCTGCCCGGCGGCCCTGAGGCACCCTGGCCCCCCCTGGCGCTCATGCCCGGAGTGGCGCTGCGAATCTCTCGGGTGGCGGATCCTCAGCCGCAAGACCATGGGAAGTCGTTGCGAGCAAAGCAGTTGAGACGGTGCGGAGCGCTGCGGGGGCGATGCCTTTGCAGGTGCGATGTCCCTCCCGCGACCTGCACTTCCCCCCGGAGCCCCGGGTGAAGCCCCCTCTCAGACGCACCCGAATTCCTCACGTTAGGTCGACACCCAGGACGCGTGCGGAATTCGGTCACTACTCAACACCCAATTCCTTAGCGGACCCTACACGCAACCCACCGATGCGGAATTCGACGTCGAGGGGACGTCCTATTCCGTACGTGATGGAGGCGCCTGTGCAGAATGAGGAATTGGGTGCAGGCCCGCCTCTCGATCGGGGTTCCGGGGATGAAGGAAGGCCCCTTCGGGGCCGGAATCAGTATTCTCGGGGCTTTCCTGGGCGGCAGCAGCCTGGAATCATCCCTTCAGGTCAGCGAGGAACGAGAAAGATCCCCATATGGGCCGCCGTAATGGTTGCGCTTACTTGCCGTTAATGGCATTTTACTGCCATGAGATTCGCCGAACTGCTGGAGACCGTGGGGGACTTGCCACTCTTTCAAGGCAGTCTGCTTCTGGCGGGAGATCGGAATCCTGGCGATGTCCGACGACAGCTCTCTCGCTGGACGGCATCCGGCAAGATCCTTCAGCTCCGACGGAACCTCTACGCCCTCGCCCCCCCCTGGCGCCGTATCCAGCCTCATCTATTCCTGATCGCCAACGAGCTCCACCGTCCCTCCTACGTAAGCCTTCAATCCGCCCTGGCCTACCACGGCATGATCCCGGAGGCGGTACCCGTGACGACCTCCGTGACCACGGCTCGTCCGATTGAAATCGATACACCCTTGGGTCGGCACATCTACCGCCACATGCGCCCGGAAGTGTTCTTCGGATACGGCCGGGTCTCCCTTCCTCATGAGCAGGAGGCACTGCTGGCCGATCCTGCCAAGGCTCTCCTGGATCTCGTGTACTTCACACCCAGGGGGGAGATGCTCGAACATCTCAGGTCTCTTCGTTTGGAGGGGATCGAGAATCTCGAAGAGGAGGACCTGCACCGCCATGCTCGCAGGTGGAAGAAGAGGAAGATCCACCGGGCGGTGGAGAACATTCTCCGCATGAAGGAGACTGTCCCGGACAGACGGAATCAATCATGAAGGAACAGCTTCTCGACATCGTCCGAGACACCCGGGACCCGCTTCTTGCAGGAAACCTGGCCCGGGAATACCTCCAGGCCAGGATCCTGTTGGCCCTGCAGCAGGCCGGAGCCATGATCCCTCTGGCCTTCCAGGGTGGAACGGCTCTCCGCTTCCTTTTCGGCCTTCCGCGGTTCTCAGAGGATCTGGGCTTCGCCTTGGAAAGACCCGGGCGGAGCCCTCTTGAACTGGCTCAGGTGGAGGACCGAATCAGGGTACAGCTGGAGCGGGAGGGTTATGAGGTGCTGACAAGGCGGAAGACCGAGAGGGTTGTCGAGAGGGTTGTCGAGAGTCTTCTGGTGAGCTTTCCCGGCCTGCCGCACGAAGCAGGGCTTTCTCCTCATGAGTCGCAACGACTGAACATCCGCATCAATGTGGACACCCACCCTCCACAAGGCGCTGGTCTGACTACAACCGTCGTGCGCCGGCATGCCGTGCTCAATCTGCAGCATTACGATCGCCCCTCCCTGCTGGCCGGGAAGCTGCATGCCATCTTGCAGAGGAGCTGGCCCAAGGGCCGGGATCTCTTCGACCTCTTCTGGTACGTAGGCGACCCGATGTGGCCAGAGCCCAACCTCGAACTCCTGAACAACGCCCTCAATCAGACCGGTTGGGCGGGCCCGGTCCTCGACCAGGGGAACTGGAAGCCCGTGATTCGTGAGCGGGTGGCATCCATAGATTGGGGAGCTGCGGAGAGGGACATTACGCCCTTCCTGGAACCAGACCCGGCCACGGCGCTTTTCGGCAAGGAGAACCTCCTCAAGCTGTTGGAGCCATAGGCTCGCTCGTGCTGCCTCCTTCGCCTTTTCGACCGCGGCGGGACGCCTTCCGTCGTGCCACGCCGGCCTCCCGTTGTGACACGCCAGCCTCCCCCCTAATCGAAGGTCGTGATCCGGAATCCAGCCGGGGGCTCCACGCCCATGAGGTGCTCCACGAAGTAGTCCCACCGCCTCCGGAGGAAGTGGGGGTGGTCTCCCAGCCCGTGGGCACGGTTGGGAATGATGAGCATATCGAAGTCCAAATCGGCCTCGATGAGGGCATCCACCACCTGGAGGGTGGCGGAGACCGGCACGTTCTCGTCGATGTCGCCGTGGACCAGCAGGAGCTTCCCCCGGAGGTTGGGAGCCAGCGTCACGTTGGACTGCTCCCGGTAATGGTCACCTGGAGGCCATCCCATCCACTGGGTATTCCAGGAGGCCTTGTCCAGCTCATGGTCGTGGTTTCCCGCCGACGAGACGGCCACCGTGTAGAACTCCGGCCGGATCAGGAGGGCGTGAGCCGAGTCGTACCCGCCTGCGGAATGACCGAAGATCCCCACCCCGCGGCTCAGATCCAGATACGGGTAGCGTTCCGCCAGCTCCCGGATGGCTCCCATCCGGTCGTCGATGCCGCCATCTCCCAGGTTCTTGTGGGAGTGGAGGTGAAAGGCCCGCCCCCGGCCCGCCGTTCCCAGGCCATCCACCTGCACCACCACGAACCCCAGCTCCGCCACCGCCTGGGCATGATTCCGGTGGGCGGCAAAGGTCTTGGGCACGAAGAAGTTGTGGGGCCCTGAGTAGATGTACTCGATGACCGGATAGGTCCGGGTGGAATCGAAGGTGGTGGGGCGCCACACGACCCCGTACACCTCCGTTTCCCCGTC
>PXFI01000198.1 GCA_003564295.1 Gemmatimonadota bacterium | reverse complement strand
GCCTGCCTTCGTAGGTGCCCCCGCCCAGGTGCAGGCGGATCCACTGTGCCATGTCCCAGGCGCTGGAAAAGATGGCCCCGGCGCCCCCGATGTTGTCATAGTTCCTCCGGGGGACCGCCCGGACCTGGCCGTCCACTTGGGTGTGGGAGGCTGCCACGTTCCCCCGGGTCTCGACCACGCCGGCCCGGGAGGTGCTGCGAGCCATGCCCAGGGGCCCGAAGACGCGTTCTTCGAGGAAGCTGTCCCAGCTCCCCTCGGACACCTGCCCCACCACCTCCCCGGCGGTGATGTACATGATGTTGTTGTAGCCGTAGCGGTCCCGGAAGCCGGCCACCGTGGGAAGGTGCCGGGCCCGTTGCAGGATCTCGGCACGGTCGAAGGGTGCTGCGATCCAGAGGTTGTCGTGGCGGGCCACGCCCACCCGGTGGGTGAGAAGATCTCGTATGGTGATCTCCCGGGTCACGTAGGGGTCCGCAAGCTCGAATCCCGGGAGGTGCTGGGTCACCCGGTCGTCCCAGCTCAACTTCCCCTCGTCCACCAGCATGGACAGGGAGGCGGCGGTGAAGGCCTTGGAGGTGGAGGCGATGGCGAAGAGGGTGTGTTCGTCCACCGGAGTCGGCTGGCCCAGCTCCACAACGCCGTATCCCCGGGCGAAGATGACCGAGTCGTTGCGGACCACCGCTATGGCCAGTCCCGGGACTTCCCAGTCCCTCAGGGCAGCTTCGATGTAGGCGTCGAGGCCCGTGAGGGGAGCGGGCTGGGCCCGGAGACCTGTCGGGAGGACGGCGAGGAGGAAAAGGAAGGAGAGGACGCCGCCGAGACGAGCTGCCCTGGCCGAGCAGGTTGGGTCGGCCGAGGGTCCTGCGCCGACGGCGTGGGCTGGGCCGGCGGCCGGGGCTGCGACGGTGGTGGGAGCCGTATTGGCGATGCCGGACATTTGACCTCCAGAGGCCGCAAGGGAAACGTGGGCAGATGGCGGGCAAACTAGGGGCCTCGCGCGGAGGCTTCAAGGAGGACGGAGCGCGTCGGGGTGGTCCTGACGGTTATCGGAACCGTGGAGGTGGCCAGGAGCCGGGCCCGTCCCCATAATGCCCCGGTTCGTGAACCGGGACCTTCTTGCTCCGAGGCCGCTTCCATGAGTGAAATCAGACGGACCCCCTCCCTCCTTCAGTCCCTTATCCCCATCTTCTGCATCGCTCTCTTTCTGGGCGTGGGCTACGGGATCCTCAAGCTCCGTATCGAATTCCTCCTCATGGCCGCCGCCAGCGTGTCGGGCATCATCGCCCTGCGCCTGGGCTATACCTACAAGGAGATGGAGCAGGGGATCGTCCACAGCATCTCCAAGGGGATGCCCGCCATGATGGTGGTCATCGTGGTGGGGATGCTCATCGGGACATGGATGTCCTCCGGGGCCATCCCCATGATGATCTACTACGGCCTCATGATCATCAATCCTGCCTTCTACCTGGTGACGGCCTGTGTGGTGTGCAGCATCATCTCGGTGGTGACGGGGACGTCCTATGGAACGGCCGGGACGGTGGGGGTGGCGTTCATCGGTATCGCGCAGGGGCTGGGGATTCCTGTCTCCCACGCTGCCGGGGCCATCGTGGCGGGGTCCTATTTCGGTGACAAGCTTTCGCCCTTCTCCGACACCACGAACCTGGCTCCCATCGCGTCCGGCAGCAATCTCTTCGACCATATCAGGCACACCCTCTGGACCACCACGCCGGCCTGGCTCATCGGGCTGGTGATCTACTTCTTTCTGGGGTCGGGGGCCCAGGGCGCCGTGGAGTCGGAGCAGATGGTCACCATCATGACGATTCTCCCCGAGACCTTCCGCTTCAGCATCTTCCTCCTCCTTCCCCCGGCCATCACCCTTTACGCCGCCCTCACCAAGAAGCCCACGATTCCGGGGATGCTGGTGTCGTCGGTGGTGGCCATGATCCTGGCCATGGTCTTCCAGGGTGTGTCCCTGATGGATGCCGTAGACGCAGTGGTCCACGGGTTCATCTCCACCACGGGCATCCCCGTGGTGGACACGCTCCTCACCAAGGGCGGCATGTTGAACATGATGGACGTGACTCTCATCGCACTCTGCGCCTTCGCCTTTGCCGGGATCACCCAGAAGGCCGGAATGCTGGACGTCCTTCTCCAGCACATGACCCGATTCGCCCACAACACCGGGCGCCTCATCGCCGCCACCTCCGCCTCATCCGTGGCGGTGGCCTTCATGACGGGAAGCTCCTTCCTCACTCTCCTCATCCCCGGTGAGCTGTTCGCCCCGGCCTTCAAGAAGATGGGTCTGGCGGCGAAGAACCTCTCCCGGACCATGGAGGACTCGGGCACCGTTGTCGTACCCCTCGTGCCCTGGAGCATCGCCGGCGTGTATATGGCGGGAACCCTGGGGGTACCTACCCTGGAGTACGCCCCCTTCGCATTCATGTGCTATCTGGGGATCGTCTTCGCCTGGCTCTATGGCTTCACCGGGTTCGCCATCGCGCCGAAAGTCCGGGACGACGAGACCATTCCGGGGAGCTGAGGGGGAGGGGGCTGGGCCGCCGCAGGCTCGGGCGGATGCAGGAAGGGGGAGATCCCGGCCGTGCCGTGACCCGGCCACGGGGATCCTCAGCTTTCTCCTCCCAGCCAAGCCTCCAGGGCTTCCATGGCCCCTCCTACCTCCTCCTCCGATCCGGCGAAGGAGATCCTGAGGTAGCCACTGCCCCGGCCGGGGTCGAAGTCGGTGCCCGGCGTGGCGGCGACGCCGGACTCGGCCAGCATCCTCCGGCAGAAGGCTTCGCTGTCGTCGGTGAGGTTCCTGACGTCGGCGAGAATATAGAAGGCCCCATCGGCGGGTCCCCACCCCAGGATCCCCACCCGAGGCAGCGTTTCCAGGATGCGGCTCCGGTTGCGGGCGTAGCGGGCCACGTGGGCGTTGAGCTCGTCGGTAGCCTCGAAAACCCGGACCGCCGCCACCTGGGAGAGAGTGGGGGGAGAGATGAAGAAGTTCTGGGCCAGGCACTCCACGGGCCTTACCAGCTCCGGGGGGAGCACTATCCACCCAAGTCGCCATCCCGTCATGGAGTAGTACTTGGAGAAGCTGTTGATGACCAAAGCCTCCCCGGTGAGCTCCAGGGCCGAGTGGGCGTTCTGGCCGTAGGTGATGCCGTGGTAGATCTCGTCGGAGATGAGACGGATGCCGGCATGGGAGCAGTAGGTCGCAAGGGCCGCCAGCTCATTCCTTGTCACGACTGTCCCCGTGGGGTTGGCGGGGCTGGCCAGGACGAGGCCGTCCAGAGGCCCCGGGGCGTCCTTCAATAGCTCCGGTGTAAGGCGGAACCCGTCCTCCTGGAAAGTGAGGACCTCCACCACTTCCACGCCCAGTGCCGTGAGGATGTTCCGGTAGGCCGGGTACCCGGGGGTGGCTACCGCCACACGGTCTCCCACGTCGAATGCCGAGAGGAAGGCAAGGAGGAAGGCACCGGAGGAGCCGGTGGTCACGGCCACCCTTTCCGGGTCCACGTGGACTCCGTAGGTGTCCAGGTAATGCCGTGCGATGCGCTTCCGCAGGGGCGGAACGCCCATGGCATCGGTGTAGCCCATGCGGCCCCGGCCCACCGCGTTTCGGATCTCCTCAACCACGACGGAAGGCGCTCCGGTGCCGGGCTGCCCCACCTCCAGGTGGTAGACGCCCTGGCCGGCGGCCTGGCGCTCGTTGGCGGCCCGGAGGACGTCCATGACGATGAAGGGAGGGATCGCTCCGCGGCGGGAAGTCTTCAGGGGCATGGCTCGTCCTTCCTTTCGGTTCCTGCATGGGGCTCGCCGGCGGGTCGCGGTTCCCGAGGGTCCGTAGAGGGCGAAGGTCGGGCAGGGGGACCCTCCAGCTTCTCCAGGGCTTCCATGGCCTCGCCCCACCGAGCCATTGCCTCGTCCAGCCTCCGCCGGGCTTCCTTCAGGGCAGCGGTGAGGCGGCCGGCTTCCCGGAGGCCTTCGGCGCCTCGGTCGTAGAGGCTCGTGTCTGCCAGCGCAGCTTCGACCTCGGCCACGGCCTGTTCTGCGGCGTGGACCTCCACCTCAGCGGCCTCCACCTGCCGTTTGGCAATCCGGAGAGGAGCGCCCTCCCTCCGCTTCACCTCGGCAGCCTTCCGGATGCGGGCTTTCTCGGCGTCCCGGTTCTCCCGCTCCGCCTGGAGGGCCGTCGCCGTCCGCTCCGCTGCCTCCTCCGCCACCCTTCGCTCCCAGTCCACGAAGGGACCCGGATAGTCGTGGAGGCGGCACTCCCGGAAGGCCCACACCCTGGTGCTGAGCTCCCGGAGGAGGGCCCGGTCGTGGCTCACCAGGAGGATGGTCCCAGGGGAGTTCTCCAGGGCGTCCTCCAAGGCCTCAATGGACTCCACGTCCAGGTGGTTGGTGGGCTCGTCCAGGGCCAGGAGGTTCGAGCCCCGCAGGGTGATGAGGGCCAGGGCCACCCTGGCACGCTCGCCCCCCGAGAGGGAGTCCGTGCTCCGTTTCACCTCGTCACCTGAGAAGCTGAAACGGCCCAGGTGATCCTGGATCTGCCCGCGGCTCCATGTGGGCCGGGCGTCGGCCACGCAGTCGTAGAGGCGCTTCCCTGCGGGGAGGTGGGTGTGGTCCTGCCGGTACCAGGCCGGTGTGACTCCGGAACCCATCCGGACTGTCCCGGCGGAAGGGGGGTGTTCCCCCAGGAGGGTGGCCAGGAGAGTGGTCTTGCCGGCGCCGTTGGGGCCTACCACGGCTATCACGTCGCCCCGGCGGGCCACTGCCGAAAACCCATCCAGCAGGATACGGTCCCCCACGGCCACCCGGAGGTCCTTCGCCACCAGCACCTGCTCCCCTCCCCGAGCCGAGAGCTCGAATCGGACGGCCATGGAATCGTCCTCCTCCGGAGGAGGGGAGAGGCGGGGAAGGCGGGCCAGGCGCTTGCGGCGAGCCTGGGCCTGGGCGGTCTTCTGGCCGGCGATGTTGCGGCGAATGAACTCCTCCTGCCGGGCGATCTCTTTCCGCTGCTCGGCGGCCTGGCGCTCCAGGGTGAGGAGGGCCTGATCCCTCTGGAGGACGAAGGAAGAATATCCGCCCCGGTAGGGGGTGGCGGAGCCGTGAGCGAGATGGAGGATGTGGTCCGCCAGGTCGTCCAGGAAGGCCCGGTCGTGGCTGATCACCATGACGGCCCGGCCGGACTCGGCCAGGTGCCTTTTCAGCCACTCGATGGTGTCCAGGTCCAGGTGGTTGGTGGGCTCATCCAGCAGGACCAGGTCGGCGGGGGCGGCGATCTGGGCTGCCAGTCCCACCCGCCCTCGCTCCCCCCCGCTCAACTGCGAGAGGGGGCGCTCCCGGGCTTCAGCGGCGTCGAAGCCCAGCCCCTGGAGGACGGAATCCACCCGGGCATGGAACGTGTACCCGCCCTGGTGCTGAAACCTCTCCTGGGCCCGGTCGAAGCGCAGCAAGTCGGCCTCGGTTACCCGGTCGCCCAGCTCACCCAGGCGCTCCGACTCTCGTTCCAAAGAGCGTTCCAGGTCCAGGAGGTCCCTGTACCCCCTGGCTGCCGCCTCCCATACCGTGTGGGCATCCCCGAAGTCCCTGAGCTGGTCCAGAAGCGTCGTCCCGAGGCCGGAGCGCCGGGTGATGGTTCCAGCGGTGGGCTCCAGCGTTCCCATGATGAGACGCAGCAGGGTGGTCTTTCCGGTGCCGTTCCGACCCACGATCCCCCAACGCTCTCCCTGAGCCACGGTGAAGCTCACGTCGGAAAAGAGGCCATGGGCCCCGAAGGCCATGGACACGGAGGAGAAGCTGAGGAGGGTCACGGAAAGGACCTCCCAGGGTGCCGCCGCAGCGCCTCATGGGCAAATGGCGACCAGGGGTCGGTCTCAGAGTGCGGGCCCATGCTCGATGTCTTCATGCCCGAATCGCAGTCCTCATGCCCAACCAGCGTGCTCCTCTCTGGATCAAGATGTTCGGTTCTGTCGGCTCCGGGAATAGCTTCGGGGAGGCTGGTGGGAGTGTCAATGAGGTAAGGTTCGGGAAACGTCACGACATGGAATGCTCTCCGTCGCCCAATCAACGGGGCGCAGGTTATTTCCCTGGACCATGGCACACCACCGGAATGGCCCGGAGCGGCGGCAGGGGCGCGACTCGATTGTGGCTCAGTCGGGTCGTGGCTACGTTGGAGATGGGCGGATCCGGCTCTGCCGTTCGGCAGCTCTCGCTCCAATACAAGAGGAGGAAGTCTCATGTATAAGTGGCCCACCTCTCTACGGCGCAGCTTGCTTTCCCTCCTGCTCATCTCTGTCGCAGTCGGATGTGAGGTTCCGCCGCAGCCAGTGGAGGCACCCGAGATCCGGTGGGATCGGTACCACCTTTTCCACGAGATGACGGAGGCTCTCCAATACCTCGCCCGGGAGTATCCTCATCTGGTGACCATGGAGTCGGCGGGTAAGACGGTCATGATGAACCGCGACATCTGGCTCGTCACCCTCACCAACTCCGAGACCGGGCCTGCGGAAGACAAGCCCGGCTTCTGGCTGGACGGAGGGACCCACGCCGGTGAGCGGGGATCCTCCGAGACGGCCCTCTACACGGCGTGGTACCTGGCCACAGCCTACGGCGAGGATCCCGAGGTGACGGAGCTGTTGGACACCAGGGTCATCTACATCATGCCCCGGAAGGATGCGGACGGGATGGAGTACAGCCTCACCAGGGTCCTGGAGTGGGATCCGGAGGATCTCCCGGCCATGTACATCCGGCGCTGCACGGACCCGCCCAGCGACATCACGGGCAACGGCGAGATCCTCCGGATGCGGGTCTTGGATCCGGAGGGGGAGTGGCGGATCTCGGACGAGGACCCTCGCATGATGGTCCGCCGAGAAGAAGAGGACGAAGGGCCCTTCTACCGAGTGATGTCCGAGGGGCTGGACGATAACGGCGATGGCGAGATCAACTCGGATCCATGCCCGGTCCTCTCATCTAACCGCAACTATCCGGCCCGCTGGGACGATGGGTTGGGACACCTGCGGGGGGGAGGCCGCCCGGAGGTTTCGGCGCGGCATGGGGGGCAGTATCCCACCCAGGAGCCGGAGACCAGGGCCACGGTGGACGCGGTGTTCGCCCGGCCCAACATCGCCGGGATGGAATCCCTCCATCATTCGGGTGGCGTGATCCTCAGGCCCCTCTCCAACCTTTCCGACGATGTAATCCCCGAGCACGACCTGGCTTACTTCGATCATATTGCCCAGCGGGGCCGTGAGCTCACGGACTACGGAT
>PXFI01000346.1 GCA_003564295.1 Gemmatimonadota bacterium | reverse complement strand
CATGCTCGTCCTTCCCCAAACCGACGCCGTCGCCCTGAAAGCCAAGCTATTCCGTGGGTTCGCCGACCCCTCTCGCCTGGCCATCGTGGAAACTCTTCGAGACGGCCCCTTGACGGTCACGGAGGTGGTCGAGGCCACGGGCCTTACCCAGCCGAACGCCTCCAATCACCTGTCCTGCCTCCACGACTGCGGCCTGGTAGCCAGGAAGCAGGAGGGACGTTACGTCCGCTACCAGCTCAGCGACCCCCGGGTAGCCATGCTCCTGGGGGACGCCGATGCCCTCCTGGCGGATCTGGCCAGGGGAGTCTACGAGTGCACCCGGTATGGCCGGCCCCAGGAGGGATGACGGTGCGGACCCCTTCATCAGCGGGGTGTTCGGGTTCCTGCACCACAGCCCTGGAGCCCTCGCCCGACACCGCGACCACCGACGCCTCCGGGTCTCCCTCCGACCAGGTGACCCTCGGATCACGGTTCGGGAGGGCCGCCTTCCTCCTCTTCGGTGCCGTGTTCGGCGTGATCCTCCTGGTGGCGGTTCTGGGGGAAACTCTCGGCCTGCTGGATGCCGTCACACACCAGGTTCCCCGGCCCGTCTGGCTGGCCCTCATCATCATTGGGGGCTACCCCGTATTCCGAGGGGTTCTCCGGGCCTCCCTTCGACGCCGGATCACGGCCCACACCCTCATGACCGCCGGCGTCCTGGCCGCCGTGGCGGTGAACGAGTGGGCCGCCGCCCTGGTGGTAGTCCTCTTCATGCGCATCGCCGCCTACATCGAGGGGTTCACCACCCAGCGTGCCCGCCGGGCACTCCGAAACCTGGCGGCCATGGCGCCCCAGATGGCCAACGTGGAGCGGGACGGCACCGAGATCCAGGTGTCCGTGGAACAGCTTCGGCCGGGAGACCTGGTGGTGGTGCGTCCCGGGGAGCAGGTGCCGGTGGACGGCGAAGTCCTGGGAGGCCACGGCACGGTAGACCAGGCTACCATCACCGGCGAGTCCCTCCCGGTGGAGGCTCGCCCAGGGATCACCGTGTTCGCCGCATCCCTGGTTCGCCTGGGCATGCTACGGGTGCGGGCCTCCAGGGTCGGCGTTGAAACCACCTTCGGGAAGGTCATCCGCCTGGTGGAAGAAGCGGAGGCCAACCGGGCCCACATGCAACGCATGGCCGACCGCTTCGCCACCTGGTACCTCCCTGTGGTCCTCTCCACGGCCCTCTTCACCTTCCTCATCGGCGGCAACCCCCTGGCCGCCGCCGCCGTCCTGGTGGTGGCCTGCTCCTGCGCCTTCGCCATAGCCACTCCCGTGGCCATGCTCGCCTCCATCGGCAACGCCGCCGGCCGGGGGCTGGTGATCAAGGGCGGCCGGTATGTGGAGGCCCTGGATCGGGCCCAGGTGCTCCTCCTGGACAAGACCGGCACCCTCACCCTGGGGCGCCCCCGCATCACCGACGTGGTGCCCCTGAACGGAGCATCGCCCGACGAGATCCTGGCCCTGGCCGCCTCGGCGGAGCGCTACTCGGAGCATCCCCTGGCGGAAGCCGTCCGGGCTCTTGCCGCTGAACGGGCACTGACCGTGCCGGAGCCGAAGGAATTCCGGGCCATGCCCGGGGTGGGGGTGGAAGCGAAGGTGGGAGGTCGCCGAGTGGCCGTAGGAAGGCAAGGGGCGGGCCAGGCCGACTCACCCGGTGAGATGGCCTCGCCGGAGATCGCCACCCTGAGGGGCCAGGGCAAGGCCCTCCTCCATGTCACACGGGACGGCGAGCCCGTGGGAGTCCTGGCGGCGTCCGACACCCTCCGCCCCGAGGTTCCGGAGGCGGTGGCGTCCCTCAGGGCCATCGGGTTCGGTCACATGGAGCTCCTCACCGGCGACCATGAGGCCGCAGCAGCAGCTCTGGCCAACCCCCTGGGTCTCGCCTATCGAGCCGCTCTTCTGCCGGAAGACAAGATCGCCGTGGTCAGGGAGTACCAGGCCAGGGGCCACCGGGTGGTCATGGTGGGGGACGGAGTAAACGACGCTCCCGCCCTGGCCCAGGCGGATGTGGGCGTTGCCATGGGAGCCGCCGGTGCCCACGTGGCCATGGAGGCTGCCCACGTGGTCCTCATGGGAGACGACTGGCGCCTGGTGCCCCACCTCTTCCGGGTGGCGAAACGCACCATGGGCGTGGTGCGACTCAACATCGCTCTCGCCGCCCTCTACAACCTGGTGGGCCTCTCCCTGGCGGCCCTGGGAATCCTTCCCCTGGTCCTGGCCGCTGCCGCCCAGTCCCTGCCGGACCTGGGCATCATGGCCAACTCCTCACGGCTGCTGCGCACCGGAAAGACCCCGTCCTGAGCCGTGGAACGGGGCCCGGCGACACGTCGCTGCACGCCTCCCCAGGCCCCTCAGCCCCCTGATGGACCTCGATCCACGGGTTCCAGGACCCGCCAGGCCGCCGGCGTGAGGGCCGACCATCCATGGTCTCCCAGGGCAGACTTCAGAGCCGCTCGAGCGTCCGATACCTCCCCCAACCCCGCCAGAACCTGGGCCACCGCCAACGCCACACCGCCGGAAAAGGGGGCGATTCCCTGAAGCTCATCCAGGATCGCCCGTGCTTCCTCCTCCCGCCCCCCCAGCGCCAGAAGGTAGCCAAGGGCGCCTCGTACCTGGAGAACCTGGGGCGCATCGGGCTCCCCCTGGACATCCGCCGCCAACTCCTGCAACTCGCGGATCGCCTCATCCATGGCGCCCCCCCTTCCCCGAGCCAGGGACCGCTCCACCCGAAGGTTGATGGCCTGGGGGCTTCCCGCCGGAACCCTGGCCAGGGCCTCGTCGAAAGCGGCCACGGCCTCCTGGAAGCCGCCCATGCGCAGGTGAACGGCTCCCACCGCCGTCTGTACGCCGATGGATGCCGGATCCAACGAACGAGCCACCTGGAGGTGTTCCAATCCCTCCTGGAGCCTCCCGGCGCTGGCCAGCAACAAGCCGTACCACCGGCGGGCGCCCGCATCGTTGGGGTTTGCTGACAGGGTGGTCACCAGGGCCTCCTCCGCTTCGGCCATGGCGCCCCGGTCCAATGCGAGCCTCCAGGCTGGGCTACGTCCCGGTCGGAGGCTGCCTCTCTCCTCCACCTCTTCCAGCGTCTCCCTGACCAGGTTTCGCAGACGATGTGGAGCCTCTCCCGTGGCCCATCGCCACCCGGAGGCGGGCTCGGAAGGTGAGATCTCCAAGACTTCCGCCAGCGCCGCCAGGGCCGACTCGAGGTCCGGCTCCCGCACTACCACCTCCCGCAGGAGCTCAACACCCCGCTCCATCTCCGTGGGATCGGAGCTCCGGGCCAGGCGGCGCCCCTCCATCAGGCTCCGGTAGGTCTCGGGATCGACGGTGCGGGCGACTCGTGGGACATCTGGGGGATGTTGCTCCGGGTCTCGGCCCACCTCCACCATCACCTCAACCTCCCCCACCCCCAGGGTGGCGGCCAGGGCGCGGGCAATCTCTCCCGCCACCTCCGCCTGCACCTGGAGGATGTCCGAGAGATCTCGATCGTAGGAACCGGACCAGACATGCTCGTCGGTGCGGGCGTCAATGAGCTGCGCCACGATCCGAGCCCGGTCCTCGCTGCGCCGAACGCTTCCCTCCAGCACCAGGTCCACGTCGAGCTGGCGCCCGATCTCCACCAGGCTCAAGGTGGTGCCCCGATACTGGGCGGTGGAGGTCCGGCTGATGACCCGAAGCCCGGGGAGGATGCTCATTTCGAAGATGATGTCCTCCGTCACCCCGTCGGCGAAGGTGTCATCGGAGCCGGGGCCGTCCAGGTTCAGGAAAGGGAGAACGGCAAGAGCCAGGGGCGCCTGCCGGGGGTCGGCAATAAACGTCTCTGCCGCCGCCTCTCGAATCAGGGACCTGGCCGGGGTCGTCACCTGCTCTCCTTCCTCCTTGAGAGGTGCATGCCAATCGGCCCCCATACCCACCCCGAGGGCGGCCAGGAGGCCCATCACACCGATCCCCGAGAGGAGGGCAACCTCGCGTCGCGTTACCTCCTGGCGACCCTTTTCACCGTGGCACCAGGCCAGGACCATGGCCGCCAGGAACCCGAAGGCGAAGAGGGTCAGGAGCACCTGGACAATCGCAAGAGGCCATTCGAAGAGATCCACCAGAAAGTCTGTGAGCTCCAGGAGGATCCAGGCCCCCGCCACATAGGCGAAGAGCCACTGGAAGAGCCGTCGGCCACGGATCTGGTCCAGGAGTGGAGAGCGTGTTTCCGGTGTCTGTGACATCTGGAAGTACCTGGGCAATGAAACCGACAGAAGCAGAAGCAGAAAGGCGGCGGGAGGAGAGCGTCTCGGCAGCGTGACCGCCTCTCCGCCTCCCCACCTCCCACCTTACGGGAATACTGACAACCGAACCCGTCTTCTCGTTAGATGAAGTATGCCTAAACAAGGTTGGTAGGGCCATGCCTCCCCCTCCCACACCACTCCCCCGCGTTGCGGGGAACCCTGCCCGGGTCCTATGGTTACCCAGTTTTCAACCGGGAGGAATCCATGGCCCAGTCCAAACGCTCAGTCTCGCCCCTTCTTGCCCTCACACTCCTCATGCTCCTGGGATCGGTGGCGGAAGCCCAGGAGCATTACCCATCGAACTTCTCTCCGGACCTTCTGGAGGTGGAGGCCGTCCGCAATGCCCTGGGTTGGCTGGAGGAGAACTTCCCGAACCAGGTGGAGGAGTGGATCCGGATCACGGAGATCCCGGCACCCTCGGGGATGGAAGGAGACCGGGCCCGCTACCTCAAGGATGTCCTGGAGGCCGAGGGTGTTCCAGTAAAGATCGACGAGTTCGGGAACGTGGTGGCCACCCTGGAGGGGACGGGGGAAGGACCCACCATCGTGTTCGCAGCCCACATGGACACGGTTCACCCCCTGGACGTGGACCTGACGGTAACGAGAGACGAAGACATCCTCCGGGCCCCGGGCGTCTTCGATAACTCCGCTTCCTTGGCCAACATGCTGGCCGTCATCCGAGCCTGGAGGGAAGCCGGGATCCAGACTCGGGGCGACGTGATCTTCATCGGGACGGTGGAGGAGGAAGTGGGGCTGGTGGGAATGGCGAAGTGGCTGGAAGCCAATCCCGGCGTGGCCGACATGGTGGTGGCCCTGGACGGAGGCCTGGGCAGCGTGGCCTACGGAGCCCTCTGGTTCTCGGGCCGAAGGTACATCTTCCGGGGCGAGGGTGCCCACACACTCCAGTCCCGAGGCCGACCTCACCCGGCGGTGGCCATGGCCGACGCCATCCGTTCCATCTATGAGATTCCCATCCCCCGGGACCGGGACTTCGCGGTCTATAATGTGGGAATGGTCCACGGTGGCTTGGTCCAGAACGCCATTCCCCAGGAGGTCTGGTTCACGGTGGACCTCCGGGCTGTGGACCCGGCTTTGGTGGACGAACTGGGAGAAGAGATGGACCAGCGGGTCACCCGGGTGGCGGAGGAGCAGGGGGTCGAGTTGGAGCGGGATCCTCCCATGGCAGAAAGGGCCGTGGAGGAGGCCGTAAACATGCTGCCCGAGCCGGAGCGGCGCCGACACCCCCTGGTCCAGACTGCCGTGGACGTCTATGCCCACCTGGGCATGGAGGCCCCACCCCGGAACACCGGATCCACCGATGCCGTGGCGGCGGTTCGGCTGGGCATCCCGGCCGTGGCCATGGGCCGCTCCCGGGGCGGGGATCAACACACCTTGCAGGAGTGGGCCCACGTCCCCAGCGCCCTGCCGGCCACCAAGGCGGTGCTCCTGGTGGCGGTAAGCATGGCGGGGCTTGACCCCCTTGCCCATCCCCTCCCAGGCCCTACCTTGCAATTCTGAATCGAGGACCCGGAATCCGGTGGGTGGGCAAGCGCCGTGATCGGTGCCGGCTTCCCCCGTGCTACCCGGATCGAGCACAAGGAGCGGGGCATGGACATCAAAGGATACTTCGTCTCAGACATTCCGCGCCGGACCTTTCTGGGGCGGACCATCAAAGGCGGCCTGGCCGTGGCCACCGCACCCGGCCTCATGGCCCTGCTGGAGGGGTGCGCTCCCGGGGTTCAGCCCCTGACCACGGTCCAGATCGACCGGTCGGTGTTGGACGCCACCATCCGCCGCGCCCTGAGTCGGGGCGGCGATTTCGCCGAGGTCTACGCCGAGCACCGCATCGCCCGGTCCATCCTCATGGAGGAGTCCCGATTCAGGAGCGCCGAGCTCGGAATCAGCCAGGGAGCCGGAGTGCGGGTCATCGCCGGCGAGCGGACCGGCTACGCCTACACGGAGGAGATCACAGAGGAGGCGCTGGCTCGGGCCGCCGAGGTGGCCTCCGCCATCGCCAGGGACAACGGGCCTACGGAGCCGGTGGCGGTGGGAGCCCTCACACCCCGCCCCTCGTTCGTCACGGTCGAGCTCCCCCTGGAGTACATCGCCGATGAACAGCGGCTGGAGGTGATGGAGCGGGCCAACCAGGCTGCCCTGGATTACGACCCCCGTATCGCCATGGCCACCATCAATTACAACGATCAGGTCCGGGGACGCCTCATAGCCAACAGCGAGGGGCTCCACGTGAGCAACGAGCTCCCCCTCCTCTTCTTCATCGTGCAGACGCTGGGGGTGGAGGGCGACGCTCGGCATATGGGACGGGAGCGCCTCAGCCATCACAGCGGCTTCGAGATGTTTGAAATGGTAACCCCGGAAGAGGTAGCCACGACCAGCGCCCGTGAGTCCATCGCCATGCTGGAGGCTCAGGACGCCCCGGCGGGACGGATGGATGTGGTCATGGAAAACGGTTGGGGCGGAGTGCTGGTGCACGAGGCCGTAGGCCACCCGCTGGAGGCGGACAACATCGCACGGGAGATCGGGGCCTTCACCGGTAAGATGGGGCAGAAGGTGGCCAGCGACGTCTTCACCATGGTGGACGACGGGTCCATTCTCAATCAGCGGGGCACCACCGACTTCGATGACGAGGGCACCCAGGGCAGGCGCAATGTCCTCATCGAGGACGGGGTCCTCCAGGGCTACATGACCGATATTCTCTCGGGCAAGCAGCTGGGTATGGAGCGAACGGGGAACGGACGCCGGGAAAGCTTCCGTAACCTTCCTATCCCCCGCATGACGAACACCTTCATCCAGATGGGGGACTCGGACCCGGACGACATCCTGGCGTCCACCTCCAGCGGCCTCTACGTCCAGAGCCTGAGCGGCGGCAGCGTGAACACCGTCACCGGCCAGTTCAATTTCACCTGCCGAGAGGCCTATCTCATCGAGAATGGCCGCAAGACCACCCCGGTGAGGGGCGCCACCCTGGTGGGAAGCTGCATCGAGGTGGTATCCAACATCGACGCCGTGGGCCGGGACCTGGAGTTCGGCCCCGGTATCTGTGGCAAGGCGGGCCAGTCGGCAGAGGTTTCGGTAGGGCAGCCCACGGTGCGGATCCGTGGAATCAACGTGGGCGGGACCAGGGGATAGGGACCCAGCGAGCAACCGCGACGGAGAACGAGCCATGCAGTACGATACACTCACGCAGGAGCTGGTGGACCGGTGCCTCAGGCAGGGGGCGGATGCCGCCGAAGTGTTCCTGGAGACCAACCGCCGGCTCAGCCTGGCGGTCCGCAACGGCGAGCTGGAGACCGTTCAGGAGTGGTCCGCCCACGGGGTAGGCTTCCGGGTGTTCGTAGAGGGGAAGATGGGGTTTGCCCACTCCAATGACCTCTCCGACGCTTCCGTGGACCAGGCCATCACCAGCGCCGTGGCCTTCGCCCGGCACATGACGGCCGACGAGCACAACCTCCTTCCCGACGACCCGGAAGCCACCCAGGTGGAGGGACTCTATGATGAGGATCTGGCCGGGGTGCACCTGGACCACAAGATCTCCCTCATCACCGAGTTGGAGACTCTGGCCATGGCGGACCCTGCCGTGAACCGGAGCGGCGGATCCCGGTGGGGAGACGGAGAGAGGGCCGTGTACCTGGCCAACTCCCACGGGCTGAGCAAGAGCTACCGCTCCACGTCGTGCAGCTTCGGGGTGACCGTGGTGGCCGAAAAGGACGACCAGCGGTCCTCCGGAGGCGAGAGCTGCTCCCGGCGGTTCTTCGCCGACCTGGTGCCTGCCGAGGAGGTGGCGGAGGAAGCGGCCCGGAACGCCCGGGAGATGCTGGATCCCCAGATGGTCCGGACGCAGCGGGCTGCCGTGGTCTTCGATCCCCGGGTGGCCGGGGCCCTCCTGGGCGGAATCCTCGGCGCCATCAACGGCGAGCGGGTCCTTCAGGGAGCGAGCTTCCTGGCCGGACGCATCGGCGAGCAAATCGGCACCGAGCTCCTGACGGTGGTGGACGATGGGACCCTCCCGAAAGGGATGGCCACAGCCCCCTTTGACGGAGAAGGAGTTCCCACCCGGCGCCGGGTCATCATCGATGGGGGCTTCCTCCGGGGGTTCATGTACAACACAGCCGTGGCCTCCCGGGCCGGCGTCCAGAGCACGGGGAACGCCAGCCGCGGGGGGTACGCCAGCCTTCCCGGAATCGGCCCCCACGCCTTCTACATCGCAGCCGGCACAAGCGATCCTGAAGCCATCGTCCGGGACACGCCCCGGGGTCTCTACGTGAACGGTGTGACCGGGCAGGGGATCAATCCGGTGACCGGGAGCTTCAGTGGGGGGGCCCAGGGGTTCTGGATCGAGAACGGTCGCCGAGCCTTCCCGGTCCGGGGACTCACCATCGCCGGCACCGCCGCCGAGATGCTGCACGGGATCGACATGATGGCGAACGACCTGGACCTGAATCGGACCATCACGGGACCCACGTTCCGGATCCGGGAGATGCAGATCGGGGGGATCTAGAGGAGAGTCGAGCTACAAGCGCCTCTGGCGAAACACCGCCGGACGTCTCATTCTGGTGTCATGAACAGCTCACGACTCTGCCGGAGGGCCTTCGTCGGCGCCCTCCCCCTGACGGTCCTGGTGGACCCGTCCCGTCTCGTAGCCGACCAGGATGCCCCCAAGCCCGGTTTCCACGGCGAGTTCACCCCCGAGGAGGCGGAGCTGGTGGCCGCTTCCCCCATGGCCAGGGAGATCGCCACCCTCCACGGCCAGGGGTACTCCTGCGCCGAGATGGTTCTGCTGGCGGCCCTCCGCTTCCTGAAGCTCCCGGAGTCGCATCTGGGGGCCGCCGGTGTCTTCGGCGGCGGCATCGGCAAGGGCGACCTCTGTGGCTTCCTCACCGGGAGCCTCATCGCCTTCGGGCTCGCAACCTCCATGAGGCATGCAGACAGGACCGAGATTAGCAGGACAGCCCGGGCTCTGTCCAACGAGTACTGGGACTGGTGGCTCTCCCGGGGAGATCTGCGCTGCGCCGTCCTGAGGCCCACCTACGACGGCTCGGCTGACTTCCTGCGCATGGCCCAACGCACCGCCCTCAAGACGGAAGAGCTGCTGCGAACTGTCCTCCCCGGGTAGGCGGCCCCTGCAGCACCCGCTTGAAAAGCACCTCCAACTCTCGCTGGCATAGCGGGTCGCCGCACCCTACACTTCCCCTGGACTGCCCCATTCATAGCTCCCCCTGACCCGGAGGATCCCGTGAAGCGTCTCGCTAGCTTTTTCCGGCTCATTGCCACCCTGTCTCTTGTCCTCTTCGCCCTTCTCCTCCCGGGCCTTTCCTCGGCAGGGGCCCAGGAGATCCCCACTCCGGAGGCCTTCTTCGGCTTCCGCATGGGGGCCGACGGGGAGCTGGCCCACTGGGACCGCATCGTGGAGTACTTCGAGCTCCTGGACCAGCGCTCCGACCGTGTGAAGCTGGAGGTGCTGGGAGAGTCCACCCTGGGCAAACCCTTCCTCCTGGCCATCTTCTCGTCTCCCGAAAACCTGGCCGACCTGGACCGGTACCGGGAGATCAGCCGGAAGCTGGCCGATCCCCGGGGGCTCACGGAAGACGAGATCGAGGGACTCATTCGGGAGGGGAAGTACGTGAACGCCCAGAGCTACTCCCTCCATGCCAACGAGGTCGGGGGAACCCAGGCGGTGCCGGAGTTGGCTTATGACCTGGTCACAGGGGAGGATCCCATCACCCGGATGATCCTGGATAACACCATCTTCCTCATGTTCCCCTCCTTCAATCCCGACGGCCAGGTCATGATCACCGAATGGTTCTACCGGTATAAGGGGACCGAGTACAACCACACCTCCCTCCCCTACCTGTACCATGTCTACGCCGGCCACAACAACAACCGGGACTCCTACCAGCTCAACCTGGTGGAATCCCAACACCTGGCGAAGGTGGTCTACCGGGATTGGGCTCCCCAATCCTACGTGGATCATCATCACTTCGGGGGCGGGGGCGCCCGCTTCTACATCCCCCCCTATCTGGATCCCCTCCACCCCAATGTGGATCCCCTGATCTGGCGCGAGCATCAGCTCTACGGCGCCCACATGGCGGTGGCGCTGGAGCAGGCGGGAAAGAGCGGGATCGAGACCGGGGCCCCCTTCTACGGGTGGTGGCAGGCGTCCTTCCACATGTCCACCAATTACCGCAACATCGCCGGGATGCTCACCGAGTCGGCCAACGCCAACTGGGCGGACCCGGTGTACGTCCTCCCCGACCAGTTGGGACCCACCCGGGGGCGTCCAGCCTACAAGCCCCAGATGAGCATGCCCCGCCTCTGGCCCGGAGGGTGGTGGCGGCTCCGAGACATCGTGGAGCAGAAGATCGTGGCCTCCAAGGCGGTCCTGGAGCTCGGGGCCCGCTACCGGGAGACCCTGCTGCGGAATATGGTCCTGAAGGCCCAGGGCAACATCCGACTGGGCGAGACGGAGCCACCCTACGCTTATGTGATCCCGGTGGACCAACACGACTTCCCCACGGCGGTGAAGCTGATCCGGACCTTCCAGCTCAACGGGGTGGAAGTCCACCGCCTGGAGGAGCCCTACCGGGTGGGCTCCCGTCTCTTCGGGACCGGGAGCTTCGTCCTCTCCACGGCCCAGCCGTTGCGGGCCTTCGTCAAGTCCTTCCTGGAGCAGGTGAACTACCCTGACAACCCCTGGACCCGAGCCCACGGGGACCAGTCCCCTCTTCGCCCCTACGATCTGGCGGCCTACTCGGTGAGCGAACATATGGGCGTGGAGGCCATCCCCCTGATGGAGCCCCTCCGTGGGATCCGCCTGACCCGGCTGCCGGAGCTTGCCGTGGTGCCACCCGGGACGGTCCACGGCACGGGACCCGCCTACCTCCTGGCCCACGACTCCAACGAGAGCCTGCGAGCCCTCAACCGCCTCCTGGAAGGAGGATACCAGGTGCGCTGGCTCCGTGAGGAGGTGGAGATGAATGGGATCTACTTCGCTCCCGGGGCCATGGTGATCTCCGGTGGAGAAGGGCTGGCGGACGCCATCCGGGGGCTGGCCCGGGAGCTGGGTCTGGACTTCTTCGCCCTTCCCTCCGCCGAGACGGGTGTGGCCGGGGGTTCGGCCTACCGAATACGGGCTCCCCGGGTGGGCGTCTACACCCGCTACGCCGGCGGGAACATGGACGCCGGATGGATGGACCTCCTCCTCCAGGATTTCGAGTTCACCCACAGCAAGGTCATGAACGCCGACGTCCGGGCCGGAGGGCTGGACCGCTCCTATGACGTCATTATCCTTCCCACCGACGGAGCCACCACCATCATCCAGGGAAGGCCCGGAGAGGACACGCCACCGGAGTACAGAGGAGGAATCGGGGAGGAGGGAGTGGCCAACCTCCAGACCTTCGTGGAGGGGGGAGGAACGGTCATCGCCCTCAACGCCGCGTGGGAGTTCGTGGCACAGACCTTCGACCTCCCCCTGCGAGACGAGGTGGCGGGAGTAGCCCCCATGGACTTCTTCTGCCCCGGCTCCACCCTGCACATCGAGGTGGACAGGTCCCATCCTCTCTCCTACGGAATGCCGGCCCGGGCCCTGGCCCTCCATATCCAGAGCTCCCCGGCACTTCGGGTTTCGGCGGGGGCCTTCCAGGACCGGGTGTCGGTGGCGGCCCGTTATGCCGAGGAGAACCTCCTCCGGAGCGGATGGCTCATCGGGGAGGAGTACCTCTCGGAACGTCCGCTGGTCCTGGAATTCGGGGTGGGAGAGGGGAAGGTGGTGGTCCTGGCCTTCCCGGCCCAGCACCGGGCCCAGACCCACGGCACGTACAAGTTCCTCTTCAACGGAATCTTCTACGGGGCCGCGGAGGCGGTGGGGTCATGAGGCACCAACCGCTTCCCGGCACCTCGCCCATGGAGTCAGCCGTGCCGGGGAGCCCCGGCACGGCCGCTACCTTGGCCAGGCCAGCCGTCTTGGGGCTGGCGGCGCTTTCTTCCCTGGCCGGGACTCTGGTCCTGGCCGCCTGCACAAGGGAGGAGCCGTCTCCCGCCCCGACCACGGAGACCATCATGACCTCCCCCTCCATCGCCGCCACCAACGCCTTCTACTACTACCGGGACCTGGACTCGGCCTGGGAGTTCTACACCCACGTGCTGGGGCTGGAGACGGTGGCGGACTTCGGGTTTGCCAAGATCCTCAGGGTGGCCCCTTCGTCCTACCTCACCCTGGTGGACGAGGAGGTGGGGATGCACAGCGCCGACGATCCCAAGAGCGTGACCCTGGCCATGGTCACCGAAGAGGTGGAGGGGTGGTGGGCGTATCTGTCGGGGAAGGACATCCCCATGCGAGCCCGGCTGGGGGAGGTGGATCTGGCCCGTCCCTACAACGGGTTCGTGGCCATTGACCCCGAGGGGTACCTGCTGGAATTCGAGCGGTTCAACCCCCACGAGCAGAACACCGAGCTCCTCCCTCGCCTGGCGGGGGTGGAACCCCTGGGGCCCGCCCCCGGCGTGGAGACCACCCGCCCTCCTGACCTCCGCGTCCAGGCTACCGTCCTGTGGCTCTACTACCACGACATCGGCGCCGCCCTGGCCTGGTACGAGAGCGTCCTGGACACCCGGCTCCTGGTAGACCAGGGGTGGGCCAAGGCGGTGCCGGTTTCGGCCACCGGTTACCTGGGCTTCGTGGATGGAAGCCGGGGTCTCCACCAGGCCACGGAGGAGAAGGCGGTGACGGTCTCCTTCTTCACCCACGACGTGGAGGGTTGGTTCTACGCCCTGGAATCCCGTCCCGACTTCTCCCTCCGCACTCCGGCGATCACCGGCGTGGCGGAGCGGGTCCGGACCTTCGTGGGCTACGACCCGGAGGGGTACTTCCTGGAGTGGGACACCTTCCTGGACGTGGAGGAGAACCGAACCCTGCTGGCGTATCTGGAAGGTCCGTAGGGATCCATGGAGTCCCGGATTTTCGAAACCCCCGGCCCCCGGGGCCAGCGGTTTGCGGAGCCCACGCCGCCGCCCCACCTTGCCGATATCGTCACACGTACACCTCCGCCACGGAGCAGCAGATGTCCGGACCATGCATTTCACGCGGGCTTTCCCGCCTCACGGCCACGGCCCTCCTCGCCATCCTCCTCCTTCCCTTCGGGGGATTGGCTCAGGACAAGCCGCCCCTGGACCACGACGTCTACGACATCTGGAACCGGATCCAGCAGGAGGAATTGTCCTCCGACGGGACCTGGTTCCACTACCGGGTGGCCCCCGGGCACGGCGACGCTACCCTCTTCGTCCGGCAGGTGAACGGGGACCGGACCTTTGAGATCCCACGGGGCCAGAACGCCTCCTTCACCAGGGACGGAGCCTTCGTGGTCTTCCGCATCGCGCCCACCCTGGAAGCCCAGGAGGAGGCCAGGAAGGACCGGAACACCCTCACCCCCCGGGACTCCCTGGGCGTCCTGGAGCTGGCCACCGGCGAGATGGACAAGATCCCCCGGGTCCGGGCCTTCTCGGTGCCTGAGGAGTCGTCGGAGTGGATCCTGATCCACCGCCACGCCCCCAGGGACGGCGAGGAGGAGCCGGAGGAGAAGGCTGAGCTGGAAGAGGAGGAGGAGAAGGAGGAGGCCGAAGAGCGGGAGAGGACCCGGGATAAGGACCCGGGCACCGAGCTCCACTACAGGAACCTCCGCACCGGCCAGGAGCGGGTCTACGAGTTCGTGACGGTGTACGCCGTCCACGAGGACGGATCGCCCCTGGTCTTTGCCGTTTCCTCGAAAGACGGAACCGCCGACGGCGTCTTCCTGGTCACGGGCAACGCCCTGGACCCTCATCCCCTCCTCACCGGAGAAGGGGAATACGCCCGCCTCACCATGGACCGGGAGGGGCAGCAAGCTGCCTTCCTCACCAACCGTGACACCTGGGAGGTGGAAGCGGACGAAGAGCTGGAGCACGTCCTGTTCCTGGCCGCCCTGGACGGCGTCTCGGAAGCCCGGAGGGTTGGGGGGAGCGGCACCGACGGAATCCCCCCCGACTGGCGGGTGAGCGACAAGGGAACCGTGAGCTTCAGCCACGACGGCGCCCGGCTCTTCTTCGGGACGGCGCCGCCGCCTCTTCCCGACCCCGACGAGGAGGACGAGATGCTCCAGAACGTGAAGGTGGACGTCTGGAGCTGGCACGATCCCCTCCTTCAGACGAACCAGCTCGTGAACCTGGACCGGGAACGGGACCGGACGTACCGGGCCGTCCTGCACATTCCCCGCAATCGGGTCGTCCAGCTCGAAGACGAATCCCTCCAATCCGTCTCGGTAGGGGACCGGGGCACAGCCGACGTGGCCCTCGGCACCGATGACCTCCCCTACCGGCAGATCATCTCCTGGGACACCCGCTTCACCGACCACTATCTGGTGGACCCGCACACGGGGGAGCGAGAGCGGATTGCCACGAAGCTTCGGTCGAGCGCGTCTCTCTCACCGGAAGCCCGGTGGGTCTACTGGTGGGACGGCGGCGATTTCGAGGGTACCCTCCCCCGTGGATGGATGGTCATGGACCTGGTGACCCGGGAGGTCGTGAACGTCACCGAGAGAATCCCGCACCCCGTCTTCAACGAGATCAGCGACCGGCCGGCGCCCCCCGGCTCCTACGGTCTGGCGGGCTGGACCGAGGACGACGAGATGATGGTGGTCTACGATGCCTATGATCTCTGGCTCGTGGACCCCAGGGGGCGAGCTGCTCCGGTGAACCTCACCGACGGCTACGGCCGGGCCAACGATACGCGGTTCCGCATGGTGCGCCTGAACTTGGACGAGCGCCACATTCCCCTGGACGAGGAGATCCTCCTCTCTGCCTTCGACGACGCCACCAAGGCCGCCGGCTTATACCGCACCCGCCTGGACGCCCCCAGGCCGCCGGGGCGCCTGGCCATGGAGGACGTTTCCTTCGCCGGACTGCGCAAGAGCGAGGACGCCGACGTATACCTTTTCACGAAGCGCACCTTCCAGGTGTTCCCGGACCTTTGGACCGCCGACGAGAGCTTCCAGAGACAGCGGCGCCTCACCGACGTGAACCCCCAGCAGAGCGACTACACCTGGGGCACCGCCGAGCTCATGACCTGGACCTCCGCCGACGGTGAGGAGCTCCAGGGGATCCTGTACAAGCCCGAGAACTTCGATCCCTCCCGGAAGTGGCCCATGATGGTCTACTTCTACGAGCGGTCCTCCAACGGCCTCCACAGCTACTTCATCCCCGGCGCCGGCACCTCCATCAACCGCTCCTTCTACGTGAGCCGGGGCTACGTCCTCTTCGTGCCCGACATCCCCTACAAGGCAGGCTATCCCGGCGAGAGCGCCATGAACGCCATCATCCCGGGAATCACCGCCATCGTGGATCAGGGTTTCATCGATCGGCAACGGATCGGGGTCCAGGGCCACTCCTGGGGCGGGTACCAGATCGCCTACATGCTGACCCGGACGAACATCTTCGCCGCCGCGGAAGCGGGGGCGCCGGTGACGAACATGACCAGCGCCTACGGCGGAATCCGGTGGACCAGCGGTCTTGTGCGCCAGATGCAGTACGAAACGGGGCAGTCCCGTATCGGGGGTACCCTGTGGGACGCCCAGCACCGGTACATCGAGAACAGCCCCCTGTTCACCGCTTACAAGGTGGAGACCCCACTCCTGATCCTCCACAACGACGAGGACGGGGCGGTGCCATGGGAGGAAGGCATCCAGTTCTTCGCGGCCCTCCGGCGGCTGGGTAGACCAGCCTGGCTCGTCAACTACAACGGACAGGGCCACGGGGTGAGCGGGCGCTTCCCTCAGCGGGACTGGACGATCCGGATGCAGCAGTTCTTCGATCACTACCTACTTGACGCCCCGCCGCCGGTCTGGATGGTCCACGGGGTGCCCGCCATCCAGAAAGGGCACACCCTGGGCCTGGAGTTGGTGGAGGAGGACACCCTCCGGGAAGCCGTCCATGGCGGCGACGACGCCCGAAGGGGAGGAGGAGGTCCCTGAGGTCGAAGGAGTCCCGGAGATGGGCCCCGGGCGCACCGTCCCGGGGCCCATTACATGATGGAATGGGCCAGGGCAGATGCCGAAGCACCCCCTTGCCGGTGGCGAAGGCTGTCCACTGGGGCGCGGGGCCTCGCCTCGCACTGGGAGTTCTCCTGGCTGCCCTGGGCGCGGCTCTCTTCGTCCTGGCCTTCCCACCCTACCGGCTCTGGCCCCTGGCCTTCGTCTGGGTCGTGCCGGTTATGATCTCCGTGCACCGAGTCATGCCGTCTCGACTCTCGGGATTGGCCATGGGTCTTGGCGTGGGAGGCTTCTTCTGGCGCTACTTCCAGGGCCTCTTCCCCGGCCTTCCCCTGATGCAGTGGCTCCCTCTCCTCATAGGGGCAGTGGCGGCCCTC
Organism: Gemmatimonadota bacterium; assembly: GCA_003564295.1. Lineage (GTDB taxonomy): Bacteria > Gemmatimonadota > Gemmatimonadetes > Longimicrobiales > Gaopeijiaceae > PXFI01. The sequence goes on along the minus strand of PXFI01000346.1, from coordinate 10,131 downwards.
ATCGCCGCCCGGGATCGGGCCTTCCACGCCCGCACCAACTACCGCTGGTTCGTCCTCCACGGTGCGGTTGTATGGGTGGGCATCGAGATGGTCCGGGGCGTCATACCGGTGGTAGGCACCTGGGGTTTCGCCGCCTACACCCTCTACGGACAGCCCTGGCTCATCCAACCGGTGAGCCACTTCAGCATCTACGGCATGAGCCTGGTCATCCTCCTGGCCAACTTCGCCATAGCCCTTTGGGCCCTGGCCCTGGTGGACCGTCGCTGGCGCTTCGAGGAAGCTCCTGGACCCATAGACCAAGGCCGGGCCCTGCGCCATCTGGCCGTCACCTCCGGAGTCCTTGCCGGGTGGGCGGCCCTGAGCCTGGCTCTTTACCGCGCCCCGGAGGGGGATCTCATGGTGGCGGCCATCCAGCCCGGCACCCACATCGCCCCGGGGGCCTCGGAGGAATCCGTCACCCGGGGGTTGGAGCTCATGAGTACACTGACCCGGGAAGCCACGGAGGCGGGAGCCCGGTTCGTTGTGTGGCCCGAGGGCTTTCTCCCCTTCGACCCTCAGGAACAGGAAACCACCTTCTTCGTGGATCTGGCCACCGGAAGCGGCGCCTACCTGGTCCTGGGCTATGGGGTCCGGACCGAGGCGGGGCTACGCAACGAGGCCGCCATCCTCTCTCCCGGAGGGGATTTCCTGGGGGTCTTCGGCAAGGACCACCCGGTGGTCTTCGCCGGGGAGACCAGCCTCACCCGGGGCACGTATCCCGCCTTCGAGAGCTCCATTGGCCGCCTGGGAGCCATCATCTGCTATGACCTGGATTTCACCGATACGACACGCAAGGTAGCCCGGAACGGAGCGCAGCTTGTGGGCGTACCATCCTTCGACTGGCCTGCCATCGCCCACAAGCATTATTCCCACGTGGTCTTCCGGGCGGTGGAGAACCGGGTCTCCATGGTGAAGGCGGACGTGGCCTTCGATTCGGCCATAATTGATCCCTGGGGGAACATCATCCGGCGTTTTGTCTCGGTGGAGCCCAGCCAGGCCGTTCTCGTGGGCCCGGTGCCCCTGGGCCGGCCCTGGACCCTGAGCCTGGTCGTGGGGGATTGGGTGGGATGGCTCTGCATGGCGGGGATGGTAGCCTTCCTGGGGATAGACCTCCGAACCGCCTCCAGGGCCAGAAGGAACTGAGGGAGAATCGGCCTTCACAAGCCAGCATCAGAACCTCTCCCGGGATTTCTCTGGTTGTCCCCTGCGCCCCGTTCGTATAGAGTCCAGGCCACCGTGGGCGGTCCGGCCACGCCGCCGGCCGCCGAATTGAGGAAACCAACGGAGCTCAAACATGCACCGATTTTCACATGGCCCCAGGTCTTCACTCCCCTGGGTCCTGCTACTCCTCCTTTCCACGGCCTGTGCCCCTGCCGTGGTCCCTGCACCGGCACCGGTGCAGCCGGCCCTGGACCTGGCGGCGGCCGTGGAGGCCGCCGAGCTCATCACCCCGGCGAAATTGACCTATCACGTGCACGCCCTGGCCCACGATTCCACCCTGGGCCGGGATACCCCGAGCCCTGAGCTTGAGAAGGCGGCCAGCTACCTGGCGGACCACTTCCGCCACCTGGGCCTGGAGCCCGCAGGTGACGGCGACAGTTTCATCCAGCGGTGGGAGTACCGCATGGCCACCCTGGACCCCGAGGGCACGGTGGTGCATGTGCCGGGCCAATTGCAGCCCGTTCCCGCATACCCGGTGGACTACTTCCTGGTGCCGGGGCTCCGGCCCACCACACGGGCACCGCTGTTCTTCGCGGGCACGGTGGGCGAGACACGGAGGCTCCCCGAGGAAGCGGCGGGCTCCTTCTTCGTCTTCGACCTTCCGGTGGCCGAGCTGGACATGGAGTGGCAGCAGGGACTCATGGCCTCCATGGCCTCGGCCGAAGGGGCCGCTGGCCTGCTCCTGGTTCTTCACCCCGACTTTCCCCGGGAGGTCCTCGCACAGTTGGGCCCCATGACGGCGGAGCAGCAGGCGCCTTTCCCTGTCGTCGGTATGGCGGAGGAAGCGGCGGCCGAACTGTTGGCGGCCGCCGGCGGCGATCTGGCTGCCGCCAGGGCTGCGGCGCCGGCCCCGGTGGGTGAGGGCACCCTGGAGGTGACAGCGACTCGCCGCCTGGAGATGCACCATCCACCGAACGTGGTGGCCCTCCTTCGGGGTTCCGATCCGGCGCTTCGGGACACCTACGTAGTCATTACCGCCCATTTTGACCACATCGGCGTCGGACCACCCGACGAGAGGGGCGACTCCATCTTCAGCGGCGCCGATGACAACGCATCCGGCACGGCCGGGGTCCTGGAGATGGCACGGGCTTTTTCCGCCCTCCCCCGGGCCCCCGCCCGGTCCGTTCTCTTCCTTGCGGTGAGCGGCGAGGAGAAGGGACTCCTGGGATCCAGGGCCTTCGTGGAGGACCCGACGATTCCGCTGGAGGGGATCGTGGCCAATATCAACCTGGACATGATCGGCCGGAATGCCCCCGATACCGTCATCGCCATAGGGCAGGAGTACTCCACGCTCCAGGAGGTCCTCGATCGCGTCGCCCACCGGCCTGACATCGGGCTCACCGTCATCCAGGACCCGGAGCCGGAGAAGATGTTCTTCTTCCGGAGTGATCAGCTCTCCTTCATCCAGCGCCGCATTCCGGCCGTGTTCCTCACCACGGGAGACCACGAGGACTACCATCGGCAGAGCGACCGCCCGGAACTCATCGACACGGACAAACTGGCCCGCGTGACACGACTGGCCTTCCATCTCACCTTCGAGATCGCCATGGATCCGGAAGCGCCCCAGTGGACCGAGGAAGGCTGGGCCGAGGTGGAGCAGGTCCTGGGGCCCCTTTCCACCCCGGGCAGATGAGCGGTAGAGGCCCACCTTGAGAGAGGGGATCCCCCGCATGCGTGCCGCTTTCTCTCGCATCCTGAAGACCGTCAAGGAGACCGTCGATCTCTGGTTGTCGACGCACGCGTTCCAACACGCCGGCGCGTTGGCCTTCTACACCCTGTTCTCCCTTGCGCCGCTCCTCCTCGTCATTATCTACATCGTCGGCGTCGTCCTCGGAACGGAAGCGGCCCGGGCAGAGGTGTCGACCCAGGTGGAGGCCCTCCTGGGGGCTCAGGCAGCGACGGCGGTGGACGAGGCGGTGCGCGGCTCCCGCATCGACGAGGCGGGCCTTCTTCCCACCCTTCTCGGGGCCGGGGTATTGCTGTTCGGGGCCACCACCGTGCTTGCCCAGATGCAGACTTCGCTGAACCAGTTCTGGGGCGTGACGGCAAAACCCTCCCGAAGCGGCCTGCGGGTGTTCGTCACCACACGCCTGCTCTCCCTCGGGCTCGTGCTCATCATCGGGTTCCTGCTCCTCACCTCCTTCGTGATCAGCATGGGCCTTGCCGCCGCCATACGTTTCGCCGAGGCATGGATTCCGGTGCCCTCGCTGGTGGTCACCAGCGTCGATATCGCCATGTCCTTGCTGATCACGACGTTGGTCTTCGCCACCATTTTCAAGGTCCTCCCGGACGTGGAGCTCCAATGGCGGGACATGTGGCGAGGAGCTTGGATCACGGCGGCCCTCTTCGTGGTGGGCCAGTTTCTCATCTCTCTGTACCTGACCCACGCAGCGCCGGCCTCCGCCTATGGCGCCGCCGGCTCGCTGGTGGTGGTCCTTTTCTGGGTATACTACTCCTCCCTCATCCTCTTCTTCGGAGCAGCCTTCACCCGGGTGTCGGCTCGTAACCGGGGCGACCCCATCGTCCCCAAGCCTGCTGCGGTGCGGGTGAGGACGGTGGTGGTGGAAGAGGCGGAAGGGGAGGAGGCCAAAAGGGAATAGGCTGAGTCGGAGGTTACGAGCCGTCTTCGGCCCCTCCCTTCACCTCCGGCACCCTTGCCCGACGGCGAGCGTCCGTGGGGAGCGTCCTTTGGTGAGCCTTGGTGTGCCCCAGCAATAGGTGCAACGGGACCTTCCGGCTGCCTCGCCGGAAGGCCCCGCTCCTGAGATGGCCCTGTCGGTGAGGTCCTCTACCGCATCTCGGCAAAGGCGGTGATCACCTCCATGAGGTCGTCACTGGTATAGGTGAGCTCCATCTCGCCGGTGCGGACGGCTCCGGGATAGGTGGCGGCCCGCTCCACATGCTCCAGGGTCCGCAGCTGCAGGACCATGGTGTACGGGGGCTCCAGGCGGTAGGGAGAGTACTCCCCCCTCGCACGGATGGCCCGCTCAACCCCGTCCCGGATCTTCTCCTGAGCCACCTCGGGGTGGAGGCTCAGGGCCGCCGACCGCTCGTCCCCGATTCCCTGCTTCGTGGCCACGCAGACGACGTCTCCCAGAATCTCCCATGACTCGTCGCAGATGGCCTGGTCTCCCGCCACGAAGACCACCGGGACGCCGAATTCGCCGGCGATGAGAGCGTTGATGCCGGCTTCGGGCATGGAGATGCCGTTGATGGAGATATCGGCCACCCTCCCTGTCATGGTGTGCTGGAGAATGGCGTCGGGCGTGCCGGCCTTGGCGTGATAGCCCACGAAGACCACGGCGTGGAAGGTCTCGTCGATCCCTTCCACCATGCCCAGGGGTCCCCCGCTCCAATCCCGGAGAAGGAGAGCTTCCCTGCGCAGAAGATCCGGGAGGATGTTACGCGCCGACCCGTGGGCGTCCCGGACCAGGATGTCTGTGGCTCCCGCCGCCAGTGCTCCCTCGATGGCGGCATTCGCCTCCTCCGTCATGATGACCCGGAAGAGGTCGTAGTCCTTTCCGGTCCGGCCCATCTCCTCGGAATGGACCGCGCCGGCAATTCCCTCCATGTCCACCGAGATCAGCACTTTGAGATCATTTGCAGGCTGTTGCTCCTGGGGGGCACAGGCGGCTGCCAAGATCAAAGCCACAAGGGCCGTGAAAGAACGCTTCATGGTGTCTCCTGGTCCGAAGGCTCCGTGTAACGATCAACCCTGCGTTACGGTAGCCCGACAGCCGCCGGGAGACAAGAAGGGAAACGGGGCCCGGCACCACCGGCCAGGCCCCGTGTTCTCACAGGGGTGCGGCAACCCCTCAATCTGTCTCCCGCGCCCCTCCTCCCCCGCCGCCCCTCCCTACCTCAGCATCCGTTCAAAGAAGTCCGCCGTGGCCCGGTAGGCCGCCAGCCAGTTGGAGTGGAGGAGGAAGCCGTGGACTTCGTCGGGAAAGACGAGTTGCTCCACGTGGACGTCCCGCTTTCGGAGCTCCTCCACCAGGGCCACCGTCTCCAGGAAGCGGACGTTCCGGTCGTCGTCCCCGTGGATCACCAGCACTGGGGAACGCCACCCGTCCAAGGTGGACATGGGCGAGGCATCAAAGGCGATGCGCGTCCGCTCCGGGTCCTCCAGAGGGTTGTAGCCGGGCCGGAAGGTGGCGATTCCCACGTTCCAGTCGTGGACCCCATGGATGTCCGCACCCGCTGCGTAGAGGTCCGAGGCCCGGGAGAGCCCCATGGCCGTGAGATAGCCTCCGTAGGAGCCGCCCCAGAGCCCGATGCGGTCCGGGTCCACGTCGGGGCGTCCCTTGAGATAGAGCCCCGCTCCCATGACGTCATGGAACTCGCTTCCTCCGGCGGCGCCGTAGTTCAACGCCTCCCGGAACTCCATCCCGTAGCCGGTCCCGCTCCGGAAATTCACCGAGAGGACCACGTACCCCTGGGCCGCCAGGTACTGATTGAGGGCGTAGGCGTTGTGGTAATACGAACCGTAGTGGAATCCAAGGAGCATCTGCCGGCGCGAGCCTCCGTGGAAGAACGCCACCGCCGGGCGCCTCTCCCCCGGGCGCAGGTCCCGGGGAAGGAAGAGCTGTCCCGGTACCTCCATTCCGTCGGAGGCGGTGATGGTAACAGCCTCTGGGTCTGCCAGAGATGCACCGGGAAACGTGGATGGTATTCCTCCGGGCACCAGTTCCCGGGTCTCTCCCTCCACCTGGATCACGGCATGGGCGGGGGTCCGGGCCCCCGAGCGAAGATAGGCCAGAGGCGGATCGTCTCCCTCCCCCAGGGGTGTGGGCTCCCACTCGATGTCCAGCGTTTGCGTGAGAGCCGTGGGGGGACCCTGATCCACCCTCACCCTCCAGAGGTTGCGCCGATCCATGTCGTCCTGATTGGAGTTGAAGTAGACCGTGCGCCGGTCCGGGGCCAGGGTCACGTACTCCACCTCGAAGGCCCCGGGGGTGAGAAGGGTGGCTTCCCCCCCCGATGCGGAAACGGAGTAGAGGAGCTTCCAGCCTGTCCGTTCCCAGGGGAAGACGATGTAATCCCCCTCTCCCCAGAGGAGCAGTCCCGAGCCCACCACCCCCTGGGGGACGCTCCCGGGACCCTCCAGAGCCCTCCAGATCTCCCTGGAGCTACCCGTTTCCGGGTCCCCCACTCGGATGGACCACGGCATGGCCTCCCTGATGGGAGCGAACATGGGCCAATCGAGGGTGGAGGGCACCCGAACGAAGGCGATGCGACTCCCGTCCGGCGACCAGGCAGGGCTCCCGTCCCGGTCCACGGAGGGGTCCATCCAACGGAGGGTGGCGGAAGCCCGGTCGTAGATCCCCACGAAGGCATGGGTGCCCCTGCTGCTCACGAAGGCGAGTCTGGAGCCGTCCGGGGACCAGGCCAGGGATCCCGGGGATCCCCGGGATCGAACGAGGGCGACGGGGGACGCGGTATCGGTCCCCGACGGGATGGGAGCGAACCAGATCACCCCTCCCTGGACGTAGGCGTATCCGCTCCGATCCGGTGCCATGACCGGCGTGGCCCCGGGACCGGTCCGGACAGGCTCCCCTGCCGTCAGGACGTTCACCCGCCAGAGTGCACGCTCCGCCCCTGCGGGATCGGAGGTGGGGTTGGGAATCTCCCCCTGCCGGTTGGGGGCGCCGCCGCGAATGAAGAAGAGGGTGGTGCCGTCCATGGTCCAGGTGAGGCTGCCGATCTCCTGTCCGTCATCCCGGTCGTAGGAGGTCAGCTGCCGTCCCCGGTACTCAGGAGGACCCGCCACCCAGATGTTCCTCACCCCACGGTCATTCTGGACCCAGGCCACCTGCCCCCCCGTGGGGGAGGGGGTGAGCCCGGACGGGAAGGGAGCGCTCATGAGCCCTTCCAACGTGACGGCAGGGGTCTGAGCCGCCAGGGGGACGGTCAGGGGGAGCGTAAGGGGAGACGCCAGAAAAGGTAAGAAGGCCAGGGAAAGGAGCAGAAGCCGGCAACGACTCCCTTCCCTACCGGCAGTCATGTGGCGGCCCCGAAGCCGACCCTCCTCCAGGCGGTTCCTCCGAAAGCTCATCATTGGGCACATCTTTCCCTCCATGGTGAGTGCTCGTGGTGGCCCGGTGGGGGGAGAACCCTGCAGGGTGCACATTCAACGCCATCCTCCGTGGAGTGTCCCCTGTCTTCAATACGCTTTGGCCCAGACCACCTCCATCTTGGCGTCTCCACCACCGATGCAGCGGGTGGGAGCTGTCGCGGACCGGAACTCCGGGTCCGGGATGACCCTGAGGGTAGCCTTCGTTTCTGCCTTGACCCGCTCCTCCACCGCCGGATCCCCACTCCACCCCGTGTAGACGAAGCCGCCGGGCCCGTCCATGATCTCCTGCAGCTGACCGAAGTCCGTAATCCCCCGGTGGGAGTTGGCCTCCCGCCGGTCCCTTGCCGCCTGCAAAAGGGCGCCCTGGAAGGCCTCCAGGCGGCCGGGCATCTCGGCCACCGCCTGAGCCTCGGGCAGGAACTCTTTACGAGGCTCCTCGCCGGAGGTCACCCGGCGAACCAGGACCACCTGTTCCTTCGCCAGGTCCTTGGGACCGATCTCGACCCTGAGGGGCACACCCTTGCGCTCCCACTCCCAGAACTTGGCCCCTGGGGTCAGGTGTCCCCTGCCATCCACCTTCACCCGTACACCGGTCTTCTTGAGCCGGGCTGCCACCTCATCCGATTTCTCCCGGACCGCCACAGCCTCTTCTTCCTTCCTCCAGATGGGAACCACCACCCCCTGCACTGGAGCCAGGCGGGGGGGCACCACGATCCCCACATCGTCGCCGTGGGTGAGGACCATGCCACCGATGAGGCGTGTGCTCACCCCCCAGGAAGTGTTCCAGGCGTACTCCTCCTGCCCCGCCTCGGACTGGAACTTCAGGTCGAACTGCCGGGCAAAGTTCTGGCCCAGGAAGTGGGAGGTCCCGGCCTGCAGCGCCCTGTTATCCTGCATGAGAGCTTCGCAGGAGTGGCTTCTCACGGCTCCGGCGAACCTTTCCGACTCGCTCTTCATCCCGGTGACCGGCGGCATGGCCACCCACTCCTCCATGAACCTGCGGTACACGTTCAGCATCTGGAGGGCTTCCGCCTCCGCCTCCTGGGCGGTGGCGTGGGCCGTGTGCCCCTCCTGCCAGAGGAACTCGGCGGTCCGGAGAAAGAGGCGGGTCCGGAGCTCCCACCTCATGACGTTGCACCACTGGTTCATGAGGATGGGAAGATCCCGGTAACTCTGGACCCACCTGGCGTACATATGGTAGATGATGGTTTCGGAGGTGGGCCGGATGGCCAGGTGCTCTTCCAGTTCCTTGCCACCGGCGTGGGTCACCACCGCCAACTCCGGGGCGAACCCCTCCACGTGCTCCTTCTCCTTCTCGATGAAGCTCATGGGGATGAGGAGGGGGAAGTAGGCGTTCTCGTGCCCAGTGTCCCGGAAGAGACCGTCCAACCCCTTCTGCATGTTCTCCCATATCCCGTAGCCCCAGGGACGGATGACCATGCTCCCCCGGACGGGAGAATAGTCGGCCAGCTCCGCCTCCAGCACCACGTCGTTGTACCAGGCGTTGAAGTCCTCTCCCCGGGGCGTCAGTCCTTTGTTCTCAGCCATGCGGATCCTGTCGGTGTCGGTTACTGTTTTCGGCGCTCACGAAGATACACGAATCCTCCCGGGACCACGAAGAGCAGGAAGGACGCACAGGTCCAGACCCAGCGGAAGGAAAGGTCCGTGGCGGAGCTCACGACCCAGGCCACCAGGGCGCCGCCCAAGAGGGCCAGGGCCAGGGCCAGGAACAGAATGATGTATTCCAGGATGTTCAGCCTCCGGAGGGCCCGCTCCGTCACCCTCAGGGCTGCCTCGATCTCCTCTGGATCATACTTCTTGTTCTTGCCCATCCAACCCCTCCCCCCTTCTGAGAAGGTCCAGGGGCACCCGACCCTCCGTGCCGGCCCGCATGTCCCGGACCACGGCCACGCCCTGCTCCACCTCGTCGGGGCCCAGGACCACCACCCACCGGGCCCCCTCCGACGAGGCGGCGGAGAACTGCTTGCGGACGGATTGCCCCCTGAGAGAGTAGACCACGCTGCGACCCCGGTCTCGCTGAGCCCTGGCAAGCTCCAGGGCCAGGGGCCGGAGCCCCGGAACCACGCTCACCAGGAAGATGTCCACCTCTCGGCCCACCGAGGGAGTAAGCCCCCGCTCCGCCAGCAGCTCCCCCAGCACCACGTCCCCCATTCCGAACCCCACCGCCGGCAGGGGTTCGCCCCCCACCAGCTCCAGGAGGCGGTCGTAACGGCCTCCTCCGCAGATGGCCCTGAGCGCCCCCTTTCGGTCGAAGAGCTCAAAAACGATCCCCGTGTAATAAGCGAGCCCTCTGACGATCTTCAGGTCGAACTCCACGAAGTCTCCCATGCCCAGTCCCATCAGGATGCCCCGGTACTCCTCCAGCTCCTGGAGGGCCCGGGCCACCGAGGGATCATCACCGTGGGCCAAGGCAGCCTCCTCCAGGCCGCCAGTCCGGAAGAGCTCCACCACCCGGGCCGCCTGGGAGGCCGTCAGCTCACACTCCTCCTCCAGCCGCCGCAGGCTTCGGGACGCGTCCTCCCTCTCCAGCTTGTCAATGATCCCGTAGGCTACCGGAAGGGCCTCTTCCCTGACTCCGGCATCCCTGAGGAGGGCTGACAGGAGGCGCCGGTCCGAGACCCGGGCCCGGAAGTCCCCGGGGGCGAGCCCCAGCTCCTGCAGGGCATGGACGGCCACGGCCAGGACCTCGGCGTCGGCCCCCACCCCCGCCTCTCCCACGATGTCCACGTTCCACTGAAAGTGCTCTCGGAGGCGGCCCCGCTGCTGCCGCTCGT
>PXFI01000216.1 GCA_003564295.1 Gemmatimonadota bacterium | reverse complement strand
GACGGATTCGATGTACTCGGGGTGGAAGGTGACATAGGGCCGGGAGTAGTCCAGCCAGTAACCGATCCGCTCCGAAAGCTGCTCCCAGACCTCCTTGTAGGTGAACACCGATTCCCGGCAAACCTCGTTGAAGCGGGCGATGCCCAGCTTCTCGATCTCGGGCTTGCCGCTGATTCCCAGCTTCCGCTCCGCCTCGATTTCCACGGGCAATCCGTGAGTGTCCCATCCGGCGATGCGGGTCACGCTCCGTCCCGTCATGGTCCGGTGGCGGCACACCAGATCCTTCAGGGTCCGGCTGATGATGTGATGGAGTCCGGGCCTGCCGTTGGCAGTGGGCGGGCCCTCGTAGAACACGAACGGCTCACCCCGGGCGGTGGCTTCCAGCGTCTTGCGAAAGAGATCCTCTTCTCGCCAAACGTTGAGGATCCCCTCTTCCAGCCCGAGGAGGGTGTCGGGCAACTCCGGATAACGCATGAAGGTCGAGGCTCTCAAGGGTTCTCGAGGCGTGACACCACTTCACGGACCAGGGTGGTGAGGCTCGGCTCGGCCTCCCTGGCGATCTGGATGATCTTGCTCACGTCCGCCGGCTCCAGGGCGTCGGGAAGGCAGGTGTCGGTGATGATGCTGACCCCAAGGACACGCATATTCATGTGGCGGGCCACGATGACCTCCGGCACGGTGGACATGCCCACCACGTCCGCTCCCATCCCCCGGAGCATCCGGTATTCGGCCCGGGTTTCCAGGTTCGGGCCGGCCACCGCAACGTAGACCCCCCGGTGCAGGCGGATCCCCCGCTCCAGGGCAATCTCCATGGCCAACTCCTGGAGCTCACGGTCATAGGGCTCCGACATGTCGGGAAACCGGGGGCCGAGCTCGTCCAGGTTGGGTCCCACCAGGGGATTCTCCCCAAGCAGGTTGATATGGTCGTCCAGGAGGACCAACTCCCCGGGGGCCCACAGGGGATTCATCCCCCCCGAAGCTCCCGACACCACCAGAACCTGGGCGCCCAGGAGCCGCATGACCCGAACCGGAAAGGTTACCTGCTGCAATGAGTAGCCCTCATACCGGTGGAACCTCCCCTGCATGGCTACCACCGGGGTGCCACCCAGCGTGCCCAACAGGAGGCGCCCCTGGTGGCTCTCCACCGTGGACAGGGGAAAGTGGGGAATCTCACCGTAGGGTATGGCGGCATCCACCTGGATCTCCCCGGCCAGCCCTCCCAACCCCGTTCCCACGATGATGCCCACCAGGGGCTCTAGGCCGCTTCGAGCCCGGATGGCGTCTGAGGCCTCCCGGAAAGGAGCCAGGGGATCCGCAGGCTCGGCTTCGGGCATGCCCTTCCGCCTAGGCATCTTCATCTTCCTCATCCTCCCCCTCACGCTTCAGGAGGGAGAAGAGCCATTCGGGCTGGCGGCCCGGCCGGGTGGGGGGCGCCTCCGACTCCGGGTGGGACTCACGCTCCAGGATGGAATCATCTCCCGGGAGGGACTCCTCTTCCGAAACAGGCTCTCCCTCCGGAACAGGACGGTCCTCAGTTTCCAGCATCTCGGGCTCCCCCTCCTCCATCACCCCGGAGTCATCATATGCTACTGTCTCCAGTTCCTCCTCCCGCACGATCTCCGGCGCCTCGTCCCACACCACCACTTCGGGAGTCTCCTTGCCGGCACTCTCATCCCCACCATCGCCGACAACCGCATCCGCTGGACCGGGGGGACTCCACCCCCGCAATTCCAGCTCCAGAGTGACCTCCTCCAGGGGTGCCCGGGCTTCTTCTACCTCGATGGCGTCCAACTCCCGTTCCAGCAGGCCCCGGAAGGACTTCAGGAACTTCCTCCGGTTGCGTTCCATTTCCTCCAGGGCACGCCGCCGCTCCCGGATCAATCCATCCACCTCACCCAGGCGTTTGACGACCTCTGCCTCGGCCTCGGCCCGGAGGAGCTGAGCTTCCCGCAGAGCATACTCCTTGACGGCCTCGGCATCGCGGCGAGCCTGCTCCTGGACCTCGTTCCGGAGCTTCTGGGCCGTGACCAGAGCCTCCTGGACTGCGTTCTCCCGCTGCGACAGGGCTGTGAGGTTGCGTTCGAGCCGCTCCGCTCGATCAGAGAGAAGGAGGTTATCCTTTACCAACTCCTCCAGCCTCTCCCCCACAAGCTCCAAAAAGGAATCCACCTCTTCTGGATCGTAACCCCGAAGGATCCGGCGGAAATCCCCCCTCTTCTTGCGAACATCCAACGGCGTCAGATCGATCATCGTGGGCGCTCCCCAAAAAGTGCCGTCCCAATGCGCACCATGGTGCTTCCCTCCTCCACAGCAAGCTCAAAGTCATGGGTCATCCCCATGGAAAGCTCGTGGCCTACGAACCCCGGAAGCCCTTTGGCTTCCTCCAGGACACGCCGGAGTCCGGCGAAGGTCCGCCGAAGGAGCTTATCGTCGTCCACGAAGGGGGCCATGGTCATGAGCCCCCGGACTTCCAATCCAGAAAGGCCCACGATCTGGTGGATGGCCTCAACCGCCTGGTCCGCCGGGAACCCGCTCTTGGTGTCCTCTCCGGATACGTTCACCTGGACCAGTACCGGAAAGCGATAACCGTCTTCGAGGGCGAAGGCCGAGAGCCTGCGCGCCAGCTTCAGCGTGTCCAGGGAGTGAAGGAGGTCCGCCGTGGCCAACGCCTGCCGGGCTTTCCGGCTCTGGAGGTGCCCCACCATGTGCCAGACGACCGCCTCCCGTCCAAGAAGACCCACCCTCTCTTCCAGCTCCTCGATGCGGTTCTCTCCCAGGTCCCGAATCCCCAGGGCCAGGGCGGCCTTCAATGCTGCCAGGGGATGGCCCTTCGTGACGGCCACCACGGTCACCTCCCGAGGCTCCCGGCCAGACCGACGAACAGCGGCTTCGATGGCTTCCCTGACGCGCGGAAGGCTCTCCCGGAGCTGGGCTTCGTACATAGATCTCTATTGTAGCGCCTCTTTCGAGGTGAAGGAACACTCTTCTGCAAAGGGGCTTGGGCGCTCCCGACGCTCGGAGGCCCTAGCCCTCGGAGCAGCTCCCCCTTGGCCACGTCATACGGAAAGGCCCCGCCGGCATCACCGGCGAGGCCAGACTCCGAAACGGAAGGTTCCGTCCGACCCGAACCTATCGCGTGGTGAAGGTGATGGGCAAGGAAATCCAGACCGGGACTCTCTTGTCCCGGTTCAGGGCCGGAGTGAACTGAATGATCGGCGCCACGGCGAGTGCAGCTTCGTCCAGCGCCCTGTGCCCAGAGCTCTGGTTGACCTCCGTATTCTGCCCCCTCCCCTCCTCGTCAATGAAGAACCAGACCAGGACGGTTCCACCGATACCTGCGTCCCTGAGAAGGGGCGGGTACTCCCGCTCCAACGCCCGAGCCAGCTCGGCCCGGTTGATAATATCGGGACGAACGGTGTAGGGCGTGAACGTAGGCGCAGCGGAGATGTCCGTATCGGCTGTCTCAGTGGGCGGCGGGGGAAGATCGTCCACCGGGTTGTCCTCGAACGTCGTGGGGGCGATGGTGATGTCCTCGTCGATGTCCGCAGTGGCAATCACCGGTGTAGCAGGGCGTGCGATGGCCTCGGGTGGCGGCGGAATCTCGACCTCCGGCGGCAGCTCGATGGCCGTGAACTCGTCGGCGGTGAATGACACGTCCTCGGCGGTCATCTCCGGCCAGAAGGCAAACACGGCAAAGTGGGCGGCGGTGGCCAGGATCATGGCAGTCCAGAACCAGGCCCCGAAGGACCGCTTGAAGCGGTCGTTCGCAGTCAGAAGAGCACCTTCCTTCGCGGGTCCTGCCGATGTTTCTTGTGCGCTCATCGTCTGATCCCCCTCATCTGCCGCTCGAGCTCGGTGGCGAATACCACCCGAACCACTCCAGCGGAAACCAATTCCTTCTGCACCGCATCAATGTAGAAGTAGGGCGTTTCCCGATCGGCCCGAACCGAAATCACAAGGTGACGCTGCGATGCGGCATAAAGCGGGCCTACCACTTCCGACACCTCGGACATGGGATAGTTCCGGTCGTTGATCCAGATGGACCCGTCCCGTTCCACCCACACGTTCAGAATGTTCTTGACCTTCTCGTCGATCTTCTCCGTGGCGGCCGCCTGGGCCCACTCGATGGGCCGGTCCTTGTCGGTGCGAAAGACCGTGGTGACCATGAAGAAGATCAGCAGAAGGAAGGCGATGTCAGCCAGGGAGGACGAAGGAATCTCCGAGGCTGCCTTCGACTTGCGGTCCAAACCGCCACCCTTGATGGCCATGCTAAAACTCCTCCAACATCTGCAGGGAAATCCGTTCAGCCCCGGCCAGCTGCAAGGCATCCAGGACGTCGATCATAAAGCGATGCGGGGCATCGGGATGGGTCCTCACGGCGGCGATGAGATTCGGGTTCGCAGTGACCTCATGTCGCCAGATGGCCTCCAGATCATTGGCCCGTACCTGCTGGATCGAGGTGCTTTCCCCTCGACGCAGGTCCACGATCCCGTCAGTCCGGACCATGATATGGAGGATGTTCTTGGGACTCACCTCCGTTTCCTGCCCCGGCTCGGGCAGTACCACCGCCAGGCCCCTGTCTTTGGGGAAGACGGTGGTCACCAGGAAGAAGATGAGGAGGAGGAAGGCGATATCGGCCATGGACGCAGTGGGAATCTGGTCACTGACCTTCGTCTTCTTCTGATTCAGGATGCCCATTTCTCTTTCCTTCTTGCCCTTCTCGTGTCGCGCACTTATGAGGCGAATAAATGGAGGAAACGGCTCACGCCCGTGAACACGCGCCCTACTCTTTTGTATCCTCCGGAGGGTCAGTGGTTCCCGATACCAACCCCTGGTCCCCGGCAGGTTCAGCCGGCCTGCGGGTAATGGGCGCCGAACCGGAGCCCACACCCGAAAGGACTCTCCGCACCGGCTCTTTCCGGACCAGGTTGAGACTGCCCTCTTTCTCCATGTCCCATACCAGGTTGAGAATCTGCTGCGTTCCCCGCTCCATGTCCAAGATAAGCAGGTCGATACGGGTCACGAAGTAGTTGTAGCCGATGTTCACGGGGATGGCGATGGCCAGGCCCGTGGCGGTGGTGAGGAGCGCCACCTTGATGCCCCCGGCCACCAGAGAAGGCTCCACGTCTCCCGCCAGCTCGATGGCCTCAAAGGCCAGAATCATCCCTACCACAGTGCCCAGGAAGCCCATGAGAGGGGCAACGTTCGCCACCGTTGCCAGGACCACCAGGCCTCTTTCAAGGAAGCCGAGCTCGATGGCACCGGTGGTGCTCACGGCCCTCTCCACCTCGCCTTCGGCCAAAGTCTTCCTCTTGATCCGCTTCAATCCGGCAAGAAGGATCGCCGCTGCGGGCCCCGGTGTCTCGGAAGCCACCTGGATGGCCTCGTCGATCTTGCCGGCCCTGGCCACCTCCTCAACCTCCACCAGCAAGGACCTGGTGCCCTTGTGAGCCAGCCAGAGGGTCCAGGCCTTCGCCAGGATCACGCCCAGGGCGATGAGGGAGCAGAGTATCAGGGGGTACATCATGGGTCCGCCATCGGCGAAGAGCGTCAACAGCTGGTATTGGGTGCCGTCCAAGAGGAACTCCTTTTCTTCCAACGCCCTATGGGCCGGGCACGAGCTTGCGCAAGGAACCGCGGCAATCTATGGGAGGTTCCCCGACCATGTCAACGCACCCCCTTCTCCCCGCTCAACCCAGGGCCCCCTCCAGGATCTCCCTGAGGCGGGCCTCGTCGACGCCCAACTCGATCCTCCCCCCTCTGGCCACGGAGATCCGGGAGGTCTCTTCGCTCACCACAACCACCACCGCGTCGGTCTCCTCACTCAGACCAATGGCCGCCCGGTGCCTGGTCCCCAGGGATTTGTCGCTCACGGGCCTCTGGGTGAGAGGCAAGATGGCCCCGGCTGTTGCGATCCTGCCCCCGTTGATAATGACGGCCCCATCGTGCAGGGGAGTGTACGGAGTGAAGATGGTCTTCAGGATTTCTGCGGAAACGGGGGCGTCCACCGGGCTCCCCGTCTCGGCATACTCGTCCAGGCCCACTTCCCCCTGAAGAGCGATGATGGCTCCCCTCTTCAGGCGTGCAAGGTCCATCACGGCCTGCACCAGCTCATCCGTCTCATGACTCTCTTCCAGGGTCCTGAGGTACCGGATGAACCGGTTTCGGCCCAGCCGGGCGAGACCCGATCGAAGCTCCGGTTGAAACACCACCAGCGCCGCTATGGCCCCGTACTGAAAGAGGTTTTCCAGGAGGTAGCGGATGAGGGCGAAATCCAGGAGCCGCGCTACGAAGTAGACCCCCACCAGGAGGAACGCTCCCAGCAGCATCTGCATGGCCCGTGTCTTCTGGAGGAGGATGAGGAGGCGGTAGAAGAGAAATCCCACGACGAGGATCTCCACGAGATCTCCCCAGCCTGGCCGCAGAAACTGCAGTTGGTCCCACAGCCGGCTCATGTCACCCCTCCCAGATCCCGCCCTGCCGGAGCGCTCCCGGTACCGCCCCGATCCCCGATTCCATTTCCAGCGGGGATGGCACGACAATCATCGAGGGGCCCTTTCCTTCTCCGCTTCATCCAGGGGAAGCTCGGCCTGGTTCTCGGGAGAGCCCCCATGGGACCCGGCTTCATCCGTTTCGGCGATCCTCTCCTCCCCCCGGCCACTGCTCTTGGACTCTCCGGGAGCTGTCAAGGGCGCTCCATCGGAAGGGGCACCCGGAATCGAAAGCTTCTCCAGGGGAGGCAACGGCTTTCCTTCAGCCAGAAGCTGAACCTCGTAACGGTCCAGGGTTTCCCGCTCCAGGAGGGCCTCCGCGATCCTCTCCAGGAGATCCAACTCCGTCTCCAGGATCTCCCGGGCCTTCGCATGGGCTTCGTCCAGGATCCGCTTGATCTCCGTGTCCACTTGCCGGGCCGTGTGCTCCGAGACTCCACGCCGCTGCACCAGCTCCCTGCCCAGGAACACCTCGTGGTCCCCCTCTCCCACAGCCATGAGCCCGATGACGTCGGACATGCCGAACTGGCTCACCATCCTCCGGGCCATGGAAGTCGCTCGCTCGATGTCGTTTCCCGCGCCGGTGGTGATTCGGTCCAGTCCGAAGGTCATTTCTTCGGCGACCCGGCCACCGAATAGCATGGCTAGCTGGCCCTGCAGCCATTGCTTGGTGTAGGTGTGCCGGTCCTCTTCCGGGAGGGAAGCGGTGATGCCCAGGGCCCGTCCCCGGGGCACAATGGTCACTTTGTGGATGGGATCCAGTCCCGGAATGCGAAGGCCCAAAACCGCATGGCCGGCCTCGTG
>PXFI01000038.1 GCA_003564295.1 Gemmatimonadota bacterium | reverse complement strand
TTGTCCCGGGGTTTCGCTTTGCGGGCCGGCAGTACGGCGGTGCCATAATGGGTTGCCAGGTCCTGATAGGTGGGGTTGAGCTCAGGGTCATACCGGTAGGCCCGGTTCACGCCGGATGCGAGGTTGTCGGGTACCAGGAGCGATGTGACACCTCCGAAGAAGGCGAACATCCGCTGGTGGGAGGCGATCCAGTCGGGAAGGGTCTGGGTCCAGGGGGCCTCGGCGAAGGTATAGTTGCTGGCTCCCAACACGCCCACGAAGATCTGGGCCTCTCGGATCTTGCCGGTCTCGCCGTCCACCACCGGTAATGTTTGCCCGGCGTAGTCCACGAATGTATTCTCCCCGGCCTTGTGCTCCTGACGAAGCACTGGGTCGAGGGTGTTCTTCCATGCCTTGTAGAGAGCGCAGAACCGACTGTACTGGTAGCCCTCAGGGTGGGTGGCCTTGTACTCCAGCCACAGGAGCTGAAGGGTGACACGGGGATGCCGGAGCTCCCGATGGATATGGCTCCAATCGGGAACCGCCCGAGGTTGGATGCTGGGATACGGTATGGGAGGATAGAGCAGAGCCTCCAAGGCACTGTCGGACAACTCCTCGGGCAGGGGCCAGCTGACACCTGCCTCTTCGGCTCGCTCCCGCATGCGCCGGACCGCGGTCCGACTGACGTTCACGCTCCGGGCAATCTTGCGGTCCAACAACCCCTGGGCCCGGAGTCGAAGCACTTCTCTGATCTTACGCATGGACAACCTCTCTGCCGGCATCTCCCCTCCCGGTTCATGGTGAACAAAGGAGAAGGAAGAGACGGCCTCACGAAACGGTTATCCAGCGCCGCGCTCACCTCCAACTCGGTGGAAACCCTACCCCCCTCCTGAGGGTGGGCCTCATCCCTTGGAATGGGTGGGCCTGTTGCGTTGGAACAGGTGGGCACCTTCCCTTGGAATGGGTGGGCTTAATCGATTGGAACGGGTGGGCACCTTCGATTGGAACAGGTGGGCCTCATGCGCCGGAATACGCAACTCACGCTTATCAGGCTCCATTCCGACGCCGGCGAGCGCTGTATCGCGTTGGAATCACTGGACTTCCGGTGTCGCCAACGTTTGTCACCGTTGGTGTGCGCCGGTTGTTTCGGCACCACCGCTGTCACCGCCACATCCTACGGCTGAGACATGGGTCCCCTCACCTGGCTAGACTTCCTCGCCGACCCGCGCGCTGGACCGTGTGCGCCGAGTGGCAGCTCGGCAGAGGGATGCGAGGTTCACGGCGCTCTGCGGCCGCGGCGGAACGGGGGCTTCCGGGAGCGAGGGGATCAGCGCCTCCCGAACGTCACGTTCTCCGAGTCCACCACCTCCACGTTCGCACGCACGCCCCCCGGGTCGAAGTCGGCCCCCAGGAACATCTGGGCCCCGATCTCCACGTTGCGGGAGTGGAGGATACGGATCGGTGCCCTGCCGAGCCACAGGGGGTCGCGCCGCCGGGCGTCCGTGTCGCGGACGAAGGTGTTGTCCCGGATCGTCACCCCCTCGGCGTTCATCACGGTGAGGGCCGGCAGCTGGCGCCAGTTGCGCCACTCGTTGCCGATGAAGTGCAGGTTCCTCAGCTCCACGGCGTCGGTCTGGATGATTTCCCACTGCCCAACGGGCACCGTGAAGGCCGCGGTGACGGTGGAGAAGATGTCCCGCCCCTCCGGCCTTACCAGCCTGTGCTGGGCCGTCTCGGCTGTCTTCACCGGCCAGCCGCCGGGCCCCACGAATCGGTTTCCCTGGATCAGTATGTTGTAGACCCGCCCTCCGAACTCCTGATACGTGTTGATCATGGCGATGGACTGGTCGCTGTGGTTCACGAACACGTTGTCCAGGACCACGCCGTTGTGGCTCTTCAGCAGGAAGCCGAAGCGAGGGGCGTTGCGGAACTCGTTGTTTTTCACGACGAAGCCCGGCAGGGTGTTGCTCTGGTTCAGGACGGTGAGGGAGCTGTCCGCCGACGTGCCCACGCGGAGACCCGGCACGGGCCGGTCGGTCGTCACCAGGACCGCGTTCGGCAGCGTGTCCGTGCGGACCACCCTGGGCTCCGACACGATCCGCCCCAGGAGCGGATCGACGATCTCCAGCAGGTCCCCCGGCCGTACCTCCCACTTCGAGACCGAGTCGCGGGCGAGGTACGTCTCGAAGGAGAGGGGCGGGTACATGAAGCGGTGGCGGGCCCGGACCAGGGCGAAGGTGGAGTCGTCCACCACGTCGACCACGTAGGCTCCCGTGCCCTTGATGACGAGGTTGTCGTCTCCGAGGGCGTCGAAGCGGCAGCCCTCCACCCAGGGCCCCTCCCTGCCGTTGGCGTTGTAGCTCCCGTCCGCCCCCGCCGACAACCAGCTCCCGGGCCGGGGCGACATGTCCACGTCCAGGTAGTTCACCCGGGACGAGCCGCCGGACCCTAGCATGCACGCCGGGGACACGTACAGCCTCAGGGACTGGAGCGTCACGTCCTCCGAGTCAGAGATGGAGAGGAGGCAGCCGTCCACCCGGGAGATCTGGACGAAGGGGTCCCCCACCTCGACGGTCTGCAGCTTCGAGGCGTACCGGGTGTGGTAGAGCCAGATGCCCTCCTCCACCCGCTCCCAGTCCTGAAGGTAGAGCCGGTACTCCGTGCCCTCCTTGAACGCCGCGAGGTCGTGGCGGTCCTTGATGAAGGCCCACTTGTAGTCGGCGGCCAGGAAGTGGGGCATGTCGGGGTCGGGCCAGGCCGGGTCGATCCTCACCTTCAGCCAGCGCTCGTCGGCGTTCACCTCCGTGACCCACCCCTGGGTGTGGGGGTAGAGCTGGTAGTCGACCTCGAAGCCCCGGACGATGACCCTCCGGCTGCGGGACGTCCGCAGGGTGAGAATCTCGGGCCGCGTCATGATGAGCCGGGCACCGTTCCCCTCCAGGACCAGGTCCTCGGCGCCTTCCACCCGGAGCGCGTACCTCTCCTCGTACGCGTCGAGGTGGTACTCCCCCGCTTCAAACGCCACCACCGTCGGCGTCCCCCGGCGAACGGCCTCGTCGATGGCCGCCTGGATGGCCCTCGTGTCCACCCGTCCGTCGTCGGGCACGGCCCCGAAGGCCCGCACGTGGACCGTATCGGCCGCCTCCAGCTCGCGCAGGGGCTCGCCCCGGAGGGAGATGCCCAGGTCGGCGGGGTCCGCTCGGGCGACGTCAGGGAAGGCGGGATTCGCACCGGCCCGGGTCTCGGGCCCGGCAGGTACGTGCGCCGGCGGGGCGCACGCGGTCACGATCGACACGAGCAGGAGGAGCAGAGCGGGCAGGATCCGGCGTGTCATCATGTTGCTCCGTCGAGGGTCCATGGTCCGGGTATTATGGCCTGATCGGGGCTGCCGAGCAATGCGCGCGTTGGCGTGCCATTGGTGTCTCCTCTGTGGCCATGGACGGAGCAAACCCGCCGCCTGATCGAACGGAAGTCCCACGGTAATGGTGCAGGCTGAGGCGATGACCACCCTCGACTCCGCCCTCGACTCCGCCGGCCGGGGTTGGCGTGTTCACCCCTGTCGTCCGCAAGAGAAGCGCCCGATCCTTCGCAGCTGGCAGGAACGGTCGGCAACCGACCCCGACCAGATCCGCGCTCGGTGGGGAGCATACTGCGACGCCAACATTGGAATAGCAACGGGAGCGGAAACCGGCCTCTCGGTCTTGGGCCTGGATAGCCCGAACCCCTGCCGCCTCCTGGACGGCCCGATGATCCCCGATGTCCGGTACGTGCGGAATGCTCAGTGACGACCTCCGGCTCGCACTATTTGCCGACCGCGATCGCCGGGCGAAGCAGGATGGTGAGCGCATTCGATTTCGCTGCCCTCGCCATGCCGACCATAACCCCTCGGCTTGGATGGCCGGCGGTTCTTGGGGCTGCTTCGCGTGCGACTTCCGGGAGTCAATCACGACCCTTGCACCGGAGTTGGACGTGCCCCTGAACGGAAGAAATCCGAGCGGTGGTGGATCACGCAGCCGCCAGAAGGTGGTAACGCACACATACACCGACGCCGAGGGCCGACCTGTCTTTTACCGGGATCGCTACGAGTGGCTGGAGTCGGGCGAGCGAGAAAACGGTCTATCCGCGGCAGCTGGACGGTTCGAAGCGAGGAAACCCGCCGGTCCCGTACCGCCTTCACAAGTTGCTACAGGCGAAAGAGGAAGGTGACCTGATCATCTTTGTGGAGGGCGAGAAGCCTGCTGATGCTCTGGCAGAGCGCGGGTACATTGCCACCATCACCGGCTCATGCTCGAGTTGGAATGGGAAGTATGCGGAGGACTTCCTGGGCGCTCGCATTGTGCCGAACACCCGCTGTCGGATAAGCCCGTTCATGGTGACACCGGCGCCCTTCGCCTCCTTCTTGAGCCGCTTGCGTGAGTTTACTGGCGTAACGACCGGTCTTGGGCGAACGCGGCTCTATCCTTGGGTTTTGGGCGATCCATCCGTATACACAAAGGGGGGCCTGTCCGGAACGAGGGAGCGGAAGAGGTTGGTAGTCTCCTCGTCCGCGATCTCAAGTTGCCAGTCTGCCCGCGGACGCCCGCCTCTCTTGCCCGAGGGGCGCAGCACCATGGCGAGACGTATCCGGCCCAGATGATCAAGGAGAGTCGATAGCCCCTCCCGGCGTCCGAGGTCGCGGGCCTGGTGCTCTACCACTCTGGCGAGCAGGAGGGCAAGCAGACAGATGAACGCATGCACGTGGATTTTCTGGTCGGTCCAGTGGTACTGGGGCCGGAGAGCCAGGTGCTCGTCGTCTTTGATCTGGCGAAAGACGGCTTCGACCTTGCTCTGGCCCCGGTAGGCCAGGATGATATCCTCGGTGGACCACTCGTCACGGTTCGTGACAACGATCCGCTTGCCGAAGACCTCCGTCTTCAGATGCTGGAGAGCGGCGTCATCGACCCCGTACTCGAGTCGATCCTCACCCTTACGGTCTGGGTGGTAGTCGATGTGGAGCACCTCGCCGAGGTGCTGCCCGGAGAGGAGCAGGTCGATGCGCTTGCGAACCGATTCCGGGCTGCGTGGTCCGGAGCGGGGCTTGCCCAGTTGTTTCTTCCATTCCGCGAGTGTCTTGAGTCGTTTCACAAGATGCTGCCGGAGGCCGCGGATCTGGCCGGAACGCAGACGTTCGCTGACGAAGAGCACCACGGTACGCTCGGCCCCCCAGATCTTATGTCGGCACCGGTACACAGGCACGCCCTTCAGCCTGCTGCCCTCCGACAAGGGCTGATACTGATCGAGCTCGATGGCCATGAGGTCCTGGTGATGGGCCGGTACGAGGGAGGCCACGTAGCCGAAGGGCGTCTCATCCACCAGGGCCTGGTTGGCCTTCGAAAGGTTCCCCTTGTGGTAGACCACCGTGAGTTGCTCGAGATCCACAGAGAGTTCGGCCAACCGTTCCCGGATCCGGCTGAGGGAGTCGGGAAAGAGCCTGGAGTCGACCTGGTTCCCCTCGTACACCTGGCTGCACAGGGGGATCTGTCCATCCCGAGAGACCAGCAGCGCAAGGCCGAAGAGGCGGATGTAATGGTTCACCCGAAACCGGACTTTTCGGGTGAGAGAGAAGGTGACAGCTTGGCCTTGAGAGCGGGGCATGGATGAGGTGCCACAGAGGAGGCTGAGATGTCGAAGAACGGAAGGCAGAAAAAGTCCCCCTTTGGAGGAGAAGCTACGGATCCTGGAGGAGGCCAGGCAGCCGAACACGACGGTGGCGGAGGTCTTGAGGCGCCACCAGGTGGACCCGGCCACGTTCTACCGGTGAGCGTGCGCACGCTTTCTGATGGTGGTGTGGGCGCGGTTTTTGGTGGTGGTGTCGGGGGGCCTGGGGGAGGTTGGGGGGCTGCGCTGCCCATAGGTGATCCGGTGGGCCTGGTTTTCGTGGGGCAGCGCCCCCCCTTCCGCTTGGGCGCCCAGTGGGGCTTTCTCTGGGGCCCTTTGGGCAAGGTGGGGGATTGGGCGCCGTAGCGGAACGGGGGAAGGGTCGCAGGGGCGGGTGAGGGTGCGGTTCCCGGTTCCCACACTATAGGGCCGGGAACTGGGAACCGAGCTCAGGTGGGGCAGCGGGAGAGCTGCCAGCCGTCAGGCCGGCGGACGACGAGGCCGGAGGCCTCGAGGCTCATGAGGGTGTGGGCGACGGATTGTTTTCGGGCGCCCACAGCGGCCCGGAGCTCTTCGAGACGCTGGGGGCCCTGGTGGAGGGCGGCGAGGAGGCGTTCTTCAAGGGCGGTGGTGGGGGGGTGGGCATGGGCGCTACAGATGTCGAGACGCAGGGGGTCGGGGGTGAGGGTCAGGGCGAGGGGCGGCGGGGCGGGGGCGCCGCGGTGTTCGATGGTGAGGATGAGATCGTCGGCTCGGCGCCGGAGGTAGAGGTTGGAGTCCCCCCAGGCGTGGAAGTCGGAGCTGCCGCGCAGGGTCTGGCCGCCGGAGCTGCCGGGGGATTTTCGGGCGTGGTGGACGAGGAGGAGGGCGAGGGAGAACGTCCTGGAGATCTCACGGAGTGTGGCGAGGATGGCGGCCACTTCGGTGGCGTTGTTTTCGTCGGCCCCTTGGAGCCGGACGTAGGGGTCAAGGATGAGGAGGCGCGGGCGGTGCCGGGCAAGGGTGGCCCGGAGGCGCTCGACGGGCTCGGGGCGGTCGATGCGCAGGCCGGGCTCGAGGATGAGGTGGAGCTCGAGGGCGTGGAAGGGGGCGCCTCTGGCCAGGCAGAGCTGTTCGACGCGCTGGCGGACCTGGAGGGGGGTGTCCTCGGCGGCGTAGACGAGGACCGGCCCGGGGTCGGGGACCGCGAAGCCTCCCAGGCAGGGGCGGCCGGAGGCGACGGCCACGGCGAGCTCGAGGGCGAGCCAGCTCTTGCAGGCCTTGGGGGCCCCACCAATGACGCCGACGGCGCCTGAGCCCCACAGGTGCTCGACCAGCCAGGCGGGAGCCGATTCTTCCGGGGTGGTGATGTCGGCCGCGCGAACCACCTTGAGCTGGCGGCTGGAGGGGGTGGGGGTCATGGGCGACGGGCTCCGGCGGCGGCTTTGGAGGGGCGAGGGGACTGGGGCGGACTGAAGACCTCGAAGTAGAGCTTCTCATCGAGTTGCGACAGTTCGCGCTGGGCGGCGACGGTCAGGAGCTCGCCGGCCATGGTGGTCAGCGTACGGAAGTTACCGCCGGCATGATCGGCCAGGGTGGCGGCGAGCTCCGGCGTCAGGAGGGCGGGGTTACCGGCGGAGGTGACGAGGTGCTTGAGACAGGCCCTGAGTTCGTCGGGTGTGGCGTAGTCCAGGGCGAGGCGGGTGCGGATGCGGCTACCCAGGGGCAGGAGGTCGTCGCTTCGGAAGCGTTCGGTGAGGCGGCGGTCGCCGGCCAACACGACGGAGAGGATGATCTTCGAGTCGAACTGGGTGCTGGTGAGCATACGGAGCTCGGACA
>PXFI01000235.1 GCA_003564295.1 Gemmatimonadota bacterium | reverse complement strand
GGGTCCCTCCGGTACGAGGGGAGCATCGAGGACGGGGGCAGGTACACCTTCGGCACCCACGCCGGGAATGTGAGACTACATCTGCCCGAGGACATGAACGCCCGGGTGAGCGCTGTGACCCTGACGGGTAATATCCAGGTCGATTTTCCCGGGGCGCCGGATACCACCACCCCGGGGCGGGCCCTTCCGGGGCTGCGGGAGAAGAGGCTGACGTTCGAAACCGGCGACGCCAGTGCCCGGGTGTCGGTGGAGACCTTCGCCGGCAACCTTTACATCCTGAGTAGGTAGGAAGGCGCTGGTCCCTGGGGCCGGCGTCACCAGAGACGATAGGGGCCGGGTTCCACCTCGGGGTGGTGGGGGACCCGGCCCTTCGTGTGCAAATTCCCCGGGGTTCGCACGTCGTCCATGTCGAGAGGGCTGGAACGCAACCCCTGACGTGGAGGACGGGCCATGGCCACCGCGAGGACGAAGAGCCGCCTGCCGGGTGTTTCTCGACACTTTCCACTCATCCTGGTGCTTCTGGGGCTTGTTGTGCCTGTGCCCCTGCGGGCACAAGGATGGGTGGAGCCACTCCGGCCCCAACCCGGCGCCTGGGTGCAACGCCTGAAGTCGGAGGTCAGGGTGGAGGTGACCGGGAATGTGGCCACGGTAGTGGTGGACGAGTGGTTCCAGTCCAACGGGCCGGCCCTGGGAGAGGCCGACTACCTGTATCCACTGCCCCGGGACGCGGTCTTCCGGAGCTTCTCCCTCTACCAGGGGGAGGAGGAGATCAGGGGCGAGATCATGGACGCCGACAGGGCCCGGGAGATCTACGAGGAGATCGTCCGCAGGCGTAAGGACCCGGCCCTCATCGAGCTGGTGGGTCTGGGCCTCCTTCGCGCCCGGGTTTTTCCTCTGGCCCCCGGGGAGACCCGGAGGGTCACCCTCCGCTTCACCCAGCTCCTGGACCAGGCCGGTGACGCCCTCCACCTGAAGTACGCGGCGGGGGTGCCGGCCTCCACGAGCTGCTGGAATGGGGGCTCGGCGCCATCGGAAGGGTGTGGTCCGGCTCCCTCTCCCGCGACGCTGGAGGTGAGGGTGGCTCGGGGGAGCCGCTTCCTGGATCCCTTCTCACCCACCCATCCCGTCCGAACGGAGCGTGAGGGTGAGACTCTGGTGGTCCGGGCCGAAGGGACTCTTTCCGGGTCCTTTTCCCTCTTCTTTCCCCTGGCTCGTGAGAGCCTGGGCCTCACCCTGGTCGCCCATAAGCCCGTAGGAGAGGACGGTTACTTCCTCCTCTCCCTTTCCCCCGGCCGGGGGGAAGCTCCTGCCGAGCCCCGAGACCTCACCGTGGTCCTGGACGTCTCCGGCTCCATGTCCGGGGAGAAGATCCGGCAGGCCCGAGCGGCCCTACTGGAGCTGCTGGGCACCCTGGCGCCGAAGGACCGGTTCCGCCTCGTGGCGTTCAGCCACGCCGTCCGGCCCCTGAGCCTGGAGTGGATGCCGGTCAGGCCCCAGGAGCTTGCCCGAGCCCGGGCCTGGGTAGAAGGGTTGGAGGCCAACGGCGGTACGAACATCTCCGGGGCCCTGGCGGAAGCCCTGCGGCTGGAAAGCCCCCGAGATCGCCTCCCCGTTGTAATCTTCCTCACCGACGGAATCCCCACCGTTGGGGAGATCTCGGTGGAGGCCATCCTCTGGAAGCTGGCCCAGGAGAGGGGGAGGGCCAGGATCTTTGCCTTCGGTGTGGGGCACGACGTCAACACTGCCCTGCTGGACCGGATGTCGGAGGAGGGACGGGGGAACACCCACTACGTGGAGCCGGGGGAGAGCGTGGAGAGGGCCCTGAGCCTGCTGGCCACCAAGATCCGCCATCCCGTCCTCACGGACCTGGCCCTGGTCCGGGCGCCCGCCCGCATCAAGGAACTCTACCCGGTGGACATCCCCGACGTCTTCGCCGGGGAGGAGCTGGTCCTCTTCGGCCGGTACGAGACAGGGGATGGTGACCTGGCGGGAGAGCTGGTCCTGGAGGGGAGGAGGGGTGGGGAGTCCCTGCGGTTTGCCTTGGAGGCGTCCTTTCCGGTTCACGAGGAGGGAAATGCTTTCATTCCCCGGCTCTGGGCCTCCCGGAAGTTGGGGTTCCTCACCCGGAGGGTCTGGACCGAGGGCCCCGGCGAGGAGCTCATGCATGAGATCAGGGAGACGGCGCTCCGATACGGATTGCCGAGCCCCTATACCTCGTACCTGGTCCTGGAGCCCGGGACGGAGGTGCCGAGGGACCTGAGCGGGGCGATGGCTCTGCCCATCCGCTTCCGGGATCAGAGCCCGGAGGCAGCAGCCTTTTCCGTGCACGGAGAGGGTGCCGTGAGGCGGGCCCGGGCGGCCGGCGCGCTGCGGGCCGTGGCCTCGGAATCGGATCTGGCGGTGGCCGGTGAGGCCTTCCTGGATCCGGCTCTGAGGGGTCGGGAGGATCTGCGCTCCGTGGCTGGGCGGCTCTTTCACCTGGAAGACGGTGTATGGAGAGAAGCGCAGGCCCGAGAGGAAGTGAGGGTTCTCGAGGTGTCGCCCTTCGGGAAGGGCTACTTCGACCTGCTGGAGCTCCTCCCGGAGCTTCGCCCGTACGCCCAGACCTTCACCCAGGTGGAGGTTCAGGGGAGGGGGATCAGGATCCGCTTCGCCGAGGGTGGAAGGGACGAGCTTCCTCCCGAGGTTCTCCGGGATGCGGCCAGGGGCTTTCGGGGCCCCTGAGCGTGGGTCCGGGGTGCGCCAACGAGGCCGGACAATGTAAGACGGAGGCAGCCGAGCAAGGTGAGCGTGGACTGGGGGGAGGTATATCGCAGCACCTTCGAGGAGCTCGTCCGATTCCTCCACCGGAAGGTCTGGGACCTGGAGCGTGCCAGGGACCTGGCTCAGGAGGCGTTCGTCCGGGCTCTCCGCAGTGAGCCCCGGGAGCCGCGAGCCTGGCTCTTCAGCGTGGCCATAAACCTGGCCCGGGATGAGGCCCGGTCCGTCTTGCGCCGAAAGAAGCACCTGGCGCTGCTCCGCACCGAGGCCGACGAGGGACGCCAGGCTCCGCCGGCTGACCAGGCCGTCCTGGAGGAGGAGGAGCGGAACCAGGTGCGGCGGGCCCTGGCTGCTCTTACGGAAAGGGACCGGGAAGTGCTTCTGCTCTGGAACGCGGGCCTGAGCTACCGGGAGATCGCGGAGTTGACGGACCTGGCGCCCGGGGCCGTGGGGACCACCCTGGCTAGGGCCCGGAGGCGTTTCGTGGAGGCCCACGGGGAAATGGAGAAGGAACGTGCGGCACATTACTGACGGGGAGCTTCACGCCTATCTGGACGGCGCCCTGGACCTGCTGCCCGAAGGACGGGAGGAGGAGATCCAGGTGCACCTTTCCCAGTGTACCGCTTGCCGGGAGCGGCTCCAGGACGAGGAGAAGGTCCGGGAGCAGTCGGGGTACATCCTGGCGGGCCCCGACCTGGGTGCCCTGGAGCTGCCCACCCTGGAAGAGCTCCAGGAGCGGGCGGCGGCTCCGGAGCCCGGCGGGGCTCGGGAAGAGGTCCGGTTGCGGGAGGAGGAGAGGCCCCGGTACAGGGGTCCCCTCAGGGGAATGCCTTTGGCCTGGGCCGCAACCATCGTGCTGGCCCTGGGGGTGGGTTGGATGGGAGGGGAGGTATGGCGTAGCCTGCCCCAGGAAGAGGGGGCCGTTGGTGTGAGGGGAGGAGCCGGAGCCCCCGGTGCGGAAGAGGCCGGGGCCGGTGGAGCTGTGGTGCTTCGGGAGGATGTGGAGGCGGTGGCGCGGCCGGGCGCCGGAGAAACCGTGGATGCCGCCCGGGTCGGGCCGGGTGAGGCGTCGCCCCGTGAGCCGGAAGAAGACCGGCGGCAGGAAGCCGCTCTGGATGCAGAAAGTGTCGATGTCCGTAGCGCCGCCCCGCCCCCTGCCGCCGCCCCGGTTGAAGGGGTGGCCGCAGATGTGGCTCGGGCACCTGGGGAAGAGGGAGTCCTGGAGGCTCTGTTCCGCTCGAGGATGCCCGCCCCGACCCTGGCGCCCCAGGAGCTTCGGGTCATGGGGGATGTGCCGGCCCCGGAGGGAACGGCGTGGGCCCTGACCGGTGCCAGGGAAGAGGATCGATTCCCGGAAAGCTCCCTGGCGGTTCCCGGACTCAAGGTCCTCTCGGTGGAGTGGGAGGAGTGGCTGCCTGGAGAGAGGGCACTCCACGTACGGCAGCTCCTGTCCGTGGGTGACACCCTGGAGCTCAGGTATCTCGGGATGCTCATGGGCATGGAGCCCTTCGAGGAGGTCAGGGCCGCCAGTAAGGCCCAGGCCCAGGAGGCCGGGGTTGACCGACCTCTTTCGCCGGCGGTCTTGGAGGCCTCACTCCCGCGGGGATGGAACCAGGTGGAGATGCGGTGGGGAAGGGGGTGGCTGGTGGCTCGGGCCCCCCTCCCGGAGGCGCAAATCAAGGCCCTCCTTCGCGCCCTGCGCTGACCAGGTGCGCTACAAAACCCGACCTTCGGGTGGGATCAGCGACCGGTGCGCCCCCAGCGCCTGGCCTGTACCTTGGTGTTCGGTCGTTCCCCAGGGGACCCCCGAACCACGATTCCGAGGCAGAGCCATGGTGAGATGCCCCATCCTTCGCAGGAGCTGCTCCATGCTCCTGGTCTTTTCCATCTTTCTGGTCTTCTTCGTTCCCGCCCGGGCCCAGGCGCCGGGGTCCCTGCCCACCCGGGCCGAAGCGCCGGGGTCTCTCCCCACCCGGGCCAGGGTGGAGGACCCCCTACTTACCCGGGCCGAACGGACGGACTTCCGCGAAACCTCCCGTTACGACGAGATGGTGCACTTCATGTCGGAGGTGGTGAGGGAACGGCCGGACATGCACCTGACCACCATGGGCTACACCTTCGAGGGGCGGCCCATTCCCATGGTAGTGGTGGGCAGAGTGTCGGACGCATCGCCGGAGGCGGTGAGGGCCAGCGGCAAGACCCGGGTGTACCTGCAGGGCGGCATCCACGCAGGGGAGGTGGCGGGGAAGGAGGCCCTCCTGATCCTCCTCCGTGAGCTCTCCCGGGGGCGGCACTCCCACTGGGCCGACTCCCTCGTCCTGCTGGTGGCTCCCCTGTACAACGCCGACGGGAACGAGAGGGTGAGCGTTCTGAACCGACCCAGGCAGCACGGGCCCGTTGGGGGAATGGGCCAGAGGGCCAACGCCCAGGATCTGGACCTCAACCGGGACCACCTCAAGCTGGACGCCCCGGAAAGCCGAGCCATGGCGAAGCTGTTCGTGGCCTACGATCCGCACGTGGCGGTGGACCTCCACACCACCAACGGTACCCGCCACGGCTACCACCTCACCTACGCTCCTCCCCTCCACCCCTCCACCCCGGAGGCCATGGATCGCCTCCTCCGTGACCGGCTCCTGCCGGCCATCACACGGGCGGTGAAGGAGAAGCACGGGTGGGACATGTACCATTATGGAAACGCCCGGCCCGCCCGGGACGGAGTTGAGGGAGGATGGTTCACCTTCGATCACCGGGGTCGCTTCAGCAACAACTACGCGGGTCTCCGCAATCGCTTCGGGATCCTGGGTGAAGCCTTTGCCTATGCCACCTTCGAAGAACGGACCAAGGTGTCCCTCTGGTTCGTGGAGGAGATCCTCCATTTCAGCTATGCCCACGCCACGGAGCTCGCCCGGATGGCCGCCGACGCGGACCGCTTTTCGCTGGTGGGGGAATCGCTGGCGTTGCGGGCCGGGTTCCGCCCCTCCGCCGAGCCGGTGACCATCCTCATGGGGGAGGTGGAGGAGGAGCTCAACCCCTACTCGGGCAGGATGATGTTCCGTTACACGGGGGTCCAGGTGCCACAGGAGATGGAGGAGTTCGTGAGCTTCCGGGCCACGGAGACGGAGCGCGTTCCTCCAAGCTACTTTCTGCCTCCGGACCTCGTGGAACTCCGGATCAGGCTGGAGGCCCACGGGGTGGAGACCTTCGTGCTGGAGGAGGCGAGAACAATGGAGGTGGAGCAGTTCGGGGTGGATTCCGTGACCACGGCCGCCCGGGAGTACCAGGGCCGCTTCGAGCAGACCGTCCTGGGCTCCTACCTGAGCTCCACGGCCATCCTGGAGCCGGGGACGGTGGTGGTTCCCATGGACCAGCCCCTGGCCCGGGTGATCTTCACCCTGCTGGAGCCCCGCTCCGACGACGGGTTCGTGGCCTGGGGATTCCTTACCGGGAGTCTGCGGGCGGGAGAGCCCTACCCCATCCTCCGCGGTTCCCAGGGGGCCTCCCCCCGGTTACTCTTGCCTGACCTCCTCCCCGGGCCCTGAGGCCCCGGGAGGGCCGCCGAAGCCTTCTCGATCACCCGCACCACCAAGGAATTCGACATGAGACGACTCGCAGTCCTGGCCGTACTCGCTCTTCCCGGAATCCTCTCCTGCCAGCGGGGGGTCCCGCTGGAGGAAGCCGTGGCCCTCATCAACGAGGCCGACTTCTACCACAAAGTTGAGATCATCGCCCACGACTCCATGATGGGCCGGGACAGTCCCAGTCCGGGATTGGACATGACGGCGGCGTGGGTGGCCGACGAGTTCCGGCGGTCGGGACTCCGGCCGGGAGGGGACGACGGAACCTTCATCCAGAACTATCACATGCGGGAGTTCAAGGCGGACTTCGATGGCTCCCAGGCCCGGGTTGTGGGAGGTGACGCCCTGGATTTCGGCGCCGATCTGAGCTTCATTCGGCCGGCGGGGGCAGGTCAGGTGACGGCAGAGGTGGTGGTCCTGGCCGGGGATTTCCTGGGGGCCGGGGACTTCCCTGCCGACGAGCTGCAGGGGAAGCACGTGATCCTGGTGCCCCCTCCTGGAGCCGTGGGGGCACCCCGGGGTCGGGTCAGGTTCCCCACGGGCATCATGGGGGCTCAGCCGGCGTCCGTCATCCTGGTGGACCGCAGCTCCGACGAGGAGTGGGACGCCGCCGTGGAACGGGCCCGGGAACAGACCCTCACCCGAGGTCCATGGGATGACGGCTCGGGCTTTCCCATGCTCAACGTACGGGAGTCCAGCCTGGCCCCCCTCCTTGCCTCCCACGGCGTCCAGCTTGCCATGCCGGCCACAGGCTCGGAAGGGCGTCTGGAGGTTCAGAAAGTCCCCGGGCTGGAGCTCATCCTCACCACCGCGGCCCGGGAGGTGGGGGGATTCGACCTCCCCAATACGGTGGGAATCCTGGAGGGCAGCGATCCGGTCCTGAAGGACGAGTACGTTCTCCTCACCGCCCACATGGACCACGTGGGCACGGGCCGACCCAACGAAGCCGGCGACAGCATTTACAACGGCGCCGACGACAACGCGTCGGGCACCGTGGCCGTGGTTGAGCTGGCCCGGGCCTTTGGCATGCTCGGGGAGCGCCCCAAACGTTCCTTCATCTTCGTGACCGTCAGCGGGGAGGAGCGAGGACTTTGGGGGAGCCGCTTCTTCG
>PXFI01000258.1 GCA_003564295.1 Gemmatimonadota bacterium | reverse complement strand
TCGGAGGCGAAACCAATGCCCACGGCGACAGAGATACCCTTCTACCAGGTGGACGCCTTCACGGACCGTCCTTTCGCCGGGAATCCTGCAGGGGTCTGCCTCCTGGACTCCCCCCTCCCTTCCCACCTCATGCAGGCCGTGGCCGCCGAGATGAACCTCTCGGAGACGGCCTTCGTGCAGCCGCCCGACGCCGACGGGATCCGCCTGCTCCGTTGGTTCACCCCCACCGTGGAGGTCCCCCTCTGCGGCCACGCCACCTTGGCTACTGCCCACATCCTCCTTCGGGAATCCGGGGCAGAGCCGCCCCTTCGCTTCTCCACCCTCAGTGGCATCCTGGAGGTGGCGGCGGAGGAGGGTGAGTGGTTGCGGATGGACTTCCCTGCCGATCCTCCTGCCCCGGCACCACCCCCGGAGGGGCTCCTGGAGGCCCTGGGATGCGATTCCACCTCCCCCACACTGGTGGCCACAAAGGGGTGGATCGTGCGCCTGGCCACAGAAACTGGCGTCCGGCGGGTAACCCCGGATTACAACCGTCTCGGCAGGGTCAACCTGGGCCCCACGGCCCTGGGGGTCATGGTGACGGCACCAGGGGCGGGAGAGGTGGCTTTCGTCTCCCGCTTCTTCGGGCCCTGGGTGGGGGTGGACGAGGACCCCGTCACGGGGATGGCCCATACCATGCTCGGCCCCTACTGGGCCCGGGAGAAGGACACGCAGGAGCTCGTCGCCCGGCAGGTATCGGCCCGGGGAGGCACCCTGAGGATAGGGCTCGTGGGAGAGAGGGTGCACATCTCCGGGCAGGCGGTGACGGTGGTGAGGGGGGAGCTGTCGGTACCGGTCGGCTGATGGCGCCATCCCTAGTCTCGGTACCGTGGGCTCTTGTGCAGGCGAGAGGCAGGCGCCCCAGTCTAGAACGAGCCAAGCACGCTGAAGAGGATGCGCCCGTCGTTGTTGCTCCTGGCTCCCCTGTCTTTGGCCCGGCTGTCGTGGTTGTTCACCAGGGAAACCCTGAGACTCACGATTCGCGACAAGGCGAAAGAAAGACTGCTCTGGTACTGCAAGGTGAAGTTGGCGAGTTGGTCGAACACCGGGTTGTACTCCACCTCGGTGTTGAGCACCACCCGGGCATCGGAGAAGTTTCTCCGGAAGCGGAACCTCCACGCCCACCGGGCCAGAAGCTCGTCGTCCGCCGAAGCCCTGTCCGCCTCCACTGTCTTCTCCGCCAGGACGGCCATGCTGAAGTCCATGCGGGACCGCCGGTCGTCCAGGACCGTGAAGCGCCCCCCGGCCCCGGCGTTGTACCGCCGATGGATCTTCCTTTCGAAGCTGGAGAGCCCCCGCCCGAAGATGTAGGGATTCGCCCGGGAAAACCCCCGGAAGCTCAGGTTGGAGCCCAGCTCCCAGGAGCGCTTGTTCACGAAGGTCACTCCTTCCTCCGTGGTGGCTTCTCCGTACAGGAACGACCCCTGGTTCTCAAGCTCCAGGACGGACCCCTTCCAGTCGGCCGCCAGTCGGGTAGTCACGGAAATCTGGTCCGACGCGCCGAAGAAGGCGCTGGCTCCCACTTCGCTCTGGAGGCTCCATGGGCGCTGGGGCTCCCCTTCGTCCTGAGCCGAGAGGCCCGGGGGGCCAAAGGGCAGAAGGGCCAACCCGATAGCGGGGACCAGGAGCCTGGATGCCCTACCCGGCACGGCAGTGGGGAATCGCCTGTCTCGCAGCATGATGATTGTTCCTATCGTGGCCATACTTCAGGAGGGGGGAGGATCCAGCAGGATGGCCTCGTCCAGGAGCATGACCGGGATACCCTCCCGGACCGGATACAGCACCCTGCCGTCCTCCCGGACCAGGCCTTCCCGGAGCCTTTCCTTGACCTGCTCACCGGCGCGGTTGCGAAGGCGCCCCTCCGTCACGGCCAGGTTCAGCCGGTCCAGGACCCGGGCATCCGCCAACTTCAGCGTCTGCTTCGTTTCGGGACAAACCAGGATCTTGAGAAGTTCAGGGGTGAGCATTATGGGCCTGGCGGGGTATCCAATTCCAAGAGTATCTATGGGAATCCGCCCCCCTGCCGGATCGGGGCGGAGGATCAGGGTCTCAACCTAAAAGGACGATCACTCTTTGTGGAGATGCGGCCTCCATGACTCATGCCTGGTTACCCATGAAAGAAAATCCCCCCCGGGGACCGAAAGCCCTGTGGCTGACGTTCGCCTTCCTACTCCTGGCCGCCTGTGGTCCCTCCGAAGACCAGTTTCCCACGAACCGGGAAGCCCCCTCGCCCGCTGCCGAGCAGGAACGCCTTCCTCCGCCTGGCGAAGCTTGGGTCATCTTTGGGACGGACACGGTGCAAGCGGAAGTGGCCCGGACCCCGGAGCAGCGGGAGCGCGGCCTCATGTTCCGGGAGAGATTGGACCCCGGGCAAGGAATGTTCTTCGTCTTCCCGGACAGCCAGACCCGGGCATTCTGGATGAAGAACACCTTCATCCCTCTGGACATCGCCTACATGGACGAGCACCTGAGGATCGTGGACATCCAGGCCATGGAACCGGAGGACGAGAGCACCTACCCTTCCGCCAGGCCCGCCATGTTCGCCCTGGAGGTACCAAGAGGCTGGTTCGAAGAAGCTGGGATCCAGGTCGGCGCCGAAGCGAGGGTCGTCTTCGGACCCGGACGCCCCTGAGCTCGGATCCCTTCCGCCAACACCCCGAGCCAGGCCGGGCTGTCCCTCCTGCCCCCGACGAGGCGGCAGGCGTTACCCAGCAGAGAAAGGGGCAGATGACTCCGGGGCCCGGAGCCCCCTGCCGACGCCTCAGCCTTCCTGGAGACGGGTGGAGCTCGCCCCCCTCATGCTCATGGGCATGGGGGGCATGCCCGCCCCCGGTATGTCCACCGAGCCTCTCATGTCCTGGGTCCCCTCGTCGGCCACCATGAGACTTCGGACCGGGTCCCAGAGAACGGCTCCCGAGAATGTGCCCGACAGGGCTTGCAGGACCTGCATCCCCTCGGTCATGGCTGTTCCCCGTACGTCCGCCGTGCCCTCATAGGTGATTCGAAGGAGAGCGCTGCCCTCCACCAGAGTATCCCCCTGGAGGGTATAGGTCACCACGCCGTTGAAGGACTGATCCCCCTGGCTGGTCCGGGTTTCGTATTGGATGGTGTCCACCCAGGTGGCGCCAGGTCTCACGACGCCACCGGGGAGCCGGGGAAACATCTCGTGGGCCATGCCCAAGGGATCCACCAGCTGTTCGGCCGCGGCTCTCGTGGTGGGTAGGGAGACGATGCTGCGCTTGCCGGTACGATCCAGGGTGAAGACCAGGTCTCCATCCATGTCCCTCTCCGTCGCCCTCTGGGCCCCTCCCATGGGCTGGGTCATGCTGGCGGAGAGGCTCCGGTACCTGGCCGTCACCTCCACCCCCTCGGTCCCCGGCTCGAAGGAAACATCCATGGTGGCCTCTCGGGTCGCCCGCATCCCGAAGCTGCCCATTGCCCCGGCATCGATGTTGAAGTTGCTGGTGGACTCGGTGAGATAGACCGCCGTTAACGGCTCCGGCAGCCAGTACATGAGCCCCCCGCTGGGGGCGACCCCGGCGGGACCGGCACAGGCGCCGAGGACCAGAAGGAGCGGGACGGATGCGGCAACTTTCTTCATGGTGTCCCTCCGTGTTTCGAGAACGACCGTTCAAGGCGGGGACCCTGGGGAAAGCCAAGGTCCTCCACCACCGACTCCCGACCCAGGTGCACTATGCCATATAGACCCACAGGTGCTACGGAGCAAGATGCAGTTTCCTTCCCTGGACGGCCTCGCACCCCTGCCACCGATCCAGGACACCTCAATCGTCCCTGCCCCTGATCGCGCCGACGTCCCAGCAGGCCCTCGCTGCCACCGGCCCGGGCCTTGGCTTCAGTCCCCGGCGGGGGTTATCCTTGTTCCCGGACACAAAGCGAGACCCGCAGGGAGAGGAACCATGAGCCTCCGGACCAACCCCGACCGAATCCTCGAGAGCATCGACCGGGAGCGGACACGTGACGAGGAAACCGCAGCCCGCCCCTCCGACGATCGCCAGGCCGTTGGCCGTGAGCTGGACACCGTCAGCCCTCCCCCCGATGCCACAAACCCCGAGCGTTTGAAGCGCATATTCCAGCTGGTGGACCAGGCCTACCGCAAGACGGCCCACTCCAGCGAGCTGGGAAAGCTGGCCGCCCGCTTCCGGGGGATCAGTGATCTCCACCATCATCATGCCCGGGGAGACGTGAGTGTGGTCATCCGCTACCACGACTCGGCCAGGTCGGACGA
Source organism: Gemmatimonadota bacterium (assembly GCA_003564295.1). Taxonomy (GTDB): domain Bacteria; phylum Gemmatimonadota; class Gemmatimonadetes; order Longimicrobiales; family Gaopeijiaceae; genus PXFI01. The sequence continues at coordinate 3,171 of PXFI01000258.1, read as the reverse complement.
CGTGGGGATATCTCCTTTCGAGGTGCGGCCCGATGATCTCCTGGAGGCCCGAAAGACCACGGGGAACACCCGTTCCGATCTCAACGCCATGAAGGTCCTGCGTGAGGAGCTTCGGAACGGAGCCCTCTCGGCCTTCAAGAAGATGGAGCCCCGCATGAGGGATGCTCTGCGGGAGCGTTCAGACCTGGGCCACATCTCTGTCACGGTGACCATGGACCTCCGGACCGCCCGCTGATTCCCCCGGTCCGCAGGTGCCACTCCTGACGGGGGGACCGGATCACACAGACCTCTTGGTGAGGGCTCAACCCAGAGCCGGCCGACCGGGGATCGTGGGCCTTTACGGAGACTCCCTGAAGGTCCGCCTGGCGGCTCCGCCGGTGGAGGGAGCCGCCAACCAGGAGTTGGTGAAGGTCCTGGCCAAGGCCCTGGGCATTCCAGGATCCTCGGTGGAAGTGATCCGGGGAGCGTCGGCAAGGGACAAGCTCGTCCGGATCCATGGACTGTCCCCGAATGACACCCGTGAGCGTCTCGGAATCTAGGGTCCTCTTCGTCTTTCTGGACGGAGTGGGCATCGGGCCACCCGACCCCCGGATCAACCATCACTGACATTCCGGGCATGATCCTCCGATACCTTTCCGGCCATCTCCGAGCTTGATCCCCGGTCCCCCTCCGCCATGGGGCCGCCCCGGCGGTTCCAGCAGCATTCCCGGGTGAAACCGAAACCCAAGACCCTTGGCCAACTTCTTCTGGATGTCGGAGCGGTCTCCGAGGCCGACCTGGAGCAGGCCCTCGCCCAGCAACTCGACACGGGGCAGCGTATCGGGACGCTTCTCGTAGAGAGAGGATGGGCGGACGAGGAGGCGGTGGCCCGCTGCCTCGCCCTCCAGTTGAGCCTCCCCTATCAACCCCCTCCCCTGGACTCGGACCCTGCCGCCCTCCGGATGATCCGGCCCGAGCTTGCCCGGCGGGGAAGGGCACTCCCCATCTCCACCACACCACGGACCATCCGGCTGGCCATGGCCGACCCGCTGGACCTGGCTACTCTGGACGATGTCCAGTTTCAGAGCGGCCGCCGGGTGGAGGCCGTGGTGGCCTCCCCCACAGCGATTCTCGACGCACTGGACCGGAGTTATGGCGACGAGGCTCAACGCCTCATCCGGGATCTTCCGGAGAAGTGGCGGCAACCCCATGTGGCATCGGCCGACGCCCTGGAGCGCAGAGCCCGGTCCGCCCCGGTGGTGAGGCTTCTGGACCACATCCTGGCCCGGGCCGCGGACGAGGGGGCCAGCGATATCCACATGGAAAAGCATCTGGGCAAGATGCGGATCCGATTTCGCCTGGACGGGGTTCTTCGGACCGTCCTGGGCCTGCCGTCCGAGAGTCTCGACGCCGTCCTCTCCCGCCTCAAGATCATGGCGGGGATGGACATCTCGGTGAAGCGCCGGCCCCAGGATGGGGGATTCACCATCAAGCGGGTCGCATCGGACCTCACCCTCAGGGTCTCTTCTCTCCCGGTGAAGGGAGGGGAGAAGGCGGTAGTGCGGATCCTGGACCCCGAGAAGGCTCCCTGGAACCTGAACGGGCTTGGACTGTCCCAGGAGGACCTCCGTCGCCTTCGCCGTCTCATGCAGGCCGGCCAGGGGGTCATCCTTGCAGCGGGACCCACCGGAAGCGGAAAGAGCAGCACTCTGTTCGCGGCCCTGGCGGAGTTGGACCGGGAAGGCCAGAACCTCGTCACCCTGGAGGATCCCGTGGAATACGGCCTGCCTGGCGCCAACCAGGTCCAGGTGAACCCGAAGGCCGGTCTTACCTTTCCGTCAGCCCTCAGGTCCGTCCTGAGGCAGGACCCGGACATCATCATGGTGGGAGAGATCCGTGACCGGGAAACCGCCGAGATCGCCATGGCGGCTGCCGTCACCGGGCACCTGGTCCTCTCCACCATCCACACCGTGGATGCTCCGGGCTCCATCACCCGCCTCCTGAACATGGGCGTCCCCCCGTACCTGCTGGCCGGTGGCCTGGCAGGAGTGGTGGCCCAGCGGCTGGTGCGCTGCCTCTGTCCCTCCTGCGGGGGCCGGAAGGGTGAAGGATGTGGTGAGTGCCCGGACGGATATCGGGGCCGCACGGGGATCTTCCAGGTCCTGACCATGACCGACGCTCTCCGGGAGGCCGTGGCCGCCAACGCCTCCCTGGGGACGCTGCGGCGGCTGGCCACGGAGTCCGGAATGTCCTCCCTCAAGGAGGATGCACGCCGCAAGGTGGCGGAACGCATCACCTCTCCCCACGAGGTGGGGCGGGTGATCCACGGCGACGGTGGCGCTTCCATACCCTGCCCTCGGTGCGGCAAGGACGTCCCCCTGGGAAGCCTCGGGTGCCCCTGGTGCGGCGTCCTACGCCTCCGGGTCTGTGGCTGTGGAGCCCAACTCCGGTCCGAGTGGCGGTTCTGCCCCGCCTGTCTCCGCCAACCTTCCACTGTATGACACGGTTCCCGAGAGGCCTCGGCCGCCAGGCAGGATAGGCATCATAGGGGCAGTGCGTCCTTTGGGGAGAGGCGAGCGATGCCCGAGACCAACAGCCCGAAGAACGAATGGCGTTCTCCGACGGGAGGGGACAGCCTCGCTCCTCTCGACGGCGGCGCCCCGAAACCACCACCCTGCACCGCATCGTCCGGGAACACCTGGAGACCTACCTCGCCCTGGCCAATGAGTCCGATCCCATGGGCGACGGCGTACCGGACTACGTGGAGAAAGAGTTCAGCAGCCGTCTGAAGTGCGGCATGACCTCCGCTTCCCCTTCCTGCAACCTCCACCGCCTCGCCTCCCAGGGCAGAGGCGCCAGCCCCTCAACCCCCCGACACCACCCCCTCCCGGCCCTCCAAGTGGGCCGCTCTTCTGGCTCGGATCTATGAAGTCTTCCCGCTGATCTGTCCCGCCCGGGGACCACCCCAAACCGAGCTCGACATGGAGCCCGCCGGTGGAGAAGCAGAAGAGGCCGCCCACCAATTCTTTCCCGACGACCTCGACCAGAGCCCCCAGTTCGATCCCGCCGACCCCGAGCCCCTTCCGGAGGACGATTTCGATCAGAGCCGGGGTGCCTGACCTGCCCAGTTGCCTGACCTGCCCAGTCCCAGGTCCCGCCGTAGGCGCGCCCGGAAACCCAAAATCCGCAGCC
>PXFI01000151.1 GCA_003564295.1 Gemmatimonadota bacterium | reverse complement strand
CGGTCTTGCCCTTGACCTTGGCGGTCCACTGCCAGTAGGGGCCGTGGAGGCGCTCGGGGTCGGTGTGGCAGGCGCAGCCGGGGGAGCCGCAGCGGGAGAACCGCCGGAGGATGGATCCCCGGAGGATGAAGCCCACGCTGGCGAGGTCATGGGCCCGTTCTTCGAAGCGGGCCCGGAGGCGGGCGAGCTGGCGTTCGGTGGTGACGGTCATGGTGATGCCCATGGGGTAGAAAGGTCTTGCGTCATGACCCCAAGTATATTATACTTAGGGCCATGAACGATCAACCACGCCCCCAATATGACGCCACCGGCCAGGGCACCGCAGGACCCGCCCTGGAACAGGTGCGCCAGGCGGCCCAGGCCCTGGCCAAGGAGGGGCGGGGGGAGGAGGCCCTGGACTTCGTGCTCTCGGCCCTGGCGGCGGTGTTGAGCAAGAGCCGGGAGTTGGAGCTTCAGATGGCCAAGCTCCTGCGGGAGCGTGCGGGCCGGACGTCGGAGCGGGTGGACCCGGGCCAGCTGGCGTTGCTATTCCAGGAGCTGGTGGAGCAGCTGGGTCCGGAGGCGGGGACGCCGGACCCGGAGGCCGAGGCCCGGCAGGACCGTGAACTGGAAGAGGAGATCGAGCGGGAGCGCTCGGTCCGGCGGGGACGGAAGCAGGGGGGACGGAAGGGGAGCTGGAGAACGGACCCGTCGGTCCAGCGGGAAGTGCACCATGTGGAGGTCGCCCGGGAGGAGCGCACCTGCGGGCGCTGCGGGGGCGAGAAGGTGAAGGTCGGCGAGGACGTGAGCCGGATGCTGGACTATGTGCCGGGCCACTTCGTGGAGCGGCAGTATCGCCGGGAGAAGTGGGCCTGCGGACGGTGTAAGCGGGGGGTGACGGTGGCCCCGGCCCCGGCCAAGGTTTTAGGCCGGAGCCCGGCGTCGCCTTCGCTCCTGGCCCAGGTGGTGGTGAGCAAGTATGCCGACCACTGTCCCCTGCACCGGCAGAAGGGGATCTACGAGCGGCAGGGGGCCAGCATCCCGGTCTCCACCATGGCGGACTGGGTGGGCGGGGTAGCCTCCCTCCTGGAACCCTTGGTGGACCACATGCTGGAGGTCATGGTCCGGGACGCCTACGTGGTGCGTACCGATGCCACGAGCCTTAAAGCTCTGGACCCTGGCGGGCTTGGCAACATCAGGGCCGGCACGGTCTGGACCTACGTGGGCGATGACCGGGACGTGGTGTTTCGCTTCGCCCCCACAGGGGAAGGGGCCAGGGGACCCTGGAAGGTTCTGGCGGGCCGGGAAGGGTATGTCCAGGCCGATGCTGCCAGCGTCTTCGACCGGCTCTACAACGGCCAGGTGGCCCGGGCGGTGGAGGGGGGCTGCTGGGCCCACGGTCGCCGTCGGTTCGTGGCCCTCCAGGACACGGACTGCCGGGTGGCCTACCCCCTGAAGCTCATGGGCCGCCTGTACCGGACCGAGACGCTCGCCGACCTGAAGGAACTCGACAGCGACGACCGGGCCGCCTTCCGGCGCGAACGGGACGGCCCCACCCTGGAAAGCCTTCACGCCTGGCTGGTCTACACGGCCGCCACCGAACCTCCCCGTAGCGAGTTGGCCAAGGCCTCGGGCTACCTGTTGAACCAGTGGCGAGCCCTGACCCGGTTCGTGGACGATGGCCGTCTCAGCCTGGACAACAACCTCTGTGAACGGCAGATCCGCGACATCGCCCTGGGAAGGAAGAACTACCTCTTTGCCGGCTCCCCCCAGGCGGCCCGCCACGCCGCCATCCTGTACAGCCTGCTGAGGACCTGCGCCCTCCACGGCGTGGCGCCCCTACCCTACCTCACCGACGTCCTCACCACCCTGGCCGCCGGCTGGAGCCAGGACCGTCTCGATGAGCTCCTGCCGGGGCTCTGGAAGCTGAAACACGCTCCCCCTTAGCACCACCCACTCCCGACCCTTCCAGTCTTCGGATCAACCCCCAGCCCACACCGAACCAGACCGGCCAGCCACCCAGCGGCCCGCCGATCCCCCCTGTGGGGACGGGGAAGTGTTGAGACAGAAAAGGCAGGAAGCTTCGAGACAACCGGCGCCGAACGTGCCGTCTCGCCATGCCTCGTGGCAACGGTTCGTGGTCCGCTTTCCACCCTGGCTTTGTGTGGACGGGCTGGATCTACAGAAGGTGCCTCAAGACTGCGCCACGCAGCACAGAGGTCCCAGGCTTTCCTGCGGAGATGGAGGCCGGAGCGCCAGCGCCCGGCGGACCAGGCTGAAGACGCATTCGCTTCAGGGTGGGCTGCGGGTAGGCGTGGGTCCACAATCGCCGGTGCGCGGCCTTCCCCGCCCCGGGGAAACAGGAGTCGCCCCAATCGACTCCGGGCCCGGGAACGCGTGTCCCGGGCGAGAAAGAGCTCGCGACCGAGTCGGTCCGGAGCCTCAGTCGCCCCCCGGCAGGTGGAGCCTCAGCCTCACCACGTAGGGCACGTCCAGGCTATCCCGCGTCACCCCGTAGAGGGCTCCTCCCCGGACCAGGGGCTGGTGCCTCTCAACCTTTACCGGCAGTAGGATCCGGGCCAGGAAGACCCCTCTGGAATCGAAGACGTCCACCGCGGTCCCGGCCTCCTCCACATCTTTCGCCCGGGGGAAGACGTAGACGTGTCCGGCCTCGTCCGTGAGGATGCGTTCCACCACGAGGAATGGTTCCCCCCGCGATAGGTCCCTGAGCGCCTCGGCGGGAAAGGAGAACGTCAGCAGAGTGTCTCCCTCCAGGGTCCTGCGCCAGACCTGGTACTTGTCCCTCATCGCGAACCAGACCGAGCCCGTTCCATCGATGGCGAACTCCAGGTCGGGAAACCGAACGGGCCGCCGTCCACCTCCGTACAGCGTGGCGGGAAGGTCGAATCGCAAGGGCGGGAGCGTGTCCAAGAGGAGACCGTCCTCCCGGAACCGGAGGGGCCAGAAGGTCATCTCAGTCCTGCTCCGCGCCCGCTCATCCCAGCTCGCACTACCATCAGGGTGGATGATGTACGGCAGGAGAACGTCCCACTCCACCAGACGGCCCGAGCGGTCGAATCCCGCTCTCCAGGGACCCGCCACCGTCCTGTGGCGAATGGGTCTCACTTCGAGGAAGGTACCGTCCCTCTCGAAGAGGGAGAAGCGCATGTTCCGGGCCTCTCGCACCCAGACCCGTCCCCGCTGGTCCAGGAGAACCCCGTATGGTGTGTCCAGCTCCCCGGGCCCCTCACCCCTTCCTCCGAACGCGTGGGAGAACGCTCCATCAGGATGGAACACCCGGATGTCATGGTTCAACGCGTCACTTACGTAGATCCTGCCCTCTCCATCCACCTCAAGTCCCGAGAGTGCACCAAACTCCCCGGGTCCGCCGGTAAGAGCCTCGCCGATGCGGAGCTCCTCGGTGGCCCGGATCAGCCCCCGGGTGGAGCCATCCAACCATGGAGGCACGTTGGTCACGACCCGCAAGCCGCTGGGCAGCGTGTCGATGATGGGCCCGGAGGGTCCCCGAGGAGGAGCATCGCAGCAGGCCAGCGCCAGCAACGCCATGATCCCTGTCAACCGATTCCAGGACATGCTCTGTCCACTCCCTTTGTTGATTGCCCGACCCTCCTCTCCCATCGCCACGTCACCCCTCATCTCCTTGCGCGCCCGAAGCAATACTAGGTTGTTAGCGGATGCTCGCACAAACTCGGAGTCCGGTGGTGATATGGGGTGGCTCGCCATTCCAAGGCCAGCGCGCGATGCGCACGAGGCGATCCGCAGCCTGCGTGGCGCCTCCATGAGAGGGGTGCATTCGACCTCTCGGAACTCGCCAGGCTTCTCGCAAGAGACTCAGGGGCCGGGGCGGAAGGGTGCCGCCGGCCAGCCCCTGACCGGCCAACGGCACTCTCCCCTGCGGGGCCCTATTCCTCTTCCTCTCCGAAGGCCCAGCAGCACGTCACTAGGTCCGGCTGCATTTGCTTCATGCAGTACCCCCCACACTGCCCATCGAAATGTACGCACATGAGGGGGAATTGGTAGCAACTGAACCCCTCGTAGCCCTCTGCCCGCAACTCACCGAGGGACACGCCGGAGGCCCAGATGGTGAGGCCCGCCATGACGATGGGGGCGATCCATGCTCGTAAACGCCGTTTCATCGCTCTTGCTCCTTTCGTGCTGGTGAACTGGACTGGGTGCCTTCTCACCGCCAAGGGCGGCCACAAGGGTTCGCCCGGCGGGCCCTCGCCGGGCTTCCGTTGGTGCCGGAAGAACTCTCACCCCCTTTCCTCGGTGCTCCCCCTTGCGTACCCCGTGACGCTTGCGATCCGACATGCGGCTGGAGCCGCCTCGCGGTCCTGGTTGTGACCGGCCAAGCGAGGATTCGCGTGCCCCTTCCCGCCACGGGCCGGTTCCTCGCTTCCCTTGCGCCCGCGGGCCATCTGTAACGGACCCGGCTCCAACCGCCCGGCCCTGCCGTGTCCGGAGCGGAACGCCCACGGACAGACCAGCCAGCGGAACTCCCTCCATTACCCATTCCTCACCCACACCCCACGGGCACACGCGAGTCAGCGGCGATCAGCCTGCCGTCAGGATCCACCACCAGCCTCAGAGACGCGAACGGATAGCCGAGAGTCTCCTGGAATGCCCCCGGCTGTGCCATGACGAGTCTGGTGGCCGGATGGACGGCCCGCACGGCCCGCCTGAACGAAACGGTGTCCCCTTCCACGACCAGGACGGCGATGAACCGCTCCGATGCAGCGAGGGCGTTCCAGCCGCGGGGGTCACCAAGGCACCCGTTGCAGCTCTCCGGAACAACCAGCCAGAGAAGCACGGGTCGATCATCGTCCGGGCCGGACGGCATCCCGTGAAGGAAGGCGCCGATGCCTGTGGGTAAGGTGTCACCGGCAAACCTATCGCCTACCCCCCTCCTGCGGACGTCGTCCCGAAGGGCCTCGGCATCGGTCTTCGCCCTCTGCTCGGAGCGCTGGCTGGCTACCACGGCTCCCGTCAGGGCGATGATGCATAGGGCTGCGAGAAATCGGTTCAGGTTCTTCATCCTGCCATCCTGGCCCGAAGACCGTTCGTCCTCTCTCTCCCCCTCCCCCCAGGAGCCCCCTGGGGGCCGTCTCCCCCTCGGGGTTCCGGGCGGTGCCCCTCTTCTCTTCTTCCCTACGATACGCCTTCCCGTCCATCCCCGCTTCCCGTTTTCGGAACGAACTTCCCGTTTTCGGAACGAACTTCCCGTTTTCGGAATGGGTTTGTCCTGGATCCTGCTCAGGGAGACTCCGTGCGCCCCTCTTCCTCTCCCTTCCTCCCGCAATTCGTCACGTCGTTCAAGGCCCGCGCCAGCACCAATCGCCACGGCCGCCTGGCAAGCCGCATCGGGCACTCGCCGGCCGTGCGCCGGAACTGAGTGGCCAACGCGGAGTTATCGGAGAACCCCAACCGAACCGCAATGGTCGTCCAGGGCATCAGCATCGGCTGGAAGAGGCCCAGCCCATGTAATAGGACCGACCATCTCACCAGGCCCTTGAGGGACAGGCCCGCTTGGCGGGAATGGGTCCTGAGGTGCCGTCCCGTGCAGCCCACCCTCCGGGCCAGGCCGCCTACCCGCCGTACGAACTCAACCTCCTTCTTCGGCCCGTGCAGCGCCTGCCCTGCCGAAGGGGGAGTCTGTTGCGCGAGCAGCCGGACCGCAGCCCTGAGGCTCGCATCACCGGAAACTCTCTCCAGCACCACATGGCCGAAGCCCCTCACCACCGTCCCAGCCACACCCTCGTGGATGCTCAGGGCCAAGTCCTCGGGGCGTAGGACCGGGCGGATCTCAAGCCCCTCCAATGCCATGGGAGCTTGCCCGAAAGCCGCTCCCCCCCGCCCCCGCCCACCACCTGCTCCCTAGCTCCTGGACCACGAACACAGGCGCCCTCGCCCGCAGCCGGGCCAGGACCTCCAGGAGTTCCAGGACCGAGCCCTCCCTCTCTTCCCCGGGCCAGACCACGAACACCGAGCACCTCTCCCAGGACTCCAGCAGCGATCCAGGCCCACGGAGGACGGTCACGGCCCATTCCGGCGGCCAGCACCGCTCCAGGGCCCGCCCCGGAGAAACCAGGAGCCCCACCTCCCCCGGCGTTCCCGGAAAGGCGGGAATGCCGGGGTGATTCCACTCGGGAGCCGAGCCTTGGTCCATCACTGCCACATCCTTCCGGGCCTGTACCGCCCCGGACCGTTCTCGGGGATCCGACAGAAGCAGAAGAGGCCGGAACGCCCTGTCCCGCGGGTCAGGGATGTTCAGCGGGCACGAACGGTAGCCAACAGTATGCCGGCAGCGTGCGTGCGCCTCTCCTTTGCAAGGCTAACGACGGCCGCTGTTCGCCGCATGGGTCATTTCGGCCTATAGCCGCCGGGGGTCCCGTCCGCCGAACTAACATCAGAGCGGGGAGGTCCAGAGGCGGTAGCCTCAGCCAAAACCGACGTGTTGTCTCAGCACTTCTGTGTCTCGAAACTTCTCACCGCTGCCTCAAGACTTTCCCGTCGCCACAGTCAACCTGGTCACAGCCTGGACCCGTCTTCAACATCACTGCCCTTGGCTGGCGAGGGAGTCGTTGAAATGCCATCTCCTCGATTCGGAGGCGGCTATTGCGCGGTACTGAGAACGAGGAAAGACTCGAGAAGGTGAAGCTCGATACTCTCCGGGTGATAACTCGGCGGTGTTCAACAAACAAACCAGTCTATGGTTGTTTCTGCATGTCCTGCTCTGGTCGGTCCTCCGTGATTCCGATCTGGAACTCATCCTCCCCTGCTTCGAGCAGGGACTTGCAGAGAACGACGTTGAGCTGATCGCCTTCGGCGGACGGCTCGTCCGCGCCCGAACCTCCTTTACGACCACTTAGGTCGAGAAGGTGCTCGGCATCCCTCTCGGACGTGCGCACAAAGACCTTGCCGTATGGCCGATCTGGGCCTGGACAATCGACCTCGAGAGCCCGAGTCACTACGTTCCGATCTCCCAGGAGCGGGTACAGGAAATGGAGCCGAGCCTGTTTGTCTGCACTTGTATCGAACAACTGCCTTGCCCCAGCATTGCATGGCAATTCCTGGATAAGCTCTGCGGACCGATTCCGGCGAACGCCCCCATTCAGGACTGACGCTCGAGGACACCTCCCATACCTCAATTCCGGGGTGTCCACCGAATCGGGGGAACCTCAGGCGAGGCGGTCCAGCGCGCTCTGGGCCAGGATCGTCGAAGAGGGGGATCCAGTCCTCGATGGCCCGGTTGGGGGTGACGATGATGGGGGCGCGGCGGTGTGACCGAAAGGAAGAGGGGGGGCCGCCTGCGGCAGGCGGGCGGGCCGGTTACGGTCCCTGAGTCGGTCGGATCGCCCGGTAGGAGGACTCACCGCGGGCAACGCGGGGCGCTCCACTGTCTGAATAGCGAGGCCGTCTCCGTACGGATCCGTCCCCCGGCAAGAAGCCAGAACGCCGCCTACCGACGCATCTCTACCTCCCCTGGCAGGCCCTGGGACCAGGACTCCTGAGTCCACAGACTGATTGCCCGGTGTCTGCCCCG
>PXFI01000263.1 GCA_003564295.1 Gemmatimonadota bacterium | reverse complement strand
TCTTCCTCCTGGCCATGGCCCACAGCGGCGTGAGGATCGGCAGGAAGACCTACCTCCTGGATATGGCCGGCGGCAACCGGAGGACGGACTACGTGGCCGTGAGCAACACGGTCATCGGGGGGGTTCTCTTCCTGAGCAGCGCCGTGGGACTCCTGGCTCCCCTGGTGGGGCCCGCCGGCATGCTCCTGGTCCTTTCCCTCATGGGGTTCGCCGGGGCTTGGTGGGGCAGGGGCCTGCCGGAGGTGGAGTAGGGGTCCGGAGAGCCGGCGAAATCTCTGAGGCGGGAGGGAGGTGTTCCGTCGGCGCAGTGGGGTTTCGGAACGGAAATGCTTGCTCCGCAATGAAAAAGCGGTTACGCTGGCCGTAATCGCAATAAGTGGGGGGTTGAGAAGGATCGGCGTTCGCGGCACCGAGCTTCCAAGGGCTTGGCATCATGTCAGCGCGAATCCTCATCGTGGATGACGACGCGGCCATCCGCAGGTCCCTCGCCGAAGCGCTGGTGGAGAAAGGCTTCAGCGTGGAGGCCGCCGAGAGTGCGGAGCAGGCGCTGGACCTCCTGCACCGTGTCGTTCCGGACGTGGTTCTCTCCGACGTCCGCATGCCGGGCATGGACGGAATCGAGTTCCTCAAGCTGCTTAGGGAACGGCTGCCCACCACAGACGTGATCCTCATGACGGCCTATGAAGACATGCCCACCGTGGCCCGGGCCATGGGGGAGGGGGCCTACGACTTCCTGGTGAAGCCGTTTCGGGTCGCCGACGTCCGCCGGGTGCTTGAGAATGTGTTCCGGGATCGGCGCGCCAGAAGCCGGGCTGGCAACCAGGCCACGGCGGAAGAGATAGGCAGCCATCTCGTGGGTCGCCATCCCTCCATGATCGAGATCTACAAGCGCATCGGGCAGGTGGCGGCGAGTCGGGCCAACGCCCTGATCCTGGGGGAGACGGGGACGGGGAAGGAGCGTGTGGCCAGGGCCATCCACCAACACTCCGCCGAGGCCCACCTTCCCTTCGTGGCGGTGAACTGCAGCGCCCTGCCCGAATCCCTCCTGGAATCGGAGCTCTTCGGGCACGTGAAGGGTGCGTTCACGGGGGCCGTAGGGGAGCGCCGAGGGCGATTCGCCCTGGCGGGCCGGGGCACCATCCTGCTGGACGAGATCGGTGGTACCTCTCTGGCCTTTCAGGGCAAGCTCCTCCGGGTGCTGGAGGAGCGGACATTCTACCGCGTGGGCGGCGAGCAGCCCGAGCCTTCCGAGGCCCGGGTGCTTGCCGCCACGCACCACGAGCTGGAGGATCAGGTCGCCGAGGGCTCATTCCGTGAGGACCTCTACTATCGCCTTCGGGTGGTGGAGATCCGCATCCCGCCCCTGAGAGAGAGGAAGAGTGACCTGCCCCTGCTGGCGCGACACTTCGTGCGGAAGGCCTCGGAGGAGATGAAACGCCCCGAAGTGACGCTCCCGGACGAGACCCTTAAGGTGCTGCTGGAGCACGATTGGCCCGGCAACGTGAGGGAGCTGGAGAACTGTCTCGTCCAGGCCGTGGTTCTGGCCAGCGGCAATGTCATCCGTCCGGAGCACCTGGGCCTCAAGAGAGACTCAAGTTGCCGAGAGGATATCTCCGACGAGGTCGTGTCCGTGGAGGCTGCGGCCCGGGCCCAGTTGGAGCGAGCCATGGCCGCCTCAGGGGGAAACCGCACCCAAGCGGCCCAGCTTCTCGGCGTGTCGAGACCGCGGCTCTATCGAATGTTGCAGAAGTATGATCTGGCATAAGGGTGGTGCCCGGAGGAGTTGGCGTCTGCGGACCGACTTCTTTCTCGTGGTGTTCCTGGGAGCCGTCCTCCCCCTCGGCCTCGTGGGATTCTGGCTCACACGGAGCACCCAGCGCTCGGCAGAGGCCTATGTGCGGACGCGCACCGAGGCAGCCCTGGAGGACATGGCTCGGCGAGCCCGGGTTAACTGGGAGATGCACCGCTCGGGCCTGCTGAGCCTTGCGGAAGCGGAAGAGGTGGTGGAGGCGCTGGTCTCGGGCAGAAGGTTCGGGGCTGATACCGGTGGCGGCAGCGGGGCCGGGCCGTCGGCTGGCGCCGGCGGTGGGGCGGTGGCCATGGCCTGGGAGCGGATGGAAGGCGTGGCGGATCGGGCCCTCTTCAGGAGCCGGGAGGGCGACGTGCTGGCGGAGCTGGTGAGGCCCTCCCGCCCGCAGCCGGGTCTCGGCGAGGCGTTCGGGGCTTCGCCCATCCCTGTGAGCCTGCCCGTTCATCTCCCCGGGACCGGGGAGCACATCGGCACTCTGGAAGCTTTTCTTCGGGCGGATGCCATTATTCCCCTGGACCTTCTGGCCCCGGGCGTGAGCGGCTCGGTGTTGGCCCTTTTCGAGCCTCGCGATGGCAGGCCCCTCCTCCCCCTTTCCATGGAGCCCGGCGTCTTCGCCCGGGACCGGTTCCTCTGGGAGGGCGACACCTGGCTGGTGGCGCGAAGGCAGTCCCACGAGCCGCCCCTGGTGCTGGCCCTGGCCGCCCCCATGGGGGACTTCACCGAGCCCTTCGCGGAGGCTGGCCGGAGCGGTGTCCTGGCCCTCCTGGCCGTGACCCTGGTGGTGCTCTTCCTCACCGGGGTGGTGAGCCAGGGTCTGACGCGGCACCTGGGAATCCTGGCGGGGGCCGCGGATGACGTGGCTGCGGGACGTCTCGAGAGGGAAGTGGAGGAACGAGGACCTGACGAGGTGCGGCGCGTGGCCGGGGCGTTCAACCACATGACGGCCAGCCTCCAGGAGACCCTGGCCCGCCTCTCCCACCAGGAGGCGTTGGCCGCCATGGGGGAGTTGGCGGCGTCCCTGGCCCATGAAGTGAGGAACCCCCTCACCGCCATCCGCATCGATCTGGAGCGGGCCAGTGAAGGGCTCGGGGAGGGCGAGCCGGCGGCCCGCCTGGTCCGGCGATCCTTACGGGACATCGAACGCCTGGACGCCTCGGTGGGGGACGCCCTTCGTCTCGCCCGGAGCGGCCGCGTGATCTTGAAGGAGATGGATGTGGGCGTGCCTCTACGGCGCGCCGTTGCCGCCGCTCTGCCGCGCTTTTCCGGCAGGGGCGCGACCCTCGAGGATCCTTTCGGCCTTGAGGAGCCGGTGATGGTCATGGGGGACGCCCATTCCCTGGAGCATCTCTTCCTGAACCTTCTCCTGAACGCAGCGGAAGCCCTCCGCTCCGGGCAGGAAGCCGGGGTGCGGGTGCGGACTACTCCTGCCCAGGTCCTCGTGGCGGTGTTCGACACAGGGGAGGGGATGACGCCGGAGGTGAGGGATCGGGTGCTGGAGCCCTTCTTCTCCACCAAGGACGAGGGAACGGGGCTGGGCCTGCCCATGGCCCACCGCATCGCCCTCGCCCATGGCGGGTCCCTTGAGATCGAAAGCTCCCCGGGGAGAGGGACCACCGTCACCGTGGCCCTTCGGCCGGCCACTGTCCGAACGTAACGGCGAGGCAGGGCAATAGAGTAACGATACGGAACGGATCGGGCATGGGACGCAGGACCCTGAGGATGCGTAAGTCCCGGCGAGCCAGTGCATTGCGCCAGGCAATGCCTCATGGCACGGATCTGGCATTTCGAGAAAGTGGTCCGGCAGTTGCTACTCCTGGCCTACCTCTGGGCCGAACGGGAGATCCGGCATTGAAGCGCTTGGTCCTTCTTCTTGCGATGTGTGTGGTGCCGGGCGGTTGCTCGGGCCCGGATCCGCATGACGATCCTGCCCTGGCTGCTGCCTTCCTGCCCGCCCCTGCTGTGGCTATCTACGGGGGTCTCGTGGGCGCCGATTCCGTCACCACCCGCACGCGGCGGATCCTCGCCGGCGCCGAGTGGGAGATGCCCTTTGATATCTCGGCGGATGGGAGGCGGACTCTGGTCTCTGCCCCGGGTACCAATGATCTGGCGATCCAGGATCTGGCCACCGGCGAGCTCCGCCCCATCACGGCGAGTCCGGAGCCGGTGGCTCCCGAATACGTGTGGGGATACTGTTATAGTGGGCGCTTCTCGCCGGATGAGGGGCAAGTCGCTTTCCTGTATTCTCGCTTCAGCGCCGGTCAGTCTTTCTATCCCGAGCTCCGGGTGGTGAGCACCGAGGGCGAGGCGGGACTGGGCGAGGTCCTCATCCCCATGATGCCGCCTGGCAGGTGGAGCGAAACTCTCCGCTGGTCCCCCGACGGGCAGTGGATCCTCATGTGGCGGGAGGCGGACGACGGCAGGCAGCAGCTTGTGTTGGTGCCGGCGGCGGGGGGCGAACCGCGGGTCCTGATGGCCCTGGGCTACGAGGCTCCCACGGGAGCCGACTTCTCTCCCGACGGCAGGTTTGTGGCTTACGATCTGCCTGCCACTGAGAACGGCTATGCCCACGACATCCACGTGGTGACGGTGGACGGTTCGGGTCACTGGACCCTGGTCCGGCACGAGGCCCAGGATCTCTTCCTGGGCTGGTCCAGGGGCGGGTACGTCTACTTCTCCAGCGACCGGACCCGGAGTGGGGCACCGGGGGTCTGGCGGATCCCGGTCCGGGAGGGCCACGCCACGGGTCCCCCCGAGCTGGTGAAGCCCGACGTCCACGTGAGGAGCGGGACGGGATTCGACGACCACGGGCGGCTCTACTATAGGACCCGGGTGGGGTCCAGGGAGGTGCGCGTCGCCTCCATCGATCCGGTGACGGGGTCGTTCAGGCTCCCGGCCACCTCCCCATTCCAGGACTATGCCGCAAGCGGTGCACCGGCATGGTCTCCCGAAGGGCGGTTCCTGGCTGCCCAGTTCGTTCTCCATGGCAGGCGCAGGATCCTCATACGGTCCATGGAGACGGGGGAGGTCCGAGAGCTGCCCCTTCCATTCCGGATCAGTAACGTCATAGTCATGGACTGGACAGGAGACGGACGGTCACTCTTCTTCCCCGCACTGCACGAGGGTCGGCGTTCCATCCTTCGCGTGGATGTCCGGACCGGCGCCGTGGAGTCCACGGTCATGGAGGGGCTGACGTGGGCCGTGAGTGTTCCGGGTACCAACCGGATCCTGCTCAGGTTCTCGCTGCCATCCGAGGTTGGGTGGCTGACTCCCTGGATGGTCTATGACCCGGACACGGGTGAAGAGCCCACGCCCCTGGACATCTCCCACCCGATCCATGCCCTGGCCGTATCTCCCGATGGCTCCATGCTGGCTGTGGCACTGGAAGCCGTTGAGGGGACCTCCGGCAACTCCATTCGCGTGTACCCCATGGAAGGTGGCGAGGGCCGGGAGTTGGTGGCAGAGACGCCGTGGCCCGTCTGGCGGGACAGCTTTGCGTTCACGCCCGACGGATCCGGCCTCTACTACGCCACCAACGCGGAGACGGATGAGGAGATCCCCCGACGAGCGATCCGTCCGTGGATCGTGGACGTGTCCGGGGGGGAACCCCGGCCCCTGGACCTCGTCCCCTGGCGCACCACGGCCATCCGGCCTCACCCCGACGGCAGGCGTGTGGCCACGATCGCGGGCGACCCCGTCTGGGAGTTCTGGGTCATGGAAGACATCGCTCCGGTGCGGCGGCGGGGGGGCGGGAGAGGGGGGCCCTGAGGATGGGTACGTCCCGGCCAGCCAGGGCATTGCGCCAGAGAACGCCTCACGGCACGGATCTGGGATTCCAGGAAGGCCGTCCGGCAGGTCCTACTCCTGGCCTGCCCCTGGGCCGAACGGGAGCTCCGTTGAAGCGCTTGGTGCTGCTCCTGGCGTTGAGTGTGCCGCTGGCGAGCTGCTCGGGCCCAGGTCCGGACGACGATCCCGCCCTGGCCGCCGCCCTCCTCCGCGCCCCCTCCGTGGCTAGCCAAGCGGGTCTCGTGGGCGCCGATTCCGTCGCCACCCGCACCCGGCGGATCTGGGCTGGATCCCGATGGGAGATGCCCTTCCATATCTCGGCGGATGGCGGGCGGGTCTTGCACGCCGACCCGGGCACCGACGACGATCTGGCGATCCAGGATCTGGCCACTGGGCAATACCGCACCATCATGGCGATTGCGGAGCTGCTGGCTCCCGAGTACGAATGGGTGCAGTGGAATAGCGCCCGCTTCTCGCCGGACGGGCAGCGGGTAGCATTCTGGTATCAGCGCGTCAGCACCAGGCACGTTTCCTATCCCGAGCTCCGGGTGGTGAACACCGAGGGCGAGGCGGGCTTGGGCGAGGTCCTCATCCCCATGATGCCGGATGGTTGGGGCCGACCCCTCCGTTGGTCTCCCGACGGGGCGTGGATTCTCACATGGCGGGAGGCGGAGGACGGCAGGCAGCAGCTCATGCTGGTTCCGGTGGCGGGGGGCGAGCCGCGCCTACTGGTGGCCCTGGGCTACGAAGCTCCCACGGGAGCCGACTTCTCGCCCGATGGAAGGTATGTGGCTTACGACCTGCCTGCCACTGAGAACGCCTATGCCCACGACATCCACGTGGTGGCGGTGGACGGTTCGGGTCACTGGATCCTGGTGCGGCACGAGGCCCAGGATCTCTTCCTGGGCTGGTCCGGGGACGACTACGTCTACTTCTCCAGCGACCGGGCCGGCGCCCCGGGGGTCTGGCGGGTCCCGGTCAGGGAGGGCCGGGCCGCGGGTGCCCCCGAGCTGGTGAAGCCCGACACGCACGTGCGGTACGGGATCGGGTTCGACGACCACGGGCGGCTCTACTATGTGACTCGGGTGGGGTCCAGAGAGGTGCGCATCGCCACCATCGACCCGGTGACGGGGTCGTTCAGGCTGCCGGCCACGTCCGCCTTCCCGGAGTATCATTCCAGCGCCCATCCGGCGTGGTCGCCCGACGGACGCCTTCTGGCTGCCAACTTCGCTCTCCATGGCAGGGGCAGGATTCTCATAAGGTCCATGGAGACGGGCGAGGTCCGGGAGATGCCCCTTCCACCCCGGATCAGTAACGTCGGGATTATGGGCTGGACAGGGGACGGGCGTTGGCTCTTCTTCAATGCACGGCTCGAGGGCCGACATTCCCTCCTTCGCGTGAATGTCCGGACCGGGGCCGTGGAGTCCACGGCCATGGAGGGGCTGACTCGGGCCATTGCCGTTCCGGGGGCCAATCGCCTGTTGCTCAGGCTGGGGCAGAGAGATGAGACCGGGAGCTGGGGTCCCTTCTTCCGGTGGGTGGTCTATGACCCGGACACGGGCCAGGAGCCCACGCCCCTGGACCTCTCCCACCCGATCCATGACCTGGCCGTATCTCCCGATGGCTCCACGTTGGCCGCGGCCCTCTACGCCGTTGAGGGGATTCCCGGAAGCCAGATCCGAGTATACCCCATGGAAGGTGGCGAGGGCCGGGAGTTGGTGAGGGAGACTCCTCCAATCTGGGTGGGCAGCTTTGCGTTCACTGCAGACGGATCCGGCCTTTACTACGCCACGAATGCGGAGGCGGATGCTGATCGGCCCTACCGGGCGATCCGTCCGTGGATCGTGGACGTTTCCGGTGGTGAGCCCCGGCCTCTGGACCTTCTTCCCTGGGGTACCACGCGCATCTGGCCTCATCCCGACGGAAGGCGTATGGCAACAGTGGTGGGCGACCCCATCTGGGAGCTCTGGGTCATGGAGGACATGGCCCCGGTG
>PXFI01000207.1 GCA_003564295.1 Gemmatimonadota bacterium | reverse complement strand
TCGTGAGGGTGGGCCACGTCACCGTCTGCCCCACCACCGACGCCGGCTCCGGCGTCGCCGACGCGTAGCTCATGCCGGCCGGGATCTCGTCGGTCACCACCACGTCCACCGCATCACTGGGCCCGGCGTTCGTCACGGTGATGGTGTAGCTCGCGGTGCCTCCCGCCGTCGCTGTGGCATCCCCCGTCTTCGTCACCCCCAAATCGGCGCTGAGCTGCACCGGAGAGGTCAGAGTCACCACGTTGTTGGTGAGATCGGTGTCTGCAGTTGGGCTTGTAACTGCCGCAGCATTCACCAGGTCATCGGTTCGCTCTGAAGCGACAAAGACGGTGAGGGTGTAGTCCCGACTGGCGTCCTGGGAAAGCGTTTCGATGGCAGGCCAGGTCACCACTCCGTTGGGCCCGGCATCCGGGTCGAGAGAGCCCTCGGCCGATGCCGACACGAAGGGCACGCCTTCAGGCAGCGTGTCCGTCACCACCACATCCTCTGCTTCGCTGGGACCTCCGTTGACCACCGTGATGGTGTAGACGGCCGTGTCACCTGCCGTCACCTGGTCCGGGTTTCCCTCCGTGTCTGCCACCGTCTTCGTCACTGCCAGATTGGCGCCGGTCACAGAGGTGTTGAGGCTGCTCCGATTGTTTGCGAGGTTGGGATCCTCCGTCGTAGCACTCACCAGGGCGACGTTGGTTATGTTGGCCGAGGTTTCTGGGTCGATCTCAACCGTCAGGGTGAAGCTCAGCGGCTCCGCCGCCACGCCAAGGGCTCCCACCTCCCATGATATGAGCCGGCCCACGTGGGAGCTGGGCGTGGGGTCGGCCGAAACGAGAGTGACCTGCGGTGGCAGGGAGTCTCGTACCACAACTCCTTCAGCATCGCTGGGACCACGGTTGTCGACAGTGATGGTGTAGGTGATCTGTTCTCCCGGGAGGGCTCCGCCGGGTCCCGTCTTACGCACGCGCAGGTCTGCGGAGGCCACGAGGGAAGTGAAGACCTCCGAGTGATTGTTGTCCGGATTGGGATCGACGGAGAGAGAGCTTGCTGTCGCAGCGTTCCGGATCTCTCCCTCTGCTCCTAGTGGTACGCTCACCACCAGGCTGAAAGTGGTATCTGCGTTCGCAGCCAACGTGGGAATGGCTTCCCAGCTCACCACTCCGTTTGGTCCAGCGTCCGGGTCGAGAGATCCCCCGGTCGAGGCCGACACGAAGGTCACCCCTTCAGGCAGCGAATCGGTTACCTCTACCCCCGTGGCATCGCTTGGCCCCTCGTTGAAGATCCTCAGCAAATAGGTGATCTCAGCCCCGGGGGCTGCGGTTTCCGGGCCCGACTTCTCAACGCCTACATCCGATGAGGCTCCCAGGACCGTAGTGACGGTGGCCCGGTTGTTACTGAGGTCGGGATCCCCCGTGGTGGCGGTGACTGCCGCCACGTTCGTCACGGCTCCTTCAGTGCTGGGATCGACGGTTACATCCAGCTGCAGGGTGCGGGGGCTTTGGGCCGCCGTGAGAGTGCCCAATTCCCAGGTCACCACGCCATTGGGGCCCACGGCGGAGTCGAACGATCCTCCGTCGGAAGCCGACTCGAACATTACCCCAAGGGGAAGCGTGTCCGTCACCACCACCCCTTCCGCCGTGTGAGAGCTCGAAACTTCGATGGTGTAGATGATGGACTCACCAGCCGTTGTCGTCCCCTCACCTTCGGCATGCTTGGTCACGGAGAGATCGGACCCGGTGGCCGTGAGGATCTGGGTAGCCCTGTGCTTTGCGCTGTCGGGGGCAATGGTCCCGAAGAGGACCCAGGCCACGTTGGTTGCCGTCCCGATAAGATCAGCCCCGGTCCGGAGCTGAACTTCAGCGTCGCCGGCCGGGGCGATGGGAGGGAGGTCCCAGATCACCACGCCCGGTGGCTGAAACGTTCCTTCATCAGAGGCCGAGACGAAAGTCATGCCAGGGGGGAGGGAATCGATGACGATGACCCTTTCGGAAGCGTCCGGGCCCGCGTTTGAGACGGTGAGAACGTACTCGACGGTGTCTCCCGACTGCACGTCGGTGGGACCCGTCTTGGCAATGGATACATCTGCCAGGACATCGACCGCTGTATTCAGGACGGCACGCCTGGTTCCGGGGGAAAGGTCCGGAGTGGAAGCCCTGGCCAACGCCACATTGGCCAGAAGCCCGGTGGACATGACCACCACCGACATGGTGTCCACCACGAGGGCTCCCACTTCCAGGGTACCCACGTTCCATGTGACGCTGATGCCCTCCCGGGTGCCACCGCCTGTGGCTGAAAGGAAGCTGGTGCCCGTGGGGAAGGAGTCCACGAGCACAACGTCTTCGGCTGGACTCGGCCCCTCGTTCTTGACGCTAAGAACGTAGACGAGGGTGTCCTGGAGCATGGCCGTGGACGGTCCAGATTTGGTTACCTGAAGGTCTGCCGTGATGGCCTTCGCCTCCAGGGTATGGGTAGCTCTGTTGTTTTCCGGCTGAGGATCATCAGAAGTGGAAGAGATCCTGGCGACGTTTATGACGGTCCCAGGGGTCTGCACTCGTGCCCATAGGGAATCCACCCGAGTGGTGTTGGCAGGGTAATCTCCCAGGCTCCAGGTGACGACCTGGCCCGAGGCGGTTCCTCCCCCGGAAGCCTGAACGAAGGCAAGCTCCTGGGGGAGCGAGTCCACCAAGAGGGCTTCGCGGCCGTGATCAGGCCCTTCGTTCGTGAGCGTCAAGACGAACATGACGGTGTCGCCCACAAAGGCTGTGGAGGGGCCCGACTTGGTGACCGCCAAGTCAGCTAACGGGGGCGGTACCACTTCCAGGCTCACCTCCACCGACTGGCTCTCAATACCAGGTAGGGTGGACCGCACCAGAATCCCCGCATCGTATGTGCCCACAGCCAATCCAGCGGGGTTGATCTGGACGAGGAGCTCAGCGGGGGCCGTGGAGGAAGAGAGGGAAGCTGAGAGCCACCCCACCGCCTCGGCAGAGACCAGAGCCTGGAGCCCCGAGAGGGTTCCTTCCCCGGCGTTGGTCACCTGAATCGTCTGGGGGGCAGGTGCCGAGCCGTCTCTCTCCACCTCGAATTCCAGGGTGGTGGGGGAGAGGGCGATGATGGGCTTGTCCAGGGAGATCTCGACTTCCACGGGAATGGAGATCGGGGAGTTCGTGGCCACCTGGGCCGCCACCCGGACAGTAGCCCTGTGGATTCCCACGCCCAAGGATCCAGTGAGAGCCGAGACCGAGAGGGTGGTTGGGGCGGTGGTGCCAGTGAGGGACAGCCCAAGCCAACCCGTGGCGCCACCCTGTGGATACTCCACGGATGCTGAGAGGCCTGTCAGGGTACCTGCCCCAGCATTGGTGATCTCGAGGACGACCGGGTCACCCACTGATTCGCCCACTGGGGCCCAGAGGGAAATGGACTCGGGTGTTACCGCGATGGCAGGCCCGGGCTCCACTGTCACCGATGCGGAGCCGCGGACCCCCTCCAGGGTGGCCCATATGGTGGTCTGGCCCGGCTGGAGACCTTCGGCCGTTCCATCGGCTTCGATGGAGACCACAGACGGGTTGTCGCTGGACCAGGTAAGGGCGCCGACCGGAATGGGGTTTCCCTGGGTGTCCGTGGCCCGGGCTGTGAAGCGGAGCGTGGCTCCCTCCATGATGGTCGCCGAGGAGGGGGATACCACCACCTCGCCCACGGTCACTCCCGTGATGTCCCTCATAGTGCAGGCGTATGCCAACGCCGCAAGGCCTGCGGCACCCAGCAGCAGCAAAGCTCCCTTACCCGTATTCACCCGGAATCTCCTGGCCTTCTTGAACAAGATCCGCATCCCCCATGGATTGGATCAGAAGCTGATCCTAAGCAGATTGAAGTTTAGCCTGGACCCTCGAGCCTCCAGGCTCGGGCCCCACAATCGCAAGCCCTTCGGCCTCCCGGCATCCGGGTTCGCCACACCGGGCTCGCTCGTTGCCGCTGGCTCCGGCCCGCCGGCCTCGAGACCCATGGAGTTCTCCCTGGGCGTCGCCCCCTCCGTCACCCCCGCTCCTGCCCCCCTGATCCTGAAGAAAGCCTCCAGGGCCCCCGCCACGGTTATCACCCCCGCCGCTGCCAGGCCGTGGACCAGATATGGTCTGTGGGAGGTCTCGCCAACGAGCCGTTCCGGCGGACAGGTGCCACCGGGAGGAACCGATCCGACACACTCAATGGTGACCTCCTCCACGAGGAATCCGGCGGCGGCAGCGCCGCCGGCCAGGGCCAGGACCGTCAGCCCCCCCAGGGCCCGTCCCGTGTAGAACTGGCCCATTCCCGGGAGGAGAAGGCCGAGGCTCAGGGTCGCGGTGGGGCTCTGGACGGGGGCCGTGATCTGGAGTTGCCCAATGCGCCGGGACACGAGGATGGCGTCGTCGGCATCGGGACGGAGGGCAAGGTACTCCTGTAAATCCGCTACGGCACCCTCGGCGTCTCCCATTCGGGAGCGGACCACGCCCCGGTTGTACACGGCCTCGGGCCATCCGGGGGCCGCGCGAACCGCAGCGTCGAAGGCCTGGGCGGCCGCCGAGAACTGCCTGAGATCGGCATGGAGCAGGCCGTTCAGGAAAGCGGAGCTGGCTTCGGGCGGAACCCCGGGATCCCGGGCCCGGGCCAGGGCCTCCAGACGGAGCCGGACATCCCCGATGCCCTCCTGTCGGGGGCTCAGTGCCAGAGCCCGACAGAACTGGTCGATGGCCAAGTTTGCCTCTTGGAGATCCTCCAGTATCCGACCGTAGTGATAGGCCAGTTCTGCGGAGGAAGGATCCAGTTCGGTGGCCCTGGCCAGGAACTCCCGGGCCCGCTCCGTGTCGCCGAGGATCAGGGCCTGGTCGGCGCTCGATGCGAGGCGGCTGGCTTCAGCCTGTTCCTCGGCTCCCGGCCTCGCGGGGACGGGGATGGATGGGCAGACGATGGTGTCAGAGCCTGGAACATGCCGCTTGAGGCCGAGCTCCTGAGCCGGCAACGGGCTTGGACCTGCCAGTGCCGGGAGAAGCAGGAGAAGGAGGAAGCCCCCAGCGGGTGGCTTAGGCCCCCGATTCGGCGTTGGACGGGACATGTGATGTTACCGTGTGAGAGGCTTGGTGCGCTTGCCTTCATATTCGCCCCACGGCAGCCGACAGTCCAGATCCAGCTTCCGGGTTTGTGTGTTCGTGCAGCAGGGGTGCTGGTAAAACGGATCGCCTGGAGGCGGAGGATCGCCGGGACGCCGGCGTGGCCGGGGGTCGGCGGGAGGTGGAAGACCGCCGGGACACCGGCCGGCCCCGGGATGAGGAGCCGCCGAAGGGCCGCCGCCGCCCTCCCCGAGGGTGGACCACTGGCCCCTCTTCCTCTACACTCTTCGGGATGCTGGTCGCCGCCGCCTTCCCTCCACTTTGAAAGGCCAGATGACTCGTCAGCCCGGGAGTCTCCTCCTCGCTTCCGCCACACCGGTACCCACGGCCCTGTCTTCCTCCGGTCCTCCTGGCAGATCGTCAGGGCCGGACAAAGAAAGGTGGAGGGTCGGTGGTCTTGCAGGACGGGCTCTATCGGCAGTGCTTGCCCTCTCGGTGGCGCTGGCGTGTCCCTCCACGGTGAAGAGACCCGGGACCCTGTGGGCTCAGGAACGCCCCGTTACGCTGGATACCCTGGAGGTCCAGGTGGGCTCCCGGGCCAGCTCCAGGCTCCCGGTCCTCACCCGGAGCATCCAGCTCCTGGGGCGGGAGGAGATCGACGCCCTTCCGGTCCGGACCCTTTCGGGGCTGTTGGAGTGGGCCACGGGGGTGGAGGTCCTTTCCCGCTCGCCGGCCCAGAGCGACCTCAGCCTTCGGGGCGCCGGTTTCGAGCAGGTTCTGGTCCTGGTGGACGGGGTGCGCATGAGCGATCCCCAGACTGGCCACCATGACCTGAATCTCACCGTTCCCCTGGATCGGGTAGAGCGGGTGGAAATCCTCCGGGGTCCGGCCTCGGCCGTGTACGGGGCCGATGCGGTGGGAGGGGTGGTGAACGTGGTGACGAGGCAGGGAGGCGAGAGGCTTCGAGGGCGTGTGGAAGGAGGCACCTGGGGGTCCGCCCGGGCCTCCGTGACGGGAGGGGTGGAGGGAAAGGAGGGGTCCTCCATCCAGGCCGGGGGCGAGCTGGGCCGCTCGGACGGCCACCGGGAGGGGACGGACTACGAGATGGCCCTTCTGAACCTGGGGGGAGTGCGCCGTCTGGGAGACGGCCGGCTTTCGGCGGGAGTGGGCCTGGCCCGGCGGGATTTCGGGGCTCAGGACTTCTACGCGCCCTACCCTTCCTTCGAGAGGACGCGGACGTACACGGCGTCGGTGCGCTGGATCGATGGGAGTAGTGGTGGGTCTCCCGGTGCGTCGGGGGTCGGCACCGAATGGAGCAGGGTAGGCCTGGAGGCCGGTGCCGCCTTCCGCCGCCATGACGACGAGTTCATACTGATCCGGGACGCTCCGGAGGTCTACCGAAACCAGCATGCCTCCTCCCAGGTTGGGGGAGACATCCTGACTCGCTGGCAGGCGCCGGAGGGACTCGAGATCGCTTTGGGAGGGGAGCTCTTCCGGCATCTGCTCCGAAGCAACTCCCTGGGTAACCGAACGGAGGATCGGGGCGCCCTGTTCGCAGAGGCGGTTCTGGGACAGGGCGACGGCGGTGTCCTTTCCCTGGGCATCCGGGGGGACTGGCATGAGGGTTTTGGAGCCTTTCTCTCTCCCTCCCTGTCCGGCTCCTGGCGAATTGGCGCGGGTTTGCGGGTACGGACCGCTGCGGGCCGGTCTTTCCGGGCTCCCAGCTGGACCGAACGTTACTACCAGGACCCCGTGAATGTGGGACGGAAGGACCTTGACCCGGAAAGGGCATGGTCGGGGGAGGTGGGGATGGACCTCTTCCATGCCTCCAGGCTCCGGCTCTCCATGACGGGGTTCTTGCGGCGGGCCGAGGGCCTCATCGACTGGGCCCGGGCAGAAGGGGCGGGTGAGGATACCCCCTGGGAAACCCGGAACGTGGAGAACGCCACCTTCCGGGGGATGGAGGCCGACCTCTCGCTGGAGGGGCCCGGGGGGTTGGGGATCACGGCGGGGGCCGCACTGCTCTCCCTCAGCTCGGAAGAAGCCAGGGGCTACCGTTCGAAGTACGCCCTCCGGCCCCTGAAGGAGCGGCTGATGTTGGGGGTGGATTGGACGTTGGCGGAACGGGTGTCTCTGGGCGTCAACGCCCAGAGAGGCAAGCGCTCCGGGGAGGACCCGTACCATCGGGTGGACCTGCGGGCAGGGGTTCCCCTGGCGGGTGCCCGCCTCTACCTGGATGCCGTGAACCTTCTGGATGCGTCCTACCCGGACGTCACGGGCGCCAGGGCACCCGGGCGGGCCCTCTTCCTGGGGCTGGAGGTGGGGAGGGGGCGGTAGGGGGGATCCCGGAACCACCCTCCTTCGGGGTCACACCGGGAGGGCCGTAAGGCGCGTGTCGCCCCGAGCCCTCAGATGCCTCCTCCCGGCCTGCTGAACCGGACCTCTCCGTCCACCAGGGTAAGGAGCACCCGGTCCCGCATGGAGAAGCAGAGCTCCGGATCCTCTTCCAGCATTCGGATGTCCGGCAGATCGACAACGACCAGGTCCGCCACCTTCCCCACCTCGATGCT
>PXFI01000068.1 GCA_003564295.1 Gemmatimonadota bacterium | reverse complement strand
GTCGCGCAGGGCCCCCCAACTCGTTTCCTCACGGTAATGGAGTCCGGTGCCGGGGAGTCCCAGGCTCCGGTACACGCCACGCGGTCCAACCCCCACCCTTGCCCCTCTCGGCCCGGCCGAGATCCCAAGGCCTGACTTGCTGATGTTCAGAGAGACTCCAGGTAGGATCGTAACTCGCCTTCGGAACCTCAGTCCCATGGGTCACCTCCGAGGACTGCCGACCTTCCTTCGGCCATCTTCCCAGAACGAAGTTTCCCCGGCGAAGGGCCGCGAGCCGAGGGTGAGCTCCGACAGAACCGCTGCTGCCCGCAGCGCCGTGCCGCCGCAGAAGCACTGACGGGTGTCCATCCGATGAGATCCTATGCCGCATCACACCCGGTTCGTCACACTCCCCAAACTGCACCGTCCATTTGTCCGGCACAACGTGCAGCACTACAATCCTTGTTGGAGATGGGAGGTCGTCGGAGCTCGCCCGCTACCTGGAGGTGCTGGAGACATGATCCCGGGTAACCGCCAAGGGGGGCTCACTCCTCTCCGCTGCACCGCGGTGGGCCTCTTGGCGGCCACCCTCCTCGCTGCAGGTGCTCCCGGGGACGCGGCCCCCGCACTGGCCGGGCCTGATTCCCAGCGTACGCCCGATTCCCTGGCCGCCCGGAGGGCCGCCCAGGCCGAAGTTCGCCGGTACATGCGGCGCATAGAAGCCGAGCGGGACCGCGAGTCGGACCCGCGGGAGCGCGGGACCTTGGCCCCACGCCTGGACCGCTATCTCGCGGTCCACGCCGAGTGGCGCCCCCGTGTGATCGCCGCCCTCGACGGGTTCGGGGAGACGGTGCCGGGAGACGATTGGATCGCAGGGCACCGGGTGGGGATGCGGATCAAGCAGGGTTGGATCGAGGAGGCGGTGGAAGTGGCAAGAGCGTGCGCCGCCACCCGTTGGTGGTGCGATGCGCTCCTCGGGCTTTCCCTGCACGTGGCAGGGAGGATCCCGGAGGCCGAGCGTGCGTTCGACGCGGCCCTGGCGGCCATGCCCCGGGAGATCCGCTGTGCCTGGGGGGAGGAGTTGGCCCACGTCCTCTCGGGGTCGCTGCAGCGGGAGTATGCGGGAGCGGGCTGCGACGAGAGAGAGATGCTGGAGCGGCGACTCTGGTGGCTCGCCGACCCGCTCCACACCGTCGCCGGGAACGACCGTCGGACGGAGCATTTCATGCGCGTCGCCAGCTTGAAGCTCTACCGCCAGGTCCTGGAGATGATACCGCTTGGCTTCCCCATGTCGAGTTGGGCTGAAAGGTTACGGATCGCCGCCGGGTGGCCCTTCTACTGGTGGTCCTACACGATCTTTCCAGACCGGGTTCGACAACAGCACTATGCCGCCGTGCAGGGCGAAGCCTTCCTACCGACGGAGTCCGCATGGCTCAGCCCCCTGGCCTCGGACGCGTCGGAGTGGGCCTTGCGGTCGGTGAACACCGGTGAGCGTCACCGCTCGCCTTACGGGCCGGTGACCTCCATGGACCATCAGACGGCGTTCTTCCAGCGGGGGGATTCCCTCCTCGTGGTCTCGGCCGCACAGCTTCCCCGCACCATGCTGGTGGCCGGGATCGCCCTGTCCCGGGATCCCGACGAGCCTCCGTTCCTGGCCACGGACAGCGTGGCGGCGGGGTTGCGCAGGTTCGAGCTCCGGGTGCCCTCTGGCCCCTACCTGGTGAGCGCGGAGGCGCTGGCGTTGGGAGGGGGAGCCCATCGGGACCGGTTCGGCCACAGCCTCCCGGACCGCAACGCACGGGGGCTCGGGCTGTCCGACGCCATCCTGGTGCGCTGGGGCGGGGGCCCTGCGGAGGAACTCCGCGAGGCCCTTCCAAGGATGCTCGGCACCCGGCGGATCCAGCCCCACGAGGAGCTCGCCCTGTTCTGGGAGATCTACGGGGTCACCGAAGGGGTCTCCCTTTCCCTGAGTTTCACGGTGCATCCCGAGGAGCGGGGGATTCTGCGGCGCTTCGGGGAACGGCTCGGGCTCCTGAGCCCCCTGAGCGCCCTGTCCATCCGGTGGGCGGAGGAAGACCTCCGGGGGCCGGTGGTGGGGAGGGAGATGGGGCTGAGTCTCGCCGCCCTTCCACCGGGTGACTACGCGCTGGTGCTGGAGGCGGACGACGGATCCGGGGAGCCGGTGCGGACGGTGCGACGGATCGAGGTCGCCGGTGGGTAGCTCCGGAGTCGGGGCTCCGGGGCGGCGGCGCCGCGCTTCGTGGGGGCTCGCCTCCGCCATCCTCCTTGCGGCCTGCGGGGAGGCTCAGGGCCCCTCTTACTACTTCTTCCCCGAGGGGCCGTTCCAGTCGGTGGAGATCCCCGAACCCGCCTCCG
This sequence comes from Gemmatimonadota bacterium, assembly GCA_003564295.1. Taxonomy (GTDB): domain Bacteria; phylum Gemmatimonadota; class Gemmatimonadetes; order Longimicrobiales; family Gaopeijiaceae; genus PXFI01. The sequence continues at coordinate 5,291 of PXFI01000068.1, read as the reverse complement.
GATCCGCCGCGGACGCCCCATGGTCCGCTGGGCCCGAGCTGGTTCTGGAGGAAGTGGGGTCCATCTTCGTCGCCCGGGTGTTCTCGGACACCCTCGTGGGGATCGTCGATCCCATGGCGTGTCAGGGGCACCTCTATGGTCTGGATCCCGAAGGGCACGCATTGCGGCACCTGGCCCGCTTGGGCCGTTGCGGGGATGGACCGGCGGAGTTCCGGGGCCTGGTGGACCTGCACGCCCATGGGGACACGCTGATCCTGGCCGACGAGCAGAGAAACACCCTCTCGTTCTTCCCTGTCCAGGGAGGTGAGCCCCGGCGCCTCCAGCTCGGCTCCGGCCTCGACGACCCGTGGCGAGTGAGCGAAATCGTCCATGTGGAGGAGAGCTCCCTTCTCCTTCTCGGCACGCTCCGGCCCGGAGCCGAGCCGGAGGCGGGGTTCGTCCGCCGCATCGACCGCACTACCGGCGCGGTTCTCGACGCCTTTCTTCCCGACCCTTCCGCCGCGGCTCTGAACCTGGCCGCCGGTCTCCGGAGGGGGTTCCTGTGCCGGGATCCCGCCGGTGGGGAGCTCGTGGTGGCGAACCGCTGGAGGGCGGAACGGGCGGTCCTGGACGAAGGAGGACGGGTCCGGGCCGTGTCCATTTCGCCATCCCTCGAATGGGTCGCCGAGGAGCCGTGGCCCGACCGGCCGGGGGTTCGCCCCACCGCCTACGTCCGACTGGCCTGCGGGGGCGGCGAGGCCCTGATCCAGTGGCGCACCCAGGACTCGAACCGCGAAGTGGACCGCTACTACCTCGAGATCCTAAACGTGGAGGGGCGAGTCCTTCATCAGGAGACCGGTGGGCGGCCCGGCCCCCAGCATCCCGCAGCCATGGGGATCGCCGGCCGGGTGCCCGGAGGGTGGCTCGCCTACTCGAACCATTCCGAACTGGGGCCCATCCTGCGGGTGCTCAGGCTGCAGGGTGCTGATTCCCCAGGATGAGGGCCACCGATTCCGGGGGAAGCGGGCCAGTTGTTCCAACCGAAGAGGGCCACCCATGGCGCCGGTAACGTCTCACCGCGGTCGTCGATGCCCGTTCTCGCGGCTGGGAGTCTTTCACGGCCTCCGTCATGGACGCCGTGCTCTGACCGTCCGGGCAACCATAGGGGGGCTGGCGGATGCATTGCCCCCCAAGGGGTGGTGTGGCCGGACCGGAGCAGTTGGACGACACACGGAGCGAGGTTGCCTCACCTTGCTCAGTAAAAGAAGCCTCTCTTCAGTCCGGGCCGGCTTGGGTCTCCCCGGTTCTGCTTTCAACCATTAAGCTCGGCCCCTGAACCTGCGGATAACGTTCAAGCGTTGCCGAACCCGAGCCTTGGCGCACCTCGTGCCACCGCCAGCGGCGTCGCGTGAAAAGAAATGTTCGGCAGTGCCATCGGCCTCACATCGGCTTCTTGTTTTCCTTGAGCCTTTCAATGATCTGCTCAAGCCGCCTCTTTCGGGTGTCTTCACTCTTAGCCGCCAGGTAGAACGCCGTGTAGGTTCGTCTCACGGAAGCGGACATATTCAGGAAGTTCGTCAGCGCTATTCCGCTCCCGGATAGTGCGTCGGTCAAGATTTCGACTTGCACCTCCGAAATCGGCGCGGGCTTGGGCTTATCCCACGTTCCCAGTTCCTGAGCTTGCGCTATCGCAGCCCGGCCCGCGGCCGTCATGGCACCCTCTTCAGTCAGCTTCCGGGCCAGCTTCCGGTTGCGCTCGGACCACACACTACGCTTTCTTCGTGGTGTGAATCGTTTGAGATACTCCTTGGCCCCGAGGCTTCGGAGCTGGCCATCGATCCAGCCAAAGCACAACGCTTCTTCCAAGGCTTCGTTGGCCGTCAACGTTCTGAACTCGGTGTCTTTACTGAATACCAGCCAAATGCCGGGGCTCTTCTGGTGATTTTGAACCAGCCACTCTCTGAATGCCGCTCGATTCTCAAACACCAACTGATCGTCCTTCATCTGCCATTCTCCGTTGCCGAGCGTCCAAGTGTTGCCGAACCCGAGCCTTGGCGCGGCTCGTGCCGCCACATGAGGCGTGACAGGGCGAAGGGTTTCCAGCGGAGGCCCCGTCGGGGCCGCACCCGGCACACCCGATTGTTGGCCGATACCGCGCCCCACACACCCCGATGGATGTGTCTCGGCCAGTGAGGCCCCGCACAAACCTCATCAGGGTTGGGGTTGAGCAGGCTGCGAGGTCCAGAACCCCTGCAACCAAGAACGTTTGCTGGTTCCCCTCGCCAAAAACTAGGCGCCTTTGAGGGAAGCTGGCGTCAGTTCCAAGCTGGTGGTAGTCGGAGCACTCGTTGGACTCGGTCTATTCTCCCCCGGCCCTGAGCTCTTCGGGAATCTCGTCCCCTGGGGCTGGCGGCACAGAAGGGATTCTTCTCAACACCTCCAGAAACGCCTCGCGGGACCCCCGAGCAGCTCGCTCCTCCAAGTATTGGATCGTGTCCAGCGCGGAGATCTTTTCCGCGAGAGCCGTGGCGATAAGCTGGTTGATGGATATGCCCTCCCTCTCGGCCAACTCGCGAGCCCGCTGGTGCAGCGACTCGGGTAGCCTCAGGCTCATCGTACTCATGGTGTCTTTGCCTCCAAATCCAACAGAAACTCACCTGGCCTGAGGACGCGGATTCCGAACCGTTCCTCAACGCCGTCAAAATCGCGGACGTTGTGTGTGACAATCGCCTCAGCTCTCGCTTCCACCGAGACCTCCAAGACCATTTCACCTTTGGGGTCTCGTAGGAACGGCCTCCAGAGGAAGTAGATCTCCCTCCTGTCCCCAACCTCACAGAGGTAGTCCACGATCTCCTCCGCTGCGGAAACGTCAAGTCCCGGAGCTCGCTTCAACGCCATCTCGTATTCCAACACCAAAGGGCCAGAGACGCAAATGCGAAATCGAGGCTGTAGAGCCAGTTCCTCCAAGAGGAGAAAGGACGCTCCCTCCCTGGAGCGGGCGGCGGCAACCGGGACGCTCGTATCCAGGACAATCAGCTTCATGCGGTATCATAAGCGATACCACATCGAGAGGTCAATGCTGGGTTCGGACATCTCGTGAAGAGCCTGAAGAGGAAAGTGGTCCCATCCTTCAGGCCAACGGGTCGTGCATCAGCTGCCATGGGTGGTGACAAACCAGAGCGAGAGCCGCCGAGCTTGGGATCCTGTTTCTCATGGCCCAGACTACCAAAAGCGGAACCGTTGGGAAGAGAGGAATACATGTATCATGTCTATTGACACAATAGACCAACCTATGTAACATGGGAGCAGGTACAACAGGAGGCACTCATGGCTGGCATTCCCTATGGTCTGGGAGCGAAACTCGCTCTGGCAGAAGCATTTCAGGGTGCCTGGCAGTGCGCCCACAGCCAAGTCCAGCCAGAACACCTCCTACTCGGGTTGATCCGCACAGCTCCAAGGCTGTTCTCCCACCGAGGAGACCCGGAGGCCATCGAGGCCCGGATCCATGACCTCCTGCCCCTTCCAGAAGAGAACCCTCCATGGAAGAGGGGGCTCGGTCGCAGGCACCGTTACACAAGACGGACGAAGGTATGTCTTACCCTCGCCTTGGAGGCAGCCAATAGACGTGGCGCTACCGCCGTGAGCGCAGAGGACCTTCTCCACGGAATTATGGCAGAGGGGGAGGGCATGGGAGCAAGGATCCTGAGGGAGCTAGGATTCAACCTCCCTGCACGCACGCCGGGCAGTGATGCACCTGGCAACTACGATGTTCCGAATGAGCTGGTAGTACTCTCGGATACTTCGCCTAAGCCGTTCTTCCAGCAGATCGTTGATCAGATCAAGGAAGCTATCGCCGAAGGGAGGCTGATCCCTGGAGACCGCCTTCCCTCGGTTCGCCGGCTGGCAGACTCCCTCGACCTGGCCCCGGGGACGGTGGCCAGAGCGTACAAGCAGCTTGAGGAGGAGAGAGTCGTCGAAACAGATGGTGCGCGAGGCACGGCTGTTGCGCCGCCCCTGGCTTCCGACAAGAACCCCGAGGCAGAGCGCCTGGATGCTCTCGCTGCCCTGCTCCGCCCAACCGCCGTCACGGCCTACCACATGGGATCGTCAGATGCTGAGCTTCGCAAAGCCCTGGAGATGGCAATCCAGGGCGTGTTTGTCGACCCCGCGCCCCCGCCCAACGAATCCTCCCGACCTCATGACCGCTAAGCGTTCAAGGGTGCCGAACCCGAGCCTTGGCGCGGTTCGTGCCGCCGCACGAGGCGTGACAAGGTGAAGGGTTTCCAGCGGAGGGCCGGAGGCCCGCAGCCGGCAACGCGCTTGTTCGGCGCTGTTGGCTGTGGAGGGAACACCTTGCAAGACACCCGTCCCTCAGCGTGTCTTGAGCACCGTCAGGCGTATTTCAGGCGGCCACGTGGTTTCGGAATAGGTCGATTCAACTCAGTCGCCACTTCAATCCATTCGTCAATCACCCGCTCCGCGTTGGCCAGCGCCTCCGCGTAAGTCCGACCGTCAGCCGCGCAGCCCGGCAACTCCGGCACCTCCGCGATGAAGGCGTGGTCCTCGTCACTCCAATAGAGAATGATCTCGTAGCGGGACTCAGTCTTCATCTGATGGCCCTCCAAGCTTGTATTTCAGAATCACCTGCCGCACCTGTTTCACCTGGTACACCTTCGCCTTCCCGTCGTTACGGGCCTGCAGGTTCAGGATTTCTTCAACATCGTTTCGCGTGAAGATGTGGTGACTGCCTCGAACCCTCTCCTCGAAACCAAGGCCACGCACAAGATGACACAGGTCCTCAAACGGCACATTCGCGTCTGCCGTCCCCCGGAAAATCTTTCCCAGAATCTTATCGATACGGGTCATGTCCCCAAAGTAGTCTCGTCATCCTCGGTAGGGGAGGCTTCGATCTCCCACACCAGAGTCCGCTGGGAAGGTCCCTGGTGGATTACCACACCAGGCTGGTTGCTCTACTCAGCTGTCGGCGAGCCGCCTCTCTCGGTGATCAGCGGTTCGCTGCTTTCGCCCCGGCAGACTCGTCTTGAAGTTCTGAAAGTCTTTCGCATGTCGACCTGTCCATAGACCATCAGCGCACCTCCCGGATCGGGTCCGGTGCCAAGACGGCCTGGGTTGCCCAACGGGGTGGGGCTAGCTCTACCCCTTACCCATAAGTCGGGCTGGACAAACGCGGCCCCTGGTGTTAGCGTGGGGGCATGGCAGCGCGGAGCCCCATTCAGAACCGGCTTTCCGAGCCCGACGCCATCGAGCGGGTCGGGCAGCTCGTCGCTGCTGATCCGGAGCTGCACCGAACG
>PXFI01000007.1 GCA_003564295.1 Gemmatimonadota bacterium | reverse complement strand
TGACCCGGCCCAGTACGTCGCCAGGATCACCGACTCTTTCGCCAGCGGAACCTTTGGCGCCCGGTACGTCTTCGCCGAGCTAAAGCAGACCACTCTCTCCGTGGACACCCGCCTCAATGTGACATTCACGCCGGACCTGACCCTGGAGCTCTTCGCCCAGCCCTTCATGGCCAGCGGGAACTACGGAACTCTGAAGGAGCTCGCGGTGCCGCGGACCTTCGACTTCACCCGCTATGGGATTGATGCCGGAACGGTGCAGGTGGACGATGACGGGAACGCCCTGGTGGACCCGGACGGCGACGGGCCCGCTCCGCCCTTCACCATCTACAACCGGGACTTCAACCGGGTGTCCTTGCGGGGCACCGCAGTCATGCGCTGGGAGTGGCGCCCCGGCTCCCAGCTCTATCTGGTGTGGCAGCAGAGCCGGTCCGATCGCCACTACGACGGAAACTTCGACTTCCGCAGGGACGCCGACGCCATGTTCCGGGGCCGGGCCCAGAACGTCTTCATGGTTAAGGCCACCTACTGGGTGGGGTAGTCGAGACAGGGCCAGGGGCGGGCGCAGCGAAGCACCAGGGCAAAAACGGGGACCGCCGGGTAGCTCAGAGCTTCCCGGCGGTCCCCTTTCTCAGGAGATCAGGCCCGGCATGGCCTGGCTTCCCCTTCGTCCGCGTTAGCTACCTCCTCCGCTACTCCCACCTCCTCTGGGAATAGCCCTCCGGGTGGTGGAACCGGAGGATCCGCTGCCCCTGGTGGATGAGGCTGCGCCGCTCCCTCCTGAAGAGACGGTTCCAACCGAAGACCGGTCAGCCCCCGAAGACGGTGCCGGCTGGCGGGATCCGCCTCTGGTGTACCCGCTCCCCCTGATCATCTGGTTAACGGGTCCGGTTTCGGGCCGCCTGGGCTGGACGATGATGGTGGTGGGACGGTAGTAACCCCAATGGCCTCCGAACCCGTACATGCCGTACCCACCGTACCCGTAGTAGAACGGGTCGTAGAAGAAGGGGCTCCAGAAAGGCCGGCGATAGGGCCCTGCATAGGGCATGGGATACCCCGCGTAGGTCCGCGCCCGCTCCAACTCCTCCACGTCCCCCGCATCCACCACGAAGCGATCCGGATAGGAGAGGGCCACCAGCACGTCGATGACCGCTCCCGGCACCCCGGCATCGGCGAGCCGGACCAGCATCCCGGCATCCACGCCGAAGCGGTCGCCACGCTCGACGAGGAGAGCCTGCAGCGCCTCAGGTCCCACCTCCCCCACCACCTCCACCAGGTGATCCTCCATCAGGGGAGCCGACGCTTCCATCCGTGCTCCCCGCACGGCCATGGCTCGGGCAGCCACCACGTCCTCCATCCCCACCTCCGCCGCCCTGGAGGCTCTGGCCATCCGGTACCGGAGTGTCCAGGGCATCCGCTGTCCGGACACCTCCACCACCTTCACGTCCACCCACTCCATGGGGTTCACCATGGCCAGGACGCCCTTGGCGGCCCAGGGGGACTCGCCCTCACAGACATATTCCGAGTCCATGTAGACACGGCGTCCGTCCCCGGAGAACCAGGCCTGCTCCATACCGCGGCAACCCTCCCGGTCCACTTCCCGGGGCACCCCGTCGGCAATCATAACCTCGGAGGAAACCAGCTCACCCTCGGACCAGGTGGTCATCTCCACGCCCTGGCCGTCGGGCAAGGGCCGCACGCACAGTAGAGGAGCTTCCGCGCCCCCTTCCGCTGTCTCCCAGCAACCCAGCCAGGGCAGCCACCGGGAATCCACGTCCTGGGCCGAGGCCGGTGCCTGAAGAGCCCCTGCCAGGAGCAGCCCCCCGGCCATCAACACACCGGCCATCAAGGGCCGAAGGGTCTTACGAGTGTTCATGATCGTCATCCTTTCTCACTCTCTCTCACTCGGCTCAAAACCGAATTCCGATGCCTGCCGTCAGCTGGAACCCTGACAGGTCGATGGGCTCGTAGCCGACGAAGCTGGCTCGGTCCAAATCGGCGTCTGCCCACGAGTACCGCCCCTCAGCCGACAGGAGAACCTGGGCGGAGAGGGCGAATTGGGCACCCGCCATGGCATGACCGGTCCATGCATATCCCTTGGACCCGAAGTGCCCCGTAAAGATGGTGTCGTCCATGAAGTCCAGAAAATCACCCCTCTGCTGGAACGAGTAGTAGACCTTTCCGCCACCCAAGCCAACATAAGGAGACCACCTGGTGGGTACCCAGGCGAACCGGCTGATCCGGCGGCCCCTGTCCACGGGGAAGTACACCACGCTGGCCGTCATGGGCACCCGGGTCAAGCGGGTCTTCTGCTCGATGGGGGCTTCCCTTCCATCCCCCAGGTCCTCAACCCAATCCCGGTACTCGGACCAGGTCTCCGATCGGGCGAACCCTACCTGGAAGGAGAGATCCACTCGGTCATGGAGGTAGAAGGACAGGCCCCCACTCATCACCGGGGAGTCGAAGTCCCTTCTGTCCAGGGTCAAAAGGGTGTCCAGCTCCAGGAATATGTCGCTCCCGGCCCGGGCCATCCCGTACCCCAGGTTGAAGGAGAGGGTAGCCCGGGGTTTGCCGAACAGGAAATCCCGCTCGAACACGCTCGGCCCCTGCCCCTGGGCCGCCAGCCCATCCGGGAACAGAAGGGCCACGACCCCTAGAGTCAGGGCCACCGCGCCCCATGCCGGTTTCAAGGGATGTCTCATGGCCGTTCTCCTCGTCTTCTTCAGCAGGGAGGTACCCGTCCGCAAGTGCCCGGGTCCCCCTACGTGCCGGTCATGGAAAGCGCAAGAGGTATGCCACTTCCGAAACCGGGAAGAATCCCTGCAACCAGGGCCTTCTTTACTCCCTCAGGGGGCATCTCCCTTCCTCTCACGGGACAAGCACGTCCACAAAAGTGGACAGGCACCGGACACCCCCGCCCTCCTTCCGGTCCTCTCACCTTTCCCTATATCGTACCCCCAACCTCCTGCCATGCTCCGACCACGGGTCCTGCCTCCACCCGGCACCCCTTCCCCTGGTCAGGTGCCGGCACTGTGCCAGGCCGCCAGGACTTCGGCCTCCCTCTCCGGAGAAAGCCCCGCCCTGAGGCTCTCCTGCTCCCCTTGGGGCCGGGAGAGGTAATACTCCAGCGTGTCCAGGGCCGTGACGGCCAGGGGCCGGAACGTCAGCCCCCTTTGCACCTCGGACGTGATGTCGAAGCGGGCGAACCCCTCCCGCCCTGGTCCCGGGGACTGCCAGACCGGCATGTCCGAATACGGACGCACGTTATGGGCCGAGAGGAAGTCAGCCGCCACCCAAGTGAAGACCGCCTCTGCCGTGGTGACGGCCCGGATCCCGTATAGCAGCTCCGCCATGGGCCGGGGGGTCGCCGGACCCAGAGCGTTGTACACCCCGGTGCCTCGATCTTCGCACATGCGGATCATCCACTCCGAGAGGTCCCGGGCATCGATGATCTGGCAGGGATCGGACGGGTCCCCGGGCGCCAACACCTCGCCACCCCCATGGATCCTCACGGGCCAATAGGTGAACCGGTCCGTCAGGTCCCCGGGACCGACGATGAGGGCCGGCCGAAAGATGAGATGGCTTCGAGGAAAGACCCGCTGGACCTCCCGCTCACAGAGAGCCTTCCTCAGCCCGAAGGGGAGGTTGGGGGTCCCGGGCTCCACACCGGCGGTCTCCCAGGTGTAGGTGGGCTCCGCTGCGGTCATGGGTACCTTTGCGAAGCTCGCATAGGCAGACCGGGAGGACACGTAGACGTAGAGGTCCACGGCATCCCGGAGAGCCTCTGCCGAAAGGGTCACCCATTCCGGCGTGGAAGCGGAGTTGTCGATGCAGACGTCCCAGCTCCGGCCTCTGAGAGACTCCAGGTCACCGTTCCTGTCCCCCCTCAGTTGCTCCACCTGGGGAAAGAGGTGCGGGTTCGTTCGTCCCCGATTGAAGAGGGTGACCTCGTGTCCCCGGTCCAGAGCGTATCGGACCTGGGGCGGACCGATGAAGCCGGTTCCCCCCAGGATCAAGATCCGCAACCCTGACCCGGAAGGCCTCGGGTGGGGAAGGTGCCGGGGGGTTTCGGCCGGGGCCGGCTCCCCCGGGATCGCCCCCAGGCTGAGAGCCCCTCCGGCCAGGGCGGAGACCCGCAGGAATTCCCGTCGACTCGTGCCACTGCGTATCATGACCACCTCCTGACTCAGAATCCTGCGGCGACCCCACCCCTGCGGGGGTCCGACGCACCGGCAAGCATCCCGTTCTCCAGGCGAAGAACCGCGTGGACGTCCCCTATGAACGAATCACGACCGCGCTCCTGCAGCCTGTGGCCCATGGCCTCCAAAGAGGCCACCACCTCCTGCCGGAGGGCCCCGGGCTCGTACTGGATCCTGTCCGGCAGGTGTTGGTGGTGGATTCGGGGTGCGTTCATGGCCTGGCCCACCCCCATACCGAAGTCCACCACGTTGGATATCTGTTGAAAGACCTGGGTGATGATCGTGGGCCCACCCATGGATCCCACCACCAGCAGAAGGCCTCCGTCCGGGTCAAGCACGATGGTGGGGCTCATGGCCGAAAGCATCCGCTTGCCGGGCTCGATTGCGTTGGCCTCCCACTGGACCAGTCCGTAGATGTTCGGGGAGCCGGGGAGCGCCGAGAAGTCGTCCATCTCGTTGTTCAGGAGGAAACCGGCCCCTTCCACCGTCACCAGGCTTCCGAAGAAGGAGTTGATGGTGGTGGTGACGGCCACGGCGTTCCCCATGGGATCCACCACCGAGAAGTGGGTGGTGGCCCCGGGACCGCCGAAGGGTCCCAGGCCGGGCTCCACCTCCTCCGAGGGCGTGGCCCGGTCCAGGTCGATGGTGGCCCGCCGCTCGGCAGCGTACTCCTCGGAGATCAGGCGATCCAGGGGCATCTCCACGAAGTCGGGATCCGCCAGATAGGTGTTCCTGTCGGCGTAGACCCGCCTCCACGTCTCTACAAGAAGGTGGACGTGCTCCGGGGAGAGGTATTCCAGCTCACCAAGCTCGAACTCCTCCAGAATCCTGGCGGCCGCTGCCAGGACGACGCCACCGCTGGACGGGGGAGGCATGGAAATGACGGTGTGTCCTCTGTACATGACTTCGATGGGTTCCCGCCAGACCGCCTCGTAGGCCTCCAGGTCCTGGTGGGTGATGATCCCCCCACCCCGGCGCATCTCCTCCACCAGAAGGTCCGCCGTCCTGCCCGCATAGAACCCTGCAGGACCCCGGGATGCGATCCGGGCCAGGGTGGCCGCCAGCTCGGGCTGGCGAAACCAGCTTCCCACCGCCGGGACCTGGCCCCCGGGCAGGAAGGTGGCCTCCGTCACCGGGTAGGTCCGCAGGCGCCGTTCCGCCACCTGGAACTGGTGGGCCTGTCTCTCACGGACCTGGAAACCCTCCGCCAGCGCCATGGCCGGCGCTACCAACTCGGCCCACTGCATGCTCCCGAACCGTCGATGGGCCTCCCAGAGGCCCGCCACCGACCCGGGCACGCCTGAAGCCAGGTGACCCCTGGTGGAGAGGTCTGTCAGCTCCCCGGCGGCGTCCAGGAACATGTCTGCCCTGGCGGCCAGGGGAGCCTTCTCCCGGAAGTCCAGGGCCCCGGTGGTGCCGTCGGCCATGCGGACCACCATGAATCCCCCTCCTCCGATGTTGCCGGCCTCGGGGTTCACCACCGCCAGGGCCAAGGCCACGGCGACGGCGGCGTCCACCGCGTTCCCCCCCTCCTGCATGATTCGGACGCCCACCTCCGAGGCATACTCATCGGTGCTGGCAACCATCCCGGAGCTCCCAAGGACCGGCGCCTCTGCGGCCGGGAAGGGCCAATCCTCGGGGAAGGCGACACGGGGCCCCACCCCCGCCGGAGCCCGAGCCTCGCAGGCCGTCAGCGCGAGGCCAAGGACCAGCGCCATGAGGGGCAGAACGCCCGGAGGGGAGGGGAGAGGATGACAGCAAGGACACTCGCGACGAAACAAGGAATGACGGAACATGCCGGTGGATCCCTCCAAAGCACTTGGAATCATGGGGGAACGTTCTCCCCTCAAGGCGAGGGGGAACATACCATAGCCGCCTGATGCCTGGCGAGCCTGCCAGGCAGGCGGGGGGCCCGGAAGGCCCCCGCAGGAATCCGACGGTGGCCGAACCCCGACGTCACCCCACCGCCGGTCCCGGCGGTCCCAGAGGACTCGGGGGACACCCCTCCCGGATCACATCGTAGGTCACTCCAGTGACCCTCCACCCCCTTGCCCCTTTCAGGAAGGTGAAGACGTCGGTACCGCAGTGGCTGAACTGCCCCTCCACATAGAAGTCGTAGGGGGCCAGGACCACCGCAACCGAACCGCTCACCAGTACGGTGGGATCCCAGATCCGCTCCAGGAGCTCCCTCTCATCGCCCCCGAGGCTGTTCAGGAAGTCCGCCCGGGTGGACAGCCGGATTTCAGGTCCCTCGGCTCCCTCCCGGACGCTGTGCAACGTGGCGTCTTCCACCATCAGGCCCGACAGGGCCGCCGTGTCTTTGGCGGAGAGGGCCCGCATGAACTCTTCCGCCATCCGGATGAGCTCGGCTTCCGTCGACCCGGGGCCCGGGGTCGGCGCCTGGGCTCGGGCTTCCGGGACCTTACCCAGGAAGATCGACAGGAAGAGCAGGGTCAGGAGCCTTGGCAACCAACCCCTCACCCTGGGCCCACGGACACCGCCAGCCTCCGGGCCTGTGGAAATGGAAACAGTCATCTGTTCAGCTCCTCCGGTCCAAAAGGACTGTGACGACGGTCAAGGATGCCGCCGCAGTACCGGCATCCATCCACCCCGATCTCGGAAAGATCCGTGGCAAGAAACGGGAGGGCAACGGCCTTGCCAACACCTCCCCCGGCCTCCATACCTTCGAAATCGGGCGGGATCATCGTTGCCTGAATGGCCAGGATCCTGAGCGTGGACCTCACCATCCGTCTCGAGCCGGGGCTCAGTCTGGTGCCCCGGGTCCACTGAGCCCGGCAGGCTTCTGGAGCGCCGTTCACCTTTCCAGGCCCGACCCGGGCCCGGGCAGCAGCAAGAGACTCGTCGTCATGAAGCCACAAGCCCATCCCACACGCCGCCACTTTCTGAAGATCGGATCGGCCTGTGCAGCCCATCTGGCTCTCATGGCCACACCCTTCCCTCTGGTTGCCCGGGAGCTGTGGAGCCGCCAGGCTCGAGGCCGGGTGGTGGCCCGGGAGCCCTTTGGCCGGCTGGAGGAGATGGGTGACGGGCTCTGGGCCCTCATCTCCACTCCCCTTGGTGGGGACTACACCACCGTGGCAAACGGAGGAATCCTGGCAGGGCAGAGCGGTGTTCTTGCGGTGGAAGCCTTCCAGACGCCCCAGGGCGCCCGCTGGATGGCGGAGCGGGCCAGAGAGCTCACAGGCCGCTGGCCCACCCACGTCCTGGTCACCCATTACCATAGCGACCATTCCCGGGGCGTGGGGGGGTATTCCCTCCAGGGAGGAGCGGGAACAACGGCGGAGGGAGAAGATGAGGGAGAAGATTTGGAGGTGTTCTCCACCGACCCACGTGGCAACGGACCCTCCATCCACGTCACCGAGACGACCCGCACCCTCGTGTTGCGCAGCTTGCCTTCCGACACCCCGGCGGGCGACCGGTATCGTTGGGCCGACGTGGTGCTCCTTCCTGAAGATGGGCCCTCCACCATCGACCTTGGGGAGCGGATTGTCACCGTCACCCCTGGGCGAGGACACACGCCCTGCGACGTCACGGTGGCGCTTCCCCACGAGGAGGTGATCTGGTGCGGCGATCTGGTCTGGAACGGTATGTTCCCCAACTATTTGGATGCCGCTCCCAGCCGCCTCTCAAAGGCCGTGGGGGTTATCCAAGCCGGTTCCTGGAAGACCCTGGTCCCCGGCCACGGCCCCCTTGCCGACCGTGACGACCTGGACCGATACGTGGCCGTGCTCCATGGCGTGGAAGAAACCGCCAGGCAGGCACGCAGAGCCGGATGGACGGCACAGGAAGCCGCCGAATGGCATCAGATTCCCGAGAGCCTGGGTGAATGGACTCTCTTCAACCCTGCCTACATCCAGCGGGCCGTGGAGGCATGGCTCACCGAGTGGGCAATCGAAGGATTCCCGCAGAACTCTTGAATCGGGAGGGGGACTCATACACCCCTCCCTTACACCCATATGGTGAGCGGCCGCCCCGGAACACCGGAGCGGCCGCTCACGCTTCGCAGGCTGGAGCCCGCTTCGGTTCAGGAAACCCGGCTGACGTTCTCAGCCGCCGGGCCCTTGGGCCCATCCACAATGTCGAACTCCACTTGCTCGCCCTCATTCAGAGTGCGAAAGCCGTCGGCCTGGATGGCCGAGTGATGGACAAAGCAGTCCCTTTGCCCACCCTCAGGGGTGATGAAGCCAAAACCCTTCTGATCGTTGAACCACTTCACGGTTCCCTTGGTACGCATCAACCTGCTCCCTTGGTGTTGTGCTGGTCGGAGTCCGGATGATCCGCACCTTCCGACACTCGCTCGCGCGGACTCTCCCCCGCGCCGGGGATCGCGGCCACCCGACCGCGTGTAAAGAAAAGACGGAGTCTTCGGGGAAGACGTCCGCCAGGGCTTGCTACTTGTCGTTCCGTTGATCCCTCCGTCCCGAATACCGTAACAGCGGAACAATCTCGCCCGGGAAGCGCCCATTCGTCAAGGGCTCCCGTGGGTTATTTGGGCTTACCCCCTCTTCTTCATGGGCTCCGAGAGCAGGAGGGTGCGGTTCGGGGAGGGTGGATGGCAGGTCCACCGCTAAGCGGAGGTGCGCCGCTTCCATGAAAGGTGGGTATCTGGACGGAAATCGCGCAGCCTACCCTGCGGCAATTGAGCTTCCCGGCGCACCCCAATACCCCATGTTGGCTCGGCGCCGAGGACGCTTGCGGAATTCGGCCCACGCCCCCCGCACCCCGTTGGGGCCTCAATGGGCGAAAGAGGCCACGATGTCCGCCTCCGCCAGCTCCCGCTGGACTCGGGGCCAGACCCGGTCCCGGATGCCCGCAACCTCCCTGCGCATATCGCTGTTGGTCAGCAGGTTGTCGAAGACCCCCGACTCCAGGGCCCGGGGATCGATCCCACTGGGAGAAAGGGCGTAGGCCCGGTGGATCCAGGGCATGGCACGCTCCGGAGAGCCCGTCCAGGCCAGGTAGGCCGCCAGGTCTCCCGCCGCCACCACGTTGGAGTAGCCGGGTGAGACCATCCTGCCCGAAAGAAGGGCAGCCCGGAGGGAGTCCGCAATGGCCGTTGCCTGCTCCACCCGACCCAGAGCGTGCAGGCACATGGCCCGGATCCCGATGTGAGGGCCCACGTCCATGTCCAGACACTCCTCGGTGCGCCCACTGAGGAGGAGCGCCAGGGCTTGTATGGACCGGGGAAGGGCCACCTCGGCCTCCAGGCTCGACGCTGCCCGGGCCTGGTCGACTGCGAGCCGGTAATCCCGGGCTCGTAGCGCTTCGAAGGCCAATCCGGTGCGGCGAGCAGGGGAGAGAGGATCCAGGTCCACCGCCCGCTGGGCCTCCGCCAGTGCCTGATCGTAGAAACCCTCACGAATCAGCAGGTTGGCATACCAGGCCGCCACATTGGGAGCGTTGGGCTGGAGCTCCAGAGCCCTGGCGAAGTCCGCGTGAGCGAGGTGGGCGGGGGCCAGACCCAGGCTGGAGATGTAGCCCCTGGCGGCATAGCCCTCTGCCAGGTTGGGGTCCAGGCGGATCGCCTCCCCGGCAGCCCTCAGGGCCAGCCCGGCGGCAGAGTAGGCGTCCATCCCCAGGTCGTAGCGGTAGGTGATGGCAAGGGCGTAGGCAGAGGAGAGCCCGGCGTAGGCGGGAGCGAAGGCAACGTCGACGCTGATGGCGCTCCGGAAGGCGTCCAGGGACCGGATGAGACCCTCCCGGGTCCGGGTGTTCAGGAGGCGATTCCCAGCTGCATAGGAGACGTAACCGGGGCTGTCGGTGATGCGGACGGGACTGCGGAGGGACAAGGCCGGGAACTCCTCCAGGAGGGTAGCTCCCACCTCCTCGAAAACCTCCTCCACGGCCCGCATCCGGTTCCTCCGGTCCACGCTGTAGTCGTTCCTCCAGAGCTCCAGTTCACCCTCAACCTGTAGGAGCCGGACCTGGAGCCTGGCCGCCCCCTGTCGATAGGGCACGGCCGTCCCCACCAGGATGTGGTCCACGTCCAGGGTGTCCGCAACCTGGGCCAGGGTCAGGTTCAATCCATCCAACTCCTCCACGGATTGGCGGGAGATGACCTTGAGCCCCCTGACCCGGGAAAGGCGTGCGATGAGCTCATCCACCATGCCGCTCCCCAGGGTATCGAAGAGGGCGTCTTCCGTTCGGTTCTCCAGAGGAAGGATGGCGATGGAGGCCTGGAAGTCCCCCTCCGGCCCCACCGTCGCCGCAATCAGCTCTCCGAGGGAAACCTCCTCCCACTCGAGCTTCCTGGCGCCCGTGACGCCCGCATCCTCACCACTGATGACGGTGAACCCAGCTGGGAGGGTCACCTCGCCGCTCGTGCGGACCATGATGAGGCCTACCCCCACCGCGCCGGCCAGAATGAGCAGGCCCAGGACCCAGGGCAGGAGCCTCCCCTCCTTGAGGAAACGGGCCGATCCGTTCTCCGGCATGGGAACCCCCGGGATGAGGAATCGGTGTCTCAATCTCTTCCTCAAGTTTGTCGGAAGCGGCTCCCGGGGGCAAGCGCACCGCCTCCTCCTACCATCTAACCACCAGGGGTATCCTGGCCTCTCATGTGAACGGCCCTCTGGATCTCACCCCCCCCGTTGACCCATACCTGGACTGCGGTCATCTTTGACCACGGTCATTCTTCGGAGGTGAGGCCATGCAGGAAGCACCAGTGGTTGCCCCTCGTTCCGGGGCAAAGCCCCAAGGGCGAAGGGAACGAAAGAAGCTGGAGACCCGCCGCAGGATCTACCAGGCGGCCATGGCTCTCTTCGTGGAGAAGGGCTTCGACGACACCACAGTGGAGGAGATCGCAAAGCGGGCGGACGTGGCCAAGGGCACCGTCTTCAACTACTTCCCCCACAAGAAGTCTTTTCTCCACACCTCTTATGAGATCTGGTTCACCCAGATGCTGGAGGAGATGGGACCGGTGGATTCCTGGCTTGGGGGGGCCAGGGCTCGTTTCCAGAGGGTCTTCGACCACATGGCCCAACAGAGCCTCGAGCACCGGGACCTCTCCCGCCTCATCATCTTCGAGAACATGCGGGAGGCCCGCAGACTCCTGGACCGCCCGGACGCCGACGCCCCCGGCGGGTGCGCGGAGAACCCCGGCCGGGAGGGGCTGAGGCTCATGGAAGGCCTGGCCCGTGAGATCATCCACCAGGGGAAGAGGGACGGCGAGATTCGCGGCGAGGTGGACGAAGAGCTTGCGGCCATCCTCCTCACAGGGATGGTCTTCCACACCCTGGTCTGCTCACTGGTGCTGGGAGGGTCGGCAGGGCAGCTGCGGGCTATCCTGGCCGCGAAATTGGACATCGTTTTCTCGGGGCTTGCCTCGAGGGCTTAGGAGGAAATATGGGCAGCAGGGGTTTCCTGCTACTTGCGTTGGCAACCTTGGGGACGCTGGCCGTGACCGCGCCGGCACCGGCACAGGACCGGTCGGTTGTGCCGCCGGCCCTGGCGGGGAGGACCCCTGTCCCGACCCTGGAGGAGACACCTTCGTTTCCGGCACTGAAAGAGGGGGCTCCGTTATCGGCTCACGAGGATAGGGTCCCCGATACCCTCCCGTTGACACTGGACGGTGCCGTCCAGCGGGCCCTCAGGGAGTCCCACGAAATAGCCGCCGCCCGGGCCACCCTTGCCCAGGCGGATGCCCAGATAACCCAGGCCGTCGCCGGGGCCCTTCCCCAGATTTCGTCCAACGTGGTCTACAACCGGGCCATACGGACCATCTTCGATGAGGCCGCCGCCCCACCTCCCGTCTCCGACACCCTCATCCCCCCGGCCTTCGACCCGGACAAGCCCCCCGAGGACCGTTTCGAGCTCCTGAGCCGCCTCCTGACCCAGAACTTCATCGGCGCCCTCTTCCAGGGGCTCCCCTTTGGCCGGGAAAACACCTACATGGCCACCTTCTCCCTGACCCAACCCCTTTACGTGGGCGGGAAGGTGGGGTCGGCCCTGAGGGTGGCCCGTCACTTCGAGACCGCCGCCCGGGATCAGCTCCGGGAATCGGAAGCGGAGATCGTACTCCAGGTCCGGGGCGCCTACCTGACGGCGTCCCTGGCCCAGCGCCTGCACCACATTGCTCTTGAAAGCCGGAGGGTGGCGGGGGAGCATTTTCGCCAGGTGGAGTCCTTTTACGAGGCCGGCACGGCTTCCGAGTTCGATCTTCTCCGGGCTCGGGTGGACCTGGAGAACCGGGACCCGGTGGTCATCCAGGCGGAGAACGGCGCAAAATTGGCCCTACTGAATCTGAAACGCCTGGTGAACCTCCCGGCCGCCCAGCCGGTGCGGCTGGTGACGACCCTTGACCCGGCGTTCGTGGACGTGGACGAGGATGAGCTGGCCAGGCTGGTAAGGGCACGCCCGGTGCTGAATGCCGCCCAGGAGGCCATCGCCATGCGCCAGGAGGCCGTGAAGATCGCCCAGGCCGACCGCCTGCCCAATGTCGTGCTCCAGGGGACCATGGGCTTTCAGGGCTTCCCCGACAGTCCCATGCCGCCGGGCTTCGACCAGTGGCGCAAGGACTGGAGCATCGCTTTGGCCCTCTCGGTTCCCATCTTCGATGGGTTCCGCACCCGGGGGCGGATTGACCAGGCCCGGGCCGACCTGAGGCTGGCCCAGGTGGAAGAAGCCCAGCTCAGGGAGGCCCTGGATCTCCAGGTGCAAGCGGCCCTGGCGGAGTACCGGACGGCCCAGGCCCAGATCGAGGCTCGTCGGCAAACCGTGACCCTGGCGGAACGGGCCCTGGAACTGGCCGAGGCCCGTTTCGGCAATGGACTCTCCACACAGCTGGAAGTCAGCGATGCCGCCCTGCTCCTGGACCAGGCCAGGGTGAACGAGGTCCAGGCCCTCTATGACTATGTGCAGGCCCTGGCTCAGTTGGAGCGGTTGAGTGGTGGAAGAATGGAGTTGGTGGGGCGGGGAAGAGGCGAAGGGGCCATGAACGGATTCGAAAGAACAGATCGAGGCACACCATGAAGGGCATCTTCTCGAAGAAGGGCATCACCATCGGCGTGGGCATAGTGGCCCTGGCGGCTCTGGGGGTGTTGCGGATCATCCAGGCCTCCGCCGAGGTGGAGCCCACCCTCGACGTGGACGAGATCCGCCGGCAGACGGGGGTGCCGGTGGAGGTGACGGTGGTGGTGGAGGCGTCGTTCGAGGTGCGGCGCACCTTCACGGGGAACGTCCGGGGCATTCGGAGCGCTTCCATCCGAGCCCGGACCGCCGACGAGATCCTGGAGATCCCCGTCCAGGTGGGCCAGCGGGTCCGTGAGGGGGACGTGCTGGTCCGCCAGTCCGCCCAGACCTCCCAGGCATCGGTGCGGCAAGCCGAGGCCGCCTACGAACAGGCCCATCGGACCGTGGAGCGCCTGAGACCTCTGAGGGAGCGGGGGGCCATCAGCGAGCAGGATTGGGACGGGGCCCTCACAGCCCTCCAGGTGGCGGAGGCAAACGTGGAAGCGGCCCGGAGGGCCGTGGTTCTCACCTCCCCCATCTCCGGCATCGTCACCGACATCCCGGCCACACCCGGGAGCTTCCCCGGCCTCGGGGACCCCCTGGTCCAGGTATCGGATCTCTCCCGGGTACAGGTTCTCCTACAGGTGAGCCAGGAGCAGGCCCGAGAGTTGGCCAGAGGCCAGGAAGCCTACCTCCCGTCCCAGGGGCTCCGGGGCGAGGTTACCCGCATAGCCCTCCAGGCTGATGCCGTGAGCCGCCTGGTGGAGGTGGAGCTGACCTTCCCCGGGGCAGCCACGGGATCCATCCTGCCCGGAACGCTGGTGCAGGCGGAGGTGGTGGTGGGGCGGAGGGAGTCGGCCCTGGCCGTGCCCCGGGTCGCCCTCCACAACGGAGCCGTGTGGGTGATAGACGATGAGGGGGTTGCTCACCACCGCCCGGTGGAGGTGGGCCTCCTGGGGCGGGAGCAGGCCGAGATCCTCGAGGGACTCCAGGCGGGAGAACGGGTGGTGTCGGCGGGGGCCTCCCTCCTCTCGGACGGGATACGCACCCGAGTGGTGGGAGGCTGAGCCATGTTCCGATTCTTCGCCAGGCTGGCGGTACAACGCCCGGTCCTCACCAGCATGCTCGTGATCGTCCTGGTCATCCTGGGGAGCTTTTCCTATCTCCGCCTGGGGGTGGACCTCCTGCCCGGGATCGACTTCCCCGTGGTGACGGTGAGCGCCGTCTACCCGGGGGCCGGACCGGAAGAGGTGGAGGCTCAGGTGACGGAGCCCATCGAGGACGCCGTCTCCACGGTCCCGAACCTGGAGAGCCTCACCTCCTACTCCCGTGAGAACGTCTCCATCGTCATCGTGGAGTTCGGCTACGGCGTGGACGCGGACCTGGCGGCCATCGAGGTGAAGGACAAGGTGGACGCCATCCGGGCCAGGCTCCCGGCGGACGTGGAGCCCCCCACCATCCAGAAGCTGGACATCGGCGCCATGCCCATCATGGCCCTGGCCCTCTCGGGTCCACAGTCCCTCACGGCTCTCAACGACTTCGCCGACCAGGTCCTCCGGGACCGCCTGGCCCGGGTGGACGGGGTGGCCACCGTCGCCATCAGTGGGGGCCGGGAGCAGGAGGTCCAGGTTCGGGTCCACCCGGACCGGCTTCGGGCCTATGACCTGGCCCTCACCGACTTGGCGGGGCTGGTGGGAGCCGGGAGCGTCACCATCCCCGCCGGACGGGTCACCGAGACCGGTGGGGAGTTCGCTGTCCGGGTGGTGGGGGAGTACACCTCCGTCCAGGAGATCGAGGACCTGCCCATCCCCCTCCCGGGGGGGGGGCGCATCCGTCTGGGGGACGTGGCCACCGTCATGCCGGGGCTGGCCGACCTGCGACAGTTGGCCCGGTTCAACGGCCAGCCCACGGTGAGCATCTCCATCCAGAAGCGGGCGGACGCCAACACCGTGGCCACTGCCGAGGGGGTGTTCGACGCCGTGGAGGAGCTGAGGGCCCAACTCCCACCCGGAGCGGAGCTACGGGTGGCCAGGGACTTCAGCGCCTTTATTCGGGATGCCATCCAGGACATCTTCAGGAACATCCTCCTGGGCATCCTCCTCACCACGGCCGTCCTCTTCCTCTTCCTCCACTCTTGGAGAGGCACCATCATCGCCGCGGCGGCCATGCCCGCCACCATCGTGGCCACCTTCCTCTTCCTGGACCAGCTGGGCTTCACCATCAACGTCATGACGCTCATGGCCCTGGGCATCACGGTGGGGATCCTGGTGACCAATACCATCGTGGTCCTGGAGAGCATCTATCGCCACCTGGACCGGGGAGAACACCCCCGAACGGCAGCGGAGGAAGGCACCACGGAGGTGGCAGTGGCCGTGGCGGCCGCCGCCCTCACAAACGTGGTGGTCTTCACACCCATCGCCTTCATGGAAGGGATCATCGGACAGTTCTTCTTCGCCTTCGGCCTCACGGTGGTGTTCGCCACACTCACCTCCGTCCTCATCTCCTTCACCCTCGCCCCCATGCTGGCGGCCCGCCTCCTTCGGGTCAACGAGACCAGGCTCGAGAAGGAGGGGTGGCTGGGGTTCCTCTGGAAGCGATTCGACGCGGGGTACCAGGCGGTGGAGGAGGAGTACCGCCGGGCCCTGGGGTGGGTCCTGGCCCGTCCCCGGAACGGTTGGGCCGTCATCGGGGGCACAGCCCTCCTGGTGGCCTTGGCCGCATTCCTCCAGCTCCGGTTCGTGGGAGGGGAGTTCATGCCCGCTCAGGACGAGGGGGTGGTGGACGTTGCCCTGGAGCTTCCCCCGGGGACGCCCGTGGAGCGCACCGCAGAGATTGCCCGCCGAGCCGAGGCCCTTATCCGGGAGATCCCGGAGGTTACGGACCTTCTGACCAATGTGGGTGGAGGCGGGGGGGGGATGTTCACCCTCCAGGGAGACGTGAGCCAGGCTTCCATCCAGGCTACGGTGGAGTCGGACCTGCACACCGAGACGTTCCTACCTCGCTTCCGGGAGCTCCTGGCCGTCCTGCCGGACGCCGACGTCACCGTCACCCTGGGAGAGACCATGGGCCCCGGAGGAATGGCTGCCCTTCAGGTCCTGGTGAAGGGGCCCGAGCAGGACAGGCTCCACGAGGTGGCCCGGCGGGCCACGGAGGCCGTGGCTACCGTGCCGGGCCTGGTGGACGTCCGAAACACCATCGAGGACCCCAGGCCCGAGGTGGTCTTCCGGCCCCGCCGGGAGGTCCTCACAGAATACGGCCTCACCGTGGCCCAGGTTGGGGGTGCTCTGCGGGCATCCCTCGAGGGGGTCACGCCCGGTGTCTACCGGGAGGCGGGTGAGGAGCGGGACATCCGGGTCAGGCTGGAGGAGGGTTCCCGGAGCCGGGTGGAGGAGCTGGGCGACCTGCAGATCCGCACCTTCGCCGGAATGATTCCCGTGAGCGCCCTGGGGGAGCTGTCCCTGGAGGGCGGAGAAACCACCATCCAGCGGGACGAGAAACAGCGTACGGTGACCATCGAGGCCGAGATCGGGAGAGGCAACCTCACGGCCCTTGCGGCGGAGATGCGGACTGCTCTGGACGCGGTGGAGTTTCCCCCGGGGTACTCCTACGAGATCACCGGTCAGTTCGAGATCTTCCAGGAGTCCCTGGTGGAGATGGGAAAGGCCTTGCTCCTGGCCATCATCCTCACGTACGTGGTCCTGGCCATGATCCTGGAATCCTACGTACACCCCGTCACCATCATGCTCACCCTCCCCCTGGGGGCCGTGGGAGCCGTTTTCGCCCTGTTCCTCACTGCCAGCAACCTCAACATCTTCAGCATGATGGCGTTGATCATGCTGGTGGGAATCGTGGTGAACAACGCAATCCTCATCCTGGACTACGCCCGGATCCTCCGCTCACGGGGGAAGGAAATCCTGGAAGCCTTGATGGAGGCCGCCCCGGCGCGGTTGCGTCCCATCATCATGACCAACGTGGCCATCGCCTTCGCCCTCCTGCCCCAGGCCCTGGGCACTGGGCCGGGCTCCTTCTATCGGGTACCCATGGCCATCGTCACCATCGGAGGGGTCCTGGTGGCGGCCCTATTCACCCTCTTCCTCATCCCCACCATCTACGTCAAGGTGGATCGCTTCGCCTACGGGGCCCGGCGGCGGGAGCGTGAGGAATTGAAGCTCACGGAGACGGAGGGGCCGTCGCCAGGGTAGCTGGCGCCCTGCCCGGATATCCACCCTCCGCACCCCGGAGGGGCCACGGGCTACCCCCCTCGAACCTCCCATTGACCTCCGGACGGGACCGGCAGATGCCGGTCCCGTCCTTTCCTTCTCCCGGACATCTCCGAAAGCACAAGCATGTCCTCTCCAGAGGACACTTCCCACGTTTCCGGCCGTCTCAGAAAGAAGGAATCCTGCTCTGTCTGGATCCATAACAGCATGCATTACCGCTATTTACAGCAGGACCGCCTTCTCCTGGCACGCCGGGTGCTTTCTTACGGAGCGGGACCGGCACGAAGAATGGGTCGGCCCCGCCGCCGGCAGGACCGGCGGAGCAACCCGGTAGCAGAAAGGAGTGGACGATGAACAGATACGCGGTGGGCGCGGCGCTTGTGCTCCTCCTGGCCGGCGTTGATTCCGTCAACGGCCAGACTGCGGCTCGGGTGGAGTACCGTGACGGCCGGATCGGTGTGGCCGTCGCCATCGGGAACCTCCCGGCTCGTGTGGTCCACCCCCGGACCAGAGCCGTTGGCTGGGTAGCGGTGGACCGGGGGCCGGCACGGGTGTGGGTGAGCGCGGCTCGGCCCTACTGGGGCTCCGAGACCCTTCGGAGGAATGACCTCCGGCGTCTCCTGGGCAACGACATGGTGAGGATGTTCGAGCGGCATGCGAGAGCCATGGGGCTCAGGGGGCCCATCCAGGGGCACTGGTTCCGTGTGGACAGGCGCACTGCCCTGCTGGAGGTGACGGTGCGGGGCGCGCCGGTGGCGGAGCTCTACGACTACGGCGGCAACGGTGTTTTCGACCGGGTGTACCTGGCCAGGGCCCCGGGTCACTACCGCCCCTATTAGCCGTCCCATGAGACGGTGCGTGGCCCGAAGGGAGCCGCCTCTCTTCGGGCCACGTCTTTCGCGACCAGGACCCACCTCCTCCCCTCCCCTTGCAGAAACCAGGGCATCCGGCCCAGTCTTCCCCCCCCAGTGTCCGGCGACCGAGGGAGACCGGAGAGAGCACCATTCCCCACCCTCCCCGCCAACCGTTAAGATCGTGGGGCCCAATGGGTCCGCATCGTTCCCAACCATCCCCAAGGAGAATGGGATGAGACCACCAAGACGAATCCTCCCCCTGTTCCTCGCCACCGTGTTCCTCCTCATGGGCGCCGCGCCGGCCCTGGCCCAGGACGGTCCCTATGACCGGTACCTGAACCACCAGGAGCTCACCCGGGCCCTCCAGGGTCTGGCGAACCAGAACCGCACCATGGCGTCCCTTGAAGCCCTTGCCCGCTCCGACGGGGGACGGGAGATCTGGCTCCTGACCCTGGGCAACCCGGCGGGAGTCCCCCGGGACCAGAGGCCCGCCCTCCTCCTGGTGGCGAACCTGGAGGCCAACCACCTCATCGGGAGCAGTGCGGCCCTCTACGCCGCCGACCACCTCCTCTCCCATTACGGTCAGGACGAGCAGGTGACCCGGCTCCTGGACGAGCAGACCGTCTATATCCTTCCCCGCATGAACCCCGACGGAGCCGAGCTCTACTGGTCCATGCCCGGGTACGAGATTCCATACAAGCCCCACCCTTCGGCCCCCGACCAGGGAGGTCTCAACATCAGGGAAATCGGCCGGGACCTGAACGACGACGGCCTCATCACCCTCATGCGGGTAAGGGACCCGGAGGGGGAGCTCATGCCGGATCCGGATGAGCCTCGCCTCATGCGCCGGGCCGACCGGGCCCGGGCGGAGCGGGGGATGTACAAGGTCTACGTGGAAGGGATCGAGGTGGAAGACGTGGACGCATACGTCCCATACGGCTCGGACGGGGTGAACCTTAATCGCAACTTCCCCCACGAGTATCTCTTCTTCCAGCCCCACGTGGGACCCCACCAGGTGAGCGAGGTGGAGACCCGGGCCCTGGCGGACTTCCTCTTCACTCGGACGAACATCGGGGCGATCCTCACCTTTTCGCCCTATGACAACCTCCGCTCACCCCCACCGGCCCAGCGGAGCCCACCTCCGGGGACGGAGCCGGGGCCGCCCACCGTCCCCACCAACGTCCTTCCCCAGGACCGCCCCTTCTACCAGTACATCTCTGAGCGTTTCAACGAGATCACGGGGCTCACGGGAGACGGGGCAACCGACGAGGCGGGATCCTTCCCCCAGTACGCCTATTTCCAGGTGGGCCTGCCCTCCTTCACCACTCCGGTCTGGACCCTTCCCCAGGATGGGACGGAGCCGGGGCCGGCAGCAGCCGTGGAAGGCGACATCGAGGGAGAGTGGACCATCTTCATGGAGATGATGGGCCAGCCCATGGACGGCTCCCTCTCCGTCACCCGGGTGGGGGGAGAGCTCCAGGTGAGCCTCAACACCCCCGGGGGCGCCGTGGAGCTCACGGGCCACGGACAGGCAGGCCAGTTCCAGGCCTCCGGCCAGGTCCCCCAGATAGGCTCTATCTCCGTGACTGGCAGGGTGACGGGAGACGACATGAGCGGTTCTGTGGGGTTGGGCCCCATGGGAAGCGCTTCCTTCACAGGCAACCGGGTGGGTGGGGCCGGCGCCGCTCCCACACCGGCAGCCCGGGCCAGAAGGGGGGATACCCCTGAACACCGCTGGCTCCGCTATTTCGATGAGGCCGGAATCGACGGCTTCGTGGAATGGACCGAGGCCCAGCATCCAACCCTGGGAACGGTGGAGGTGGGTGGGTTCCGCCCCAACGCCCGAGTGAACCCGCCCCCGGACGAGATCGCCGACCTGGCCGAGCGGCACGCCCGTTTCGCCGTCTGGCTGGGCCAGCAGCTTCCCAGGGTGGAGATCGTGGAGACGAAGGTGGAAGGGCGGGGCGACAACGTCTTCCTGCTCACGGCCACCATCGCCAACGAGCGCTACCTGCCCACCCTCTTCCAGATGGGCACCCGGGTCCGGACCCTTCCCCTGCTCACGGTGCGCCTCATGCCCACGGAAGGCGTGACGATCATCACCGGGGACCCCCAGCAACAGATCCCCCGGCTCGAGGGAATGGGGGCCAGGGCCTCCTTCACCTGGCTCGTGACGGGCAGGCCGGGGACGAACATCCGCATGGAGGTCTTCGCCGAGAGGGCGGGGGGTCTCCAGTCCACAACTCTGACGCTGCGCTGAGGAGGACGAACCATGACGCACGCCAGCAATCAGCTCCGGCGATCCGGAAGGTTCGGCACCGCATTTCGGGGCACAGTGCTCGGAGCCGTCCTGGGCGCCCTTGCCCTGGTCGCGGCCCCGTCCCTTGAGGCCCAACCCTTCTCCGTCCCCGACCGGGACCCGAGGGTGAACATCCGTTGGGATCGCTACTACGACTACGAGCAGACGACGGAGGTCCTCCGGGCCCTCCAGCGGGCCTATTCCAGATTCCTCACCCTGGAAAGCATCGGGAAGTCCTGGGAGGGAAGGGACATCTGGCTCGTCACCATCAACAACCCCGACACGGGCCCTCACCACGAGAAGCCGGCCTTCTACTCTGACGCGGGCATCCACGGGAACGAGATCCAGGGCACGGAGGTCACCGTCTACATGATCTGGTTTCTCATGGAGAACTATGACTACCTCCCGAAGGTGAAGGAGCTGGTGGACAGCCGGGCCTTCTACCTCGTCCCCGACATGAACCCCGACGCTCGGCAATACTTCTTCGACACGAGCGCCCTGAGGAGCGGGACCCGTCCCTTCGACTCGGATCGGGACGGCCGGGCCAGCGAGGATCCCTCCCAGGACCTGACGGGAAACCGTGAGATCCTTCAGATGCGCAAGTACACACCCGGAGAGGGGACCCACATCATCTCCCCGGTGGACCCCCGCCTGATGGTGGTGGCACCCAGGGGCACCAAGGGCGATTACACCCTCCTGGGCTCCGAGGGAACCGACCTGGACGGGGACGGACGAAGGAACGAAGACCCCCTGGGGGGCTACGACATGAACCGCAACTTCCCCGTGGGTTGGCAACCCATGCACATCCAGGGGGGGTCTCACTGGTATCCCTTCTCCAACCCCGAGACCCGGGCCATCGGGGACCTCCTCAAGTCCCGGCCCAACGTGGCTGCCCTCCAGACCTGGCACAACGCCGGAGGGATGATCCTGCGGGGCCCCGGATCCCAGTACTACCGAGGAACCGGGGAGTACACGAACCGGGACATCCGGGCCTACGATTACATCGCCGAGCGGGGAGAGCTCATGCTTCCCTACTATCGGTACATGACGGTCTGGAAGGACCTGTACACCGTGTACGGGGGAACCCTGGACTGGGCCCACGACGCCCTGGGGATCATGTCGTTCTGCAACGAGCTCTGGTCCCAGGCCCAGCTCTACCAGGGGTTCTGGAAGGAGGACGGACCCGTCCCCGACGAGATGCGGCAACTCTTCTTCAACGACCGCCTGGGCATGGGAGCCTGGTTCCACGAGTGGGAGGAGTTCGACCATCCCGAGCTCGGTAAGATCGAGATCGGCGGCTGGAGCAAGTGGTGGGGACGGACCACCATCCCCTTCATGCTCCAGGAGCTCCTGCACAGGAACGCCATGTTCGCCATCTTCCACGCCGACGAGATGCCGCTTCTTCGCTTCGACGAGCCGAAGGTGGATCGGATCGCCGGCAACACCTACCGCATCACCGCCGAGATCCGGAACGAGCGAGCCATCCCCAGCCGACTGGAGGTCGCCGAGCTGAACAACGTCGGGAATCCGGACCGCTTCCGGATCCGGGGGAACAACGTCACGGTGCAGGCCGGCGGTCTTACCTCCGGCGAACTCAGGAACGAGATCCGCATGGTGGAACACAACCCGGAAGACATCGTGATCAGCAGTGGCGTCCAGGGGCACGCCGGGGTCTCCGTGACGTGGATCGTCAGCGGCTCGGGCTCCGCCACCATCGAGTACACCAGCGACAAGGGAGGGACGCACCGCACCACGGTTCAGCTGCCATAGTCCCTCTGGCAGGGCCGGAGGGGGGTCCGGACGCGGTCCGGCCCCCCCCCTTGCCTTTCGTCCACTCTCGAGGAACATTGATAGGGTATGAGCATTATGGCAGGTAGACGCAAGAGCGCTGCGTTCGGAGCATCGGTACTGGCAGCTTTCACAGCCAGTTGTCTTGCCCTCACGGAAACGGAGCCGGTGGAGATCATGACCTGGGAGGGTACGTTGGAGCCTATTCCGGGAGCTCCCGCTCCGCTTCTGGGCAATATGACCATGTTGGCCGACCGGTCCTCCACCCTCATGGGCGTGGGGGTTCAGGGAGGGGAGGCCGATTCCCGGTTGGCATGGGAGGTTCGCCAAGGATCCTGTGGCGCCGCCGGAAACCTGCTTGGCACTTCCGCTCTTTATCCGGAGTTCACGTTGGACGAGCTGGGGGCAGGGGAGGCGCAGACGGTCCTCAATCGCCGGGTGGCGGACGTCCCGGTCTATGCCGGCAAGGTCCTGTCCGATGCCGACTCGGGAAGCCAACTCCTTGCCTGCGCCGACCTGATCCGTCGTCAGTGAGAATCCCCCATATCGCTCTCCTGCCCACCTTTCGATACCTCCTGGACCCCACCGATCTGAAGAGCGCCAGCCGTCGCGATCTGAAGGGCTCCAGTCCTCGTTGTTTGTCGTCCCGGGCCACCCCCAAGGGCGGGGGGTAGCTCAGTCTCCGCCCTCCGCCGGTGCCGGAGCATGCTTCAAGTATCGGTCGAACCACTCCATCATCTCCCAGAGAGCATGAAAGATGGACTCCCGGGCCCCGTAGCCGTGATCCTCGAAATCCAGCATCACCAGGCGTGAAACCTTCCCCAACCCCTTCAGGGCATGGAACATCCGTTCCGACTGGACGGGAAAGGTCCCGGGGTTTGCATCGTCGGCACCATGCATCAGGAGGATGGGCGCCTCGATCCGGTGGGCGTGCATGAAGGGAGACATGCGGGTGTAGACCTCCGGAGCCTCCCAGAGGGTCCGGCGCTCGTTCTGGAACCCGAAGGGTGTCAGGGTCCGGTTGTGGGCGGCAGAGCGGGCGATCCCGGCCCGAAAGAGGTTGGAGTGGGCCAGCAGGTTCGCCGTCATGAAGCCACCGTAGGAATGCCCTCCCACCCCGATCCGGTCACGGTCGGCGATCCCCGCCTTCACCACCGCATCCACGGCGGCGGCGGTGCTGGACACGAGCTGCTCCACGTAGGTGTCGTTGGCCGTGACACCCCCCAGAATGGCCATGGAGGGCCCGTCGAAGACGGCGTAGCCCTCCAGTAGGAAGAACATGTGGGAGGCCCCGCTGAGGCGGGTGAAGCGATTGCTCCGGCCGGGGACCTGGGCAGCGGCGTCGGGGGATACATACTCCCGGGGGTAGGCCCAGAGCACCGTAGGCAAAGGAGTCTCGCCGTCCCACCCCGGAGGCGTATACACGACCCCGGCCAGGCGAACGCCGTCCTCACGCTGGTAGGTGAGCACCCGCCGCTCCGCACCCTGGAGCTCCGGCGCCGGGTCCTCCTGGTGGGTCAGGGCCCGGACTGATCCGTCCTTCCCGGAAACATGTTGGTAGTTCGGCGGGTCCGCGGGGGACTCGCTCCGAATGACGAGCCTCTGGTGGCTCCCCCCCACCAGGGCCACCACCACCTCGTAGCGGTCCGGGTCACTCTCCCAGAGGCGCTCCGTCCCGAGTGTCTCCAGGTTGAACCGATGGAGAAACGGTCGCTCACCATCGGGGGTAACCCCGGCTCCGAGGAGGTAGATCCAGTCTCCTTCGCCAACAAGTGCCACCCCCCGGGTCACCGGCGTGCCCGGATCGCCGTAGCGCTCCTCGGCGCTCCGGTCCCAGATGATGCGGGGCTCATGGTCCGGGTGCCGGGTGTCCACCAGCCAGGTCCGGGTCCAGCTCGCCGCCCGCAGGGGATAACGGTCCACCTCGGTGATGAGCCCCCGGCCGTCGGAGGTCCATTCCATACGGGTGAACCGATCCTCCAGGTCCATGAGAGCGGCGGGCTCGGTATCGTAGGGCGAGGCCAGGCGGAAAACCCGCTCCCGAGCCCCCTCCACCAGATTCTCCACATCCTCTACCCAGACCAGGGCCGCATCTTCGCCCGGCTGCCAGGCCACGCCCCGGGGACCGGAGCGGACGTCGTCCACCGCCACATTCTCCTCCAGAGAAAGGGAGGCCAAGGTCCGGATCCGCTCCCCCGCCCGGTTCCAGATCTCCATCTCCCTGGGGAACCAGTCGTTGATCCGCCAGCGGTCCGGAACCAGGTAGGAAAAGGGCCGGACCGTCCGGGAGACGAAGAGGAACTCCCCGTCCGGCGAGGGGAGGAACTGGTCCATGATGGCGGGCTTCCCCAGGGGGGTCACCGTACCGCGGCCCACCTCCACCCGTGCCAGTTGGCTGGTGAAGTAATACTCGAAGAGCTCCCAGTCATGGGCATCGCCCAAAAGATCCTGAAAGGTCCGGACGGGGGCTGCTTCCCCTTCCGCCTCCTGGATGCCCGGTCCTTCCGGGACCACGGGGCGCTCCGGAGGAACGCCCCGGTCTGCCGGGATCATACGGCAGATGAGCTCCTGACCTCCGGAGAGCCAGAGACAGGGGGTGCCGTGGGCCGCATGCAGGTGACCCCACATCACCCGCTGGGCCTGCCCCTGCCCTGCTTCCACCGTCCAGAGTTCATATCCGCCGTCTCCCACCAGTGAGAAGACCAGGCGCCTGCCGTCGGGGGACCAGGATACGTGGTCCACCTGGGCACCCGGCGGCAGCTCCACCGCCACCCTTCGATCCTCTTCCAGGTGGATGAGCTCCAGCCCCTCAACCCGGGGCTGGCGGGAGAGGGCCGGCCCGTTGGTTCGGGGGTTCAAGCGGTACCCCGCCAGGTGCAGGCGGGGCTCCGCGATGTCTCGGAGGGCCAGCATGGCCGGCCGTTCCAGCATCACCGCCCAGTCTCCCGCCGGGGAGAGCTCGAAACCCGGCAAGGTGGGCACCTCCAGGATCTCCTGGATCCGCCGGGACGGAGCTTGATAGACGTCCTGGGCCCCCAGAGAGGCCCAGGGTGCTCCGGTGACCATTCCGGCCAGAACCGTGGCCAGTACGACAGGGAGAGCGCGGCTCATGTCCATTTTAGTCCGCCTCGGGTTTGAAAGAGAATCCATCGGAACGCCCGGGCCTCTGCCCCTCGGCATGCCGGCCCCGACCCACCGTCACAGATCCAGCGTGGGGATGAACCTGGGCTTCCTCCGGTGCCTCGTTAGATGCTCGTAGGCATAGGCGATGCGGAGCAACTGGGGCTCGCTCCATGCCCCTCCCCAGAAGCTGATGTTCACGGGAAGCTCCAGGAAGAACCCCATGGGAACGGTGATGTTGGGATATCCGGACACGGCGGCGGGCCCCGAGCTCCCCATGAGGAACCTGTCCCCGTTCACCAGGTCGGTGGTCCAGGCCGGATTCCCGGTGGGAGCCACGATGGCGTCGAGGGCGTGCTCCTCCATGACGGCGTCGGTCCCTTCGTCCCTCGAAAGTCGCAGGGCCTCGGACAGGGCCTCGGCGTACCCTGGCTCCGACAGGGGACCCATCTCCTGGCAGGCCAGGAAGATCTCCTGCTGGAAGAAAGGCATTTCCCTTTCGGCGTTCGCCTCGTTGAAGGCTATGACCTCCTCCAGGGACCTCACCGGGGCCTCGGGCCCCAGTTCCGCCAGGTACGCGTTCAGACCCGCCTTGAACTCATAGCGCATGACCGTGCTGGAGTGCCGGCCCATCTGTCTCCAGGCCTCCACCACGGGGATGTCCACCACCGTGGCGCCGGCACTCCGCATCACCTCCAGGGCCTCCTGGAAGAGGGCTTCCACCCGCTCGTGTCCCCGGGCGTACTGGTTAGCCACCCCGATGCGGGCCCCCTGGAGCCCCTCCCGGTCCAGGAAGGGGGTGTAGTCCGTGAGGCCGTGTGCGGCACCGGCGGCCGTGGCGGCGTCCTCCGGGTCAATCCCCGTCATGCACCCGAGCATGAGGGCCGCGTCCCGGACCGTCCTGGCCATGGGCCCCGCCGTGTCCTGGGTGTGGGATATGGGGATGATGAGGCTCCGGCTGATGAGCCCCACCGTGGGCTTGATCCCCACCACGCCGTTGGCGTTGGAGGGACATACGATGGAGCCGTTGGTCTCGGTCCCCACGGCCCCGGCGCAGAGGTTGGCGCTGGGAGCAGCGCCGGACCCCGAGCTGGAGCCGCAGGGGTTCCGGTCCAGGACATAGGGATTCCGGCACTGCCCTCCCCGGGCGCTCCATCCCGATGAGGAACGGGAGGACCGATAGTTGGCCCATTCGCTCAGGTTCGCCTTGCCCAGGAGGACGGCGCCGGCTTCTCTCAGCTTCCGGGCCACACCCGAGTCCCGGGGCGGGATGGACCCTTCCAGAGCCAGGGACCCGGCGGTGGTGGTGGTACGGTCGTGGGTGCCGATGTTGTCCTTCAGCAGCACGGGAATCCCGTGGAGGCAGCCACGCACCTGCCCCGCCTCCCGCTCCCGGTCCAACTTCCGGGCGATCTCCAGGGCCTGGGGATTCGTCTCGATGACACTCCTGAGGGTGGGCCCCTGCCCGTCCATCTCCCGAATGCGATCCAGGTACATCCCGGTGACCTCCTCCGACGTCCACCGTCCGCTGACCATCCCGGCATGCAGCTCCGTGATGGAGACCTCGTCCAGCTCGAAGGAGGACAGGGGCCAGGGTTCACCGGGGCCCGGACCCGGGGCCCCGGTGCCACGGCGACTCGCGGCCTGCTCCTGGTCCGGGGCTGCGCAGCCTTCGGCCCCCCCGAGGATCAGGGTGCCGGCGGCGGCGGCGCCGACGCCCAGGAAGCGACGTCGGCTCAGGAACGATGACGACAGCCTCGGGTCCGACGGCTCCCCCCGTTTTCCAGGGGATTCGGGCGTGTGGGAATCGCTCATAGCTGCATACCTCACTGGGCTGGGAGGTAGGAAACGACCGGCCTCTCTGGCGTTCAACCTAGCCTCCCTCTAGCATTCCCGCAGCGCCCCATTCCCTGGCAAACCCGAAACCACACTGCAGCATGGACAACGGCACACGACTCCGCCCCGACCTGGCAGATCAAGAGGCACTGGATGTGGCGGAGAGGCACTTCCCAGTCTCCCTTTCCCGGGCCGAGCCCCTTCCCTCGGACCGAGACCAGAACTTCCTCCTCACAGCCAGGGACTCGGACCGAAGGTACGTCCTCAAGATTCCCCATTCCGGCGAGGAACTGCGGGTCCTGGACTTCCAGAACCGGATCCTGGAGCACCTGGGTCGGGCTGGATTCTCCCTCTCCAAGCACATCTTCTCCAGGGAAGGCAGCGAGGTGGTGAAGTTGCCGGGCCGTGAGGGAGCCACCTTCTTCGCCCGGCTCCTGACCTGGGTCCCGGGAGATCCTCTCTGCCGCGTCAACCCCCACACTCCGCCCCTTCTCCACAGCCTGGGAGCCTTCCTGGGAAGCATGGACCGGGCCCT
>PXFI01000077.1 GCA_003564295.1 Gemmatimonadota bacterium | reverse complement strand
GGTTCCAGGAGTCGCCCATCGGGAGACGATCCTCCGACTGCACGCTGCCTCCATCCTGGAGCATGACCGGGCGGCCAACTGCATCATGGAGGGCAATCCCCTTCATGAGATTCAGATGCAGCTCGTGCGGAAGATCGGGACCATGTTTGCGGTCAATGTCGTCCTCGATGAACACCGCCGAATGGGGTTCGTCAACTTTGGAGACATGGAGAGAAGTCATCAGGAAGCGGTTGGGTTCCTGCGACGGCACGCCGAGATCTCCATGCACCACCCTTTCTCAACGATGGTCACCTCCGGTGCCGGATATCCCCTGGATAAGACCTACTATCAGGTCGTGAAGGGCCTGGTGGGTGCCCTGAACCTCCTGTCACCGGGCGGAACCGTGATCTGCGCCGGCGAATGCGCAGAGGGATTGGGAAGCCCAGAATTCGCTCGGGCGCAAGAGCTCCTTCTCTCCATGGGGCCAGACCGCTTCCTGGAGCGTCTGCGGAAGCAGGAGAAGGCCGAGATCGATGAATGGGCAACAGAAATGCTCCTGAAGGTGCTCAGGGTAGGGCAAGCCGTTCTCTTCTCCACCGGGCTCTCTCCCCGTGAAGCGGAGCTGACCGGGGTGGCATCGACTTCATCCATTCGCGAGGCGGTCCTGGAATCGGTGGAGACGAACCATGACCGTCGTGTAGCGGTGATCCCCGAAGGCCCGTATGTGATTCCTTTCGTCCGAACCGCCGTGGAGGGGCATCCATGAGACGAGGGAAGTCAACGGCCGGCAACCCTCCCAGCTCCGTCCGGATCGTCAGAGTGGTCCCGAGCCGATGCCCGGAGTAGGTTAGCCGGGTCGGTCGCCGCCTATCAAGGCGGTCCTCTGGAACGCCGACCCTAGGAAGAGGGCGAAGGACGAGACCATGAGAGGCGCAGGTGGGCAGGCGTTGTTCTTGCTGGGGACTACCCTGGTGGTGGGGGCATTGGGGGGAAACCTGTCGGGCTGTACCCGCGACCACGGGAAGGATCCCACCCTCCCCGGAGATCCGGGACTCGGGCACCACGCCGGGAGCAGCTGCCAGGGGTGTCACCCCACGTTCCTGGTGGCCGGCACGGTGTTCGCGACGGCGGAGGCAAGAGCCGTGGCACCCGCCGTGCCCGTGGTGCTCACTGGCGTCGACGGACACGTGCTGGTCCTGGACGACACAGATGCCCAGGGAAACTTCGCGTCCACGGTGGCGGTCCCCGGCAACTACCTCATCAGAGTGGGAGACCGGATCAGCCGGAGCTGGCACCGGATCCCAGAGCAGGGTAGTTGCAATGAATGCCATGGCCGCGGAGGGCACAGCCCCGGAAGCGATGCCCGGCTCCTGCCGGACCTACACACCCGCCTTCCCCCGGACAACGGGTGCTCTCATTGCCACCATTTCCCTGCCACCATGGCGGGGGTGCGTCTGAAGGCTCCGGGGACCCTCCACGTGGCGGCGGAGGCTCCACCGGTGCCGGGCTCCCGGGTGCGCATCGGCACCCAGGTCTATACCTTCGACCCGGCCCGGCACACCATCACCACCGTGCGCCCGGACATCTTCGCGCCGGGGCACTTCTCCATGTTCGACGTGATCCTTGCGGTTGCCAGGGAACAGGGGATCGCGGTGCAGTACCACTGGGACCCCTCCCGGAAGACGCACTTCATCGACACCATCGACGGCCGGGCTGCGGATTACTGGTACCGGTTCTCCTATGATGCCGGCCCCGGCAATCAGAATGAGTTGGGACTCCGGCGGGAATACCGTTGGGACGAAGCTCTCTGGCGTCCCGGGGTGTGGATCGCGGTGACAGAGGGGGAAGCCCTGGACGAGCTTCGGGCGGCCTACCTGAGGGAGATCCGGCGTGAGGAGGCCCACGGAAACATGGTGCCCCTGGTGAGAATCGCCATCAACCCCAGTTCCTACCAGGGCAACCCTCCTGGATCGAACCGGGTCACCGTTACCCGGGAGTTTCGCGACGTGAGGGTCACCCCTCACGACCTCCGGGCGGCGGGGGCTCCGGCCCCCTTCTCCCAGCCCTTCCAGCCGGGGGTGGTCACCTCCCTGGACGTCCTCCTCTCCCTCCAGGACCAGGAGGAACTGAATCTGGTCAACTCAGTGTTCTACACCTATCTGGCGGGCAAGTACATCGACAGCCACTACGTGGTTGCCCTGGGGTTTCCAGGAATGGGCACGGCCCATGCCTCCGGGCGCCACGGGTTCACCTACACCACCGGCAACGGCACCCTACAACGCATGGTGAACGACGCCAGCCGTTCCTTTCACATCACGGCGGACATCGCGGTCCTCCACGCTCCGGACTTCTCCACCTGGGTGTGGCGGGAACTGGGCAACCCCTACTTTGAATCCGTGGCTCCGTCCGCGGCGGAACTGGCGCGTTCCGTGGCGGAGGACCACGAGGCCATCGGGCGAGGTTTCAACCTCCACCGGCCGATCTTGGAGCCCGGGACGCGGGTGGCTCACATCAGCTTCAATGTCTTCGAGCCCGCGCCGGTGCGCCTCACGGTCCGGGACTCCCTGGGGGGCGAGGTGGCGATCCTGAAGGAGGGGCTCCAGGAGGACCTTGGCGTCCAGACGCTCCTCTGGGTTGTGGAACGACGCCCACCCGGGCCTCTGTACCTTGTCATGGAATACGGCCGGGACCTGCAGGTCCGGCGCATGAGTTTCGGGGAGGAGTGAGGGCTGCCCGCCGGCTCCCTCCGGGCCCAGGCTGACGCCTTCGGCCCTCCCCGGGGCCACGTGGGGATCGGCTTCTTGGTGGGGGAGCCCTCGGGGGAGTTCGCCGACTTCGTGAGCTCCGCCTTCGGTGCCGGCTTCAGCGGTCGGGTTGCCCTCGATCCCGGAGGCGTTCTGAGCCTCCGGGGCGACTTCGGCTTCCTCATCTACGGGCACGAGTCCAAGAGGGTGTGCATCGATGGTGTAGGGTGCCGGGTCCAGGCCCGCTTGGAAACATCCAACAACATCTTCTATGGGAGCCTGGGACCTGAGCTCGCTTTCCCCCTGGGCTGGGCTCGGCCCTACGCCAACGCCTCGCTGGGTTTCGGGTATTTCAACACCAGCTCCAACCTGCGGAGCACCTGGGGTGGGGACGCGATTCTGTCCACGGAGAACTTCGGTGACGGGACTTTCGCGTGGGGACTGGGGGGAGGCTTGGAGGTTCCCCTTTCCCGGGGCAGGACGCCGGTGGCCCTGGACATGGGGGTGCGCTACCACCGGAACGGGATCATGGAGTATCTCCGGAAGGGTGACATCGTGGACCACCCCGACGGGAGCATCACCCTCTTTCCCATCCGCAGCGAGGCCAACTTCCTGAGCTATCGCCTGGGGGTCAGCATCGGTATCCCCAGGCGAACTGGCGGGCCCGCCGGGGAGCGCGGAAGGCTTCAACAATAGAGGCCTATCAGATCCCGCTTCAGCCTAACGCCTCGGCCCTCAACTGCGGGCGGCGGAGCCGACCGTCAGGTGCCACGCCTCCTTATGTGGCTGTGCGGTGCCAGCGCTCGATGCGGAGGCTGGCAAAACACTGAAAGTCTTGGACATTGTCGGTCACGAGGATGAGGTCGTGGACCACAGCCACGGCAGCGATCTGGCCGTCGGCGAACCGGGGCGTGAGGCCGGCCTTCAAGAGCCTCGCACGCTCTCCCCCATGCCACTCCGCGGCGACCGCATCATATGGCAGGATGGGGATGGCGGCCGCGATCACCTCGGCCAGGTACCGCTCCATCGCCATGCGCTGTTGAGAGGGCGGAAGCAAACGGACGCCGAAAACCATCTCGTGCCAGACGATGGAGGCGATGGCCAGTTCGCCTCCGTGCTCCCGCAGTTTGTTGACCACCGCGTCGTCCGGCTCTTTGCGGACCGGCTCGGACAGAACGTTGGTGTCGACCAAATAGCGAGCCATCACCAGCGAGGCCCTCGCCCGGCCTCCCGGTCTCGCAGGTTCTCGAACTCACACTTTTCGAGCCCGATCCTGTACGGACAGGGCGGGCTGGCCGGCGTGATCAACATCGTCACCCGTCGCGGCGAGCGTGATCTGCGCACGGAGGTCGTCTCGGAGCTGAGGCAGGGACCGGCCCCTTCTGTGCGTGCCTCGGGCTGAGCTTCGCCTACACGGACGGTTCCTACGGGATCCCGCCGGGCCTGATCGATGATCGCGACGACCTGTTCGCGAACCGGCCGACCTACGAGCGGGTGGAAGACCTCTGGGTCCAATCGGCCCAGGTGGCCGCCGGGTTCATGCCCGCTGGACCGGTGAGCATGCGCTCCTGGGTCTTCCTGAACCGGGGCGGAGAACAGATGCACCGGTGCGACGACGACACGTATTCGGGGATGGAGGATCCCCTGCACGACCCACAACGGGTCGGCCTCGCTGCTGATCCACGCGGCGTCGGGCCTCGCCTTGTTGTAGACGAAGCGGCACGAGCCGGCGTTGGGGCGAGGGCATAGGCATTTGGGACTGCCCCTGTCATCCACCATCCCCGGCTGCGGTCATGGGCACCCCGTCCCAGTACCTCCCATCAAGCTCCCGCCCACCGGAGCGGTGCGGCCTCGGACCCGCACCCCTCCCCAACCCGGCCCACCCTGTCGGGCCTCCGGATCACGGTCCTGGGGAAGCCACACACCGACGCAAGCAGCCAGGGCAGAAGTCGCTGGGGAAGTCGCGAGTCCGGCATGCCCCGCCGCCTTGACTCGGATCCCGGATCGGTCCCATCTATACCCGTCGTGAAGAGGCCCTTCGCCCTGTATACCAGACCCTGGAGCGACCAATGTACCCTCTGGACGGGCCGTGCGTGGTCGACAAGATCAGCTACCCCAACTCGGATCCTTGCCCTCCAGCCGGACGGTGGTGCGGCGTCCACCTGGCGGAGAAGGGCAGGCGCCGGCGAATCACTGCCGGCCGCCTGGTCCTGGCCGCGGTCGCGCTGCTCACCACACTGGCGGCCGCGGCACCGCCCGCCCTGGCCCAGGGTACGGGGGAGGACTATGCCCGGGCACAGCGGTTCCTCCTGGGCAACGCCCGGGAGCTGGTCTTCCGGGACCGTGTCTCCCCCAACTGGATCGAGGGCACGGACCGGTTCTGGTACAGGAACGACCTGCCCGATGGATCTGATTACGTCCTCGTTGATCCCGGCGCGGGGACCCGCGAGGTGGTGGCGGGGCCCCAGGGGCCGGTGGCGGGTCCGACAGGCGCCCCTCGGGGACGCGCGGATGCTCCTGCACCCGAGCCGGGACAATCACCTGACGGCCGTTGGCTGGCTTTCGTCAGGGACTACGACCTCTATGCACGGTGCGCGGACACCGGCTGGGAAGTCAGGCTCACGCACGACGGCGAGCGTGATTACGCCTACGCCACGCCGTTGCCCAACCCCCTCATCATGGTCCGGCAGGGGACCGAGCATGTGGAGCAGCGGCCGGCCGTGTTCTGGTCCCCCGACTCGAAGCGGTTGCTCACCTACGCCATGGACTCCCGCGGCGCCGGCCGGCTCACCATGGTGGAGCACGCTCCATCCGATCGCGTCAGACCCCGGAGCTACACCTACGCCTATCCGCTCCCCCAGGACTCCATAATACCCACGTCCCACCCCGTCATCTTCGAGGCCGGGACCTGGAGCCGCATCGATGTACCCATGGAGCCCATCCCCCAACTCTACTACGGCGGCCCCTCCTTCTCCTGGTTCGAGGATGGGCAGCGCGCATACACCGTCCAGACCGACCGGGGCTTCACCCGCCGCCAGGTCCGGGAGATCGAAGGGGCCACGGGCCGGGTCCGGATCATGGTGGACGAAGTGGGCGAACCCTATGCCTCCGGCACCCTCCTCCGTTTCCTGGACGATGGCGCCGAGGTGCTGTGGGGCTCGGAGCGCGACGGCTGGATGCACCTCTACCTCTACGACGGCCGCACCGGCCGCGTGAAGAACCAGGTCACCAGGGGGGAATGGCGGGTGCGCCAGATCGTGCACGTGGACCAGGCCGCACGCGTCGTCTATTTCACCGCCGGCGGAAAGGAAGAGGGGCGGGACCCGTACCTGCGCCACCTCTACCGCGTCAATCTCGATGGCAGCGGGCTTCGACTCCTGACACCGGAGGACGCGGACCACGCTGTGACCTTCTTGCCCAGTGGCCGCTGGTTCGTCGACACATACTCCCGCGGTGACCTGCCGCCCGTCTCCGTGCTCCGGCAGGCGTCCGACGGCCGCGTCGTCGTCCAGTTGGAGGAGGCGGACATAAGCCGTCTCACCGCCCTGGGCTGGCAGCCGCCGGAGCCCTTCCGCACCATTGCCCGCGACGGCGAGACGGAGATCTTCGGGATCATCTGGCGCCCCAGCAACTTCGACCCCAACCGCCGTTACCCCGTCATCGAGCAGGTCTACACGGGCCCCCACGGCGCCCATGTGCCCAAGACCTTCGACGCCTACGGAAGCTGGCCCCCGGGTCAAGCCGTGGCAGAGCTGGGGTTCATTGTGGTCATGACCGACGGCATGGGTACCTCCCTCCGATCCCGAGCCTTCCACCAGGTCTCCCGGGAGAACCTGGGCGACGGAGGTCTACCCGACCGCATCCGCGCCCTCCAGGAGCTTGCCCGGCGGTACCCCTGCATGGACCTGGACCGCGTCGGCATCTACGGCGGCTCCGCCGGCGGCTACGACGCCGTCCGCTCCATGCTAATGCAGCCTGATTTCTACAAGGTGGGTGTGGCCTGGTCCGGCAACCACGATGCCCGACTGGACAAGGCCTCCTGGATAACGCAATGGATGGGATTCCCCATCGGCGACCACTATCACGAACAATCCAACGTCACCCAAGCCCACCGGCTCGAAGGCCGGCTCCTCATGGGCCACGGCAGCCTGGACGAGAACGTCCCCGTCTCGGCCTCGCTACAGGTCGCCGATGCCCTCATAGCCGCCGACAAGGACTTCGACCTGGTCATCATACCCAACATTGACCACGGCATCGGACGCCACCCCTATTTCATCCGGCGGTTCTTCGACCACTTCGTCCGACACCTGCACGGCGTCGAGCCACCCCGGGCAGGACCCATCAGGCTCGCTGACCCGGTCCGCTGACATCCATGCCGCCAACCGCAGCGCCGCCGTGGCCGGCGGTAGCCGGGTGCTCGGATCGCTAGTCGAGCGCGATACGCAACAACCCGTGGTACAGGCGGAGGTCCGTCTCACTCCCATTGTAGGCCCCGGCACCGACCTGGCGATGGTAACCGACCGGCGGGGACGGTTCTTCTTCCGCAGCGTCCCGCCCGGCCTGTACACCCTCCGGATCGACTGCCTGGGCTACCGTCCCCTGGAGGACTCGGTGTGCATCGCCGAAGCGGCGGCGATGAACCTGGACGCGGAGCTCGTACCCCATGCCATCGACCTGGAGCCCATCGTCGTCACCGCCCGCAGCACCCTACTACCCCACCTGATCGGCTTCGAGGAGCAGCGCTTCCAAACCCTGGGTCGAATTCGGTGTGAGCACCTGCGGCGCAATGGCGCAGTAGTGATCTGGACCCGCCGGGGCAGCTGAGAAGAGGTCAATGTAGTACCGTGACGGGAAGAGAGTGCGAAACCGAAACCCGAAGAGGCCCCCGGCCCCATCTGCCCATCCCCGGCGATAAGGATTGCCGGTGATACGGGTATGACTGCGGCTCCT
>PXFI01000253.1 GCA_003564295.1 Gemmatimonadota bacterium | reverse complement strand
TCCTGCAGGGCATGGACGGCCACGGCCAGGACCTCGGCGTCGGCCCCCACCCCCGCCTCTCCCACGATGTCCACGTTCCACTGAAAGTGCTCTCGGAGGCGGCCCCGCTGCTGCCGCTCGTACCGGAAGAGCTGGGGTATGGAAAACCAGCGGATGGGCTTGGGGAGGGCCCGGCTCCGTTCCCCCAGGATCCGGGCCAGGGAAGGTGTCATCTCCGGTCGGAGCGCCACGTCCCGCCCTCCCCTGTCCCGGAAGGCGTACAACTGCCCTACGATCTCCTCACCACTCTTCTCGGTATAGAGATCCAGAGCTTCCAGTGGGGGACCGTCGAATTCCTGGAAGCCGTAGCTCCGGGAAACCCTGCGCCAGACATGGAAGATGTGGGACCGGACCTGGAGCTCTTCCGGCGGGAAGTCCCGGAACCCCGGAAGGCGCGAAAACAGCTTGTCTTTAGCCATGGGGGCGAATCTACCCAGGGGGCCGGAGGAGGGGAACCCCCGGTCCGGACAACTACTCGCCGCCGTCGTACGGAAGGATACCCAGGGAGTTCATGGCGTCTCCCACCGTATGGTGGGATCCGGTGACCAGGACGGTGCCGTTCCCCGCCACCCTCCGGACCATTTCCATGGCTTCCTGGAAATTGGCCAGAATGTGGAGGTTCGGCCGGGTCTTCACGGCTCCCGCCGCTTCCAGGGGATCCCAGCGTCGCTCGGGGGGAATGCTGGGTGGCTGCGTCAAGACCGCCTCCCTGGCCATCTCGAAGAGGGGTGGGAGCATGGATCGCCAATCCTTGTCCCCCTGGATTCCCACCAGAAGGACCAGGGGCTCGGGAAGGCTCAAACGAGGCAAGCTGGCGGCCAGGGCTCGGACCCCGGCCGTGTTGTGGGCGACATCGAACACCCAGGTCCCGTCCGGCCCGTGATGGATCTGGAGACGTCCCGGCCACCGCAGGTCCGAGACCCCTTTCAGAACCGAGCCCCGCCCCGGGCGCAGCCGATCCGGGAGGAGCTCCAGCGAGCGAATCGCCAGGGCCGTGTTGGCCGCCTGGTGCCACCCCGGGAGGGGCATCCGAAGCTCGAGCCCCCCCCACACCCAAGTCTCCATGCGGAATGCGTTGCCCGCCGACGATATCTCCAGATCCCGGACTTCCTGGGCAGGGTTCAGGGAATGAAATGGTGCACCCAACTCCCGGGCCTTGGCGCGGAAGATCTCCCAGAGGGCCCCGTCCCGCTCCGCAGTGATGATTGGCACCCCTGCCTTGATGATCCCGGCCTTCTCCCCGGCGATAGACTCCAGGGTATTGCCGAGGTACTCGCCGTGATCGAGGGCCACGTTGGTGATGGCGGTGACCTCCGGCATGATGACGTTGGTGGAGTCCAGCCTGCCCCCCAACCCCACCTCCACCACCGCCACCTCCACGCCCTCCCGGGCGAACAGGTGGAAGGCCAACACTGTGGCGGCCTCGAAGAAGGTGAGGCCCAGGCGGGCTATGGCGTCCCTCAACTCGTCCGCAGACGCCAGGAGGGTGGAAGCGGACACGGGGCGGCCGTCAACCTGGAAACGTTCCCTGAAGGAGCAGAGGTGGGGAGAGGTGTAGAGCCCCACTCGCCTCCCCTCCTCCATGAGCACTCTCGCCCACACCGCCGCCACGGAGCCCTTTCCATTGGTGCCCCCCACGTGGAGGGAGGGGTAGGTGCCATGGGGGTCGCCCATCTCCCGCAGGAGCTCTCTGGTCCGCTCCAGTCCCCATGGCACGCCGGTGGGCAGGGGGGGGAAGACCCGGTCCAGCGAGATGTCTCCACCTCCCAGGAGCTTTCCGTTCCGGTCCGAGAATGCCGAGTCCGGCGGAGCCTTCATGCCTCCTCGTCCCAGCCGGTCCACATGTGCCGGAGGAGGAGAACGAGCGTTTGTTTCAGCTCCCGGCGATCCACCACACGGTCCACCATCCCGTGCTCACGGAGAAACTCGGACCGCTGGAATCCTTTCGGCAGGGCCTGCTTGATGGTCTCCTCGATGACCCGGGGGCCCGCGAACCCTATGAGGGCCCCGGGCTCGGCCAGGTGCACGTCTCCCAGCATGGCGAACGAAGCCGTGGTCCCACCGGTGGTGGGATCGGTGATCACGGAGATGAAGGGAATTCCGGCCTCGTGCAGGCGGGCCAGGGCCGAGGAGGTCTTGGCCAGCTGCATCAGGGAGTAGATCCCCTCCTGCATGCGGGCTCCTCCTGACGCACTCACGATGATGAGGGGGCGCCGGAGCTCCAGGGCACGCCGGATCGTCCGGGCCACCTTTTCTCCCACCACAGACCCCATGGACCCGCCAAGGAAACGGAAGTCCATGACGGCGATGCATACCGGGATCCCGTCTACAACCCCATCCCCCACCACCACGCTGTCACGCCGACCCAGCTTCTGTTCCGCCGCCGCCAGGCGCTCCCGGTAGGGTTTGAGGTCGTGAAACTCCAGGAGGTCCAGGCTGTGGAGGTTCGTCTCCCGCTCCACGAAGGAGCCGGCATCCAGGAGCAGGGTCAGATACTGCTCGGGTGGGATCCGAGAGTGGAAGCCGCACTCCGGACACACCTGGGCGTT
The DNA here is from genome assembly GCA_003564295.1 of Gemmatimonadota bacterium. Taxonomy (GTDB): domain Bacteria; phylum Gemmatimonadota; class Gemmatimonadetes; order Longimicrobiales; family Gaopeijiaceae; genus PXFI01. Next base: position 5,115 of record PXFI01000253.1, on the reverse strand, counting down.
CTGGGCGAGGCGCTCCCGGTATACGAGCTCTCCACATCCATTGCACTTCTTGAAGATCTCGGATGGGAGGTCCCTCTTGTCGGCGGATCTCAGAGGCTGCTTGGGCTTTCTAAACCAGGCCATCCCTTACCCTTTCGTCGGGATCGTCCTCGCCGGCGGGTCACCCCGGAGGCTCCCGGCTCACCCGGACCGCAATGCCCAGGGCAACCCAGGACATGAGGAGAAACGATCCTCCATAGCTCAGAAAAGGAAGCGGGATGCCCGTGATGGGAACCAGCCCAACCGTCATCCCGATATTGACGAACACATGCGCCATCCAGGCTCCGAAGATACCGAAGATGACGAGCCCGGCAAAGGGATCGGCGGCCCCTGCCGCCAGGCGCACCAGGCGAAGAAGAACGAAGCTGAGTGCCAGGAGCACCAGGCCGACCCCAAGAAAACCCAACTCCTCACCCACCACGCTGAAGATGAAGTCCGTATGCTGCTCCGGCAAAAAGGCCAACCGTTTCTGGCTGCCCAGGGTGAACCCCTTGCCCCAAAGGCCACCGCTCCCGATGGCCACCTTCGACTGGATGATGTTCCAACCCGCTCCCAGGGGATCGGTGCCGGGATCCAGGAACACCAGGATTCGGTTCCTCTGGTACTGGGCCAGGGAGTTCCATAGGGGCAAGGCCACGGTCCCCGCCGCCAGATTGGCCAGCATCACCGCCACCGACTCCACCAGGTAGAGGCGATAGCGGTAGAAGTAGAGGGAAAGGGCGAGGATTACGATGTAGAGCGACCAGACACGAGTGTCGTAGCTGAGGATCAGCCCGAGTCCCGGACTCGCCAGGAGGATCAGGAGGCTCAGGGGGGTCCCACTCCAATAGAGCATGGCGAACAGGATGCCCAGAAAGGCCATGTTGCTCCCCAGGTCCGGCTGGAGCATGACCAACCCCATGGGCAGGGCCACCACCGCCGCCGGGGCCAGCAGGTCCCGAAGACTCTGGGGAGCCTCCTTCCGCAACGAGAGAAGGCGGGCCATAACCAGAATCGTGGCAATCTTGGCCGCTTCCGCCGGCTGGAACCGGAACCCTCCCAGGGCGATCCAGCTCTTTGAGCTCTCGGCGGTTCCGGCTCCTGTACCGATGATCAGGGTAGCCACCAGAAGGAACAGCGCTCCCACGAAGGCTGGCAGGGCCGCCCATTCCAACCAACGGAGGGATACCCGGGAAATCAGGGGAAAGACCATCAGGGCCAGGACGAGCCACGCCAGTTGCTTCTGCCAGATGTCCTGGGTCACGGGGCTGGGCTCGTTCAACACCCCTGCGGAGTAGATCATGGCCACCCCGAAGAGGGAGAGACCCAACACCGTCAGCACCAGCGGGGGGTCCACAGTCCATGTCCTGATGGAGCGGATCAGGGGTTCCCTCCCTCGGTCCACATCCGGGCGGCCCAGGGGGCCGGCCGGCCCGTCCGGTAATGCTCTCCAAGCGTCTGGATGGTGTCCGTGGGGATCCCATACTTGCGCCGGAGGTAGAAGTCCGCCGTCTTGGCCACCAAGGGGGCCGCCACTGCCGATCCGCTCTCCCCGAACTCCACGATGGCCACCACCACTATTTCCGGCTCTTCTCCCCGGGGACCAGCGCTTCCGGCAAACCATGCGTGGGCAGGGTTGGGTGGGTTCTGCACCGTACCCGTCTTTCCCATGAGGTCCCAGTGCTCCAGGGAGGAAAGGTGAGCCGTTCCCCCAGGAAGGAGCACACCACGGAGGCCATCCCGAAGCGCCTCCAGAGCTTCAGGGGAGAGGTCCAGCCTCCAACCCTCTGTGGTTGGCCGGTCCGTCTGGCGGAGGCGGGGAGGAGGCGCCGACCCGTCCCGTGCGAGGGCCAGGTAGAACTGAGCCATCTTCAAGGGGGTTTGGGAGATGGGACCCTGGCCGATGGCCATGCTCAGAACCTCCCCCTCCATTGGCCGGTATCCGAAAGCCGTCTCCCAGAACCCCACGTTGCTCGGGAAGAATCCCTGGGCTTCTACGGGAAGGTCCACCCCACACCGCTGGTTGAAACCGATGGCCGTCCCCTCTTCCAGGAGCCTCTGAAGACCCACCCTCAGGCCGAGTTGGTAGAAGTATACGTTGCAGGAGTGCCGGATGGCCCCCGCCAGATCCAGGTACCCGTGGCCTTCGGGCCTCCAGCAGCGGGAGTAGCGCGTGCCGTATTGCATCCCTCCCGTGCACGGGATGGGCATGGTCTCGGTTGGATGCACCACGCCCAGTTCCAGGGCAATGGCGGCCACCGCCAGCTTCCACGTCGAGCCTGGTGGATAGAGGCCCAGGGTGGCCCTGTTGAACAGAGGTCGATCCGGATCTGAGTTCAGAGCCTGCCAACGGTCCAGGGCGATTCCACCCACGAAGTCGTTGGGATCGAAGACCGGGGCCGAATACAGAGCGAGAATCCCCCCGTCCTCCACGTTCAGGGCCACCACGGCCCCGGTCATCCCTTCGGGGAAGATCCGGTGTATCCACTGCTGGAGCTCCAGGTCGATGCTCAGGTGGATATCTTCCCCCGGCTCCGCCGGTATCTCTCCGGCAGGACCTTCGAAGGGACCCACGATCCTCCCCAGGGCATCCACCTCCACCAGCCGGTAGCCCCGCCTTCCCTGGAGCAGTCGCTCGTACTGCCGCTCGATCCCGTCCTTCCCCACAATCCAACCGGGCTGGTAGCCGCTGAATTCAGGATTCTCCAGCTCCTGAGAGGTAATCTCTCCCAGGGTTCCAAGGACGTGGGCCATGGCCTCCCCCCCCAGATACCGACGCTGGGGTCTCATCTGGAGCTCCAGCCCCGGGAACTCGTTACGGCGCTCCTCCAGGACCGACACCTCCTGCAGGGAGGCGTTCATCTTGACCGTGAGAGGTTGCCGCGGGTAGGCCCGCTGCTGTTCCATGAGGCGCTGGATCCTGGCGGGAGTCAGGCCCAGGTGGGGGGCCAGGCGCTCCAGTCGGGACCGGATCGTGTCCCTATGGCTCGGGAGGAGGGCCACGGCGTAGCCAGGAACGTTGTCCGCCAGGACGGCACCGTTCCGATCGAAGAGCGTACCCCGGGGAGCCGGAAGGGCCAGGGCCCGGAGACGATTCGTATCGGACTGGAGGCGCCAGTCGCCAGCCCGCAGCACCTGAGCCCGGAAGAAGGCGATCCCCAGGACACCCATGAGGAACACCATGACTATGACGGCCCCACGTGCCCTCTGAGCCCGGATGAGGGGATGGTCCAGGTTCACCGCAAAACCTCCTTCCCCCCCACCAGGAGGATGATCAGGATTCCCACCACAGCAACGTACAGGGCCGCCAGGCTCCCCTCAACCAGAACGACCCGCACGAAGGTCCCCCGGGCAGTCTCTCCCGCCAGAACCCACACGGCCAGCTCCAGGAACAGCTTCCCGGCAGCCAGATAGGCAAAGAAGAACCTCAGGGAGTCTCCCACGAACAGGTCCCGGGTCTTGGCACCCAGGACACCGACCAGGGTCAAGGCAATGGTGAAGACGCCAAAGGAGAAGGCGGAGAAAGAGTCACGGAGCAGCCCGAAGAGAAAACCGAGCCCCGCCCCTCCTCCCATCCGCAGCTCCCGGGCGCCCAGGAGCAGGGAGAGGGTCAGGAAATCCGGAACGCCCCTTCCCAGGCCCAACCCCGTGTGGAGAAAAAAATGGAGGACCGCCAGAAGGGGAACCAGGGTCCAGACCAGGAGGTGGCGCTTCATCCCCGGCCACCTTCCCGGCGGGCAGCCCCCTGCGGTGGCTCGGCCTGAGCCCCCGGACCGGAGCCCCTCCCCTCCTGCCGGGTCGGCGCCACAGAGTCCGGTGAAGGCATGTCCACCGACTGGAGCAGCTCCAGCATGCCCTCCAAAGCGATGTCGTCCACCACCACCATGACATGGGTCACCTTTCCGGTCTCCACCACAGGCCGGAGCCAGTAGGCCCGTCGCCAACCCGGCTCCTCCTCAGCCAGAGACACAACCTCGCCAATGGGAATACCCCTGGGAAACACCCCGCCCAATCCCGAGGTTGTGATGAGGGTCGCCGAATCCAGGTGCTCGTAATACGGAATGCCGTTCAGAAGAAGGCGGTCCGCCTCCCGGAACTCCCCTCGTCGAGGCTCCACCATCCCAAATACGCTGCCGTCGGCGGTCATGGCGCTGGCCCTGAAGTCCAGATGGCTCCAGTCCATGCCGACAGCCGAAGAGCCCCGGACCCCCCGAATCACGCCCACCAGCCCGATCCGCCCGTTCCGCATCAGGACGGGATCTCCGACCCTGACCCCGTCCCTCGATCCCACATCCAAGAGAAACACGCTCTCCGAACCCGCGGTCCACGGCCGAATTGCGTTGGCGGCCACGAAGAGCCCCGGCGCTCTCTCCTGAAGGCCGAGCAGCTCACGTAACTTCTGATTCTCCTCCGCCATGGTCGCCTGGGAGACCACCAGAAAGGCCAGGGAGTCCAGCTGGGCCTGGAGACGGAGGGCGTCCTCCGCCCGGAGACGTGCCCTGGCCAGGGCCTCCTGGGTCATGAGGAAGGGCTTCAGGGCAGACGCCCGGACTCCGGCAGCCACCTGATCCTGAATTCCGGGGGGAAGATAGAAGCTGACAACGGCCAGAACGAGAAACACCGCGGCAACGGTGAGATCCCGGTGCCTGCGACCCTCCTCCGGCGAATCGATATAGCTGCCCATGGGTTGAGTGGATCAGGCTGACCCGAATCGAGTGGAACGGATCAGGTGGTCAGCACCCCCCTGTACTTCTGAAAGTCGTCCAGGATCCTTCCGGCCCCCCGAACCACGCACGTGAGGGGTTCCTCGTCCACGTGGATTGGGAGGTTCGTCTCGTGCTGGAGCAGGCGGTCCAGCCCCCTGACGAGAGCGCCACCGCCGGTCATGACGATGCCCCGGTCCACGATGTCCGACGCCAGCTCCGGCGGGGTGATCTCCAGGGACCGCCTCACGGCCTCCACCACGGCCTGGATGGGTTCCTGGATGCATTCCCGAACCTCCTGAGAGTGGACGGAGACCGTCTTGGGAATCCCACTCACCAGGTCCCGGCCCTTCACTTCCAGCTCCCTTTCCTCGCCGAAGTCGAATGCCGACCC
>PXFI01000104.1 GCA_003564295.1 Gemmatimonadota bacterium | reverse complement strand
TCGCCCGTGTTGACGCTCTCCCCGGCCATGATCTACGTTCGTCTTCCCAGACGTTCGTCTTCCCCGAGCCCGAGAATGACATGGACCTGGCCAGCCACATCTTCAGGCAGTACGACATCCGCGGAATCGTCGAAAAGGACCTCGATCCAGAGGTGACCCGGCAGGTGGGGAAGGCCTACGGGTCGATTCTCCGGGAGGCCATGGGAGGCTCTGGGGCCCGGGTGGTGGTGGGACAGGACAACCGCCCCCATTCCCCGGAGCTGGCCGAAGGCCTCATTCGGGGACTGCTCAGCTCGGGCGCGGATGTGGTGAGCCTGGGCACGGTCCCGACCCCCCTGGTCCTGTGGGCCGAGAACCGCCTTGGCACCAACGGCGGAATCCAGATCACCGGCTCCCACAACCCGGCGGAGTACAACGGGGTCAAGATGACCCTTTTGGGACGCTCCTTCTACGGAGACGACATTCAGGGCCTCCTGCAACGCATTCAGCAGGGGAATTTCCTGGAGGGGAGCGGATCGCTGCGGCATGAGAAGATCATTCCCCGGTACGTGGAGGAGATCGCCGGGGCCTTCAGGCTTACCCGTCCCGTGCGAGTGGTGGTGGATTGCGGTAACGGCGTGGGATCCCTGGTGGCGGAAGAGCTCCTGGTGGCCATCGGGGCGGAGGTGATCCCCCTATTCTGTGAGTCCGACGGCACCTTTCCCAACCACCACCCGGATCCCACGGTGGACGAGTATCTGGAGGACCTTATCCAACTGGTCCGGGAGAATCGAGCGGACGTTGGAGTCGCCTTCGACGGTGACGCTGACCGGATCGGGGCTGTGGACGAGAATGGGACCATCGTCAGGGGAGACATCCTCCTTCTTCTCTTCGGCCTCGACATCCTTGACCGCCACGGACCCGGCCAGAAGTTGATCTTCGACGTGAAGTGCTCCCAGGTTCTGGCCGAGGTCTTCCGGGAGGCCGGGGGTGAGCCCGTCATGTGGAAGACGGGCCACTCCCACATCAAGGAGAAGATGAAAGACACGGGGGCTCCCCTGGGAGGAGAGTTGTCGGGCCACATCTGCTTCGCCGACGAGTACATCGGAGTCGACGATGCCCTCTACGCCGCCTGCCGCCTGGTGGACCTGCTCGCTCGGAAGGAGGAGCCCTTTTCCCACCTCGTAGCCGCCTTCCCCACCTACGTGGCTACCCCTGAAATCCGCATCGAAGTTGACGAGGAGAGGAAATGGGAGGTAGTGAGCCGGGCCCTGGAGCACTTTCGCAAGGACCACGAGGTCATTGACGTTGATGGGGCCCGCATCCTCTTCGGCGATGGGTGGGGTCTCCTTCGCACCTCCAACACCCAACCCGTCATCGTAGCCCGCTACGAGGCCCGCACGGAGGAAAGGCTCCGGGAGATCCGGGAGCTCATGGAGTCCTGGCTCGCCACCCAGGGGGTGCATGGCTGATTCGGCACGGGGCGGCGAAGGGTAGCGGTGCCACCGTTGCCGCCCTACCTTCTTCGGGTTCCCCGGGCGGGGACCTTGGAGTCCGCCGCGCAGGGGCATTGGGCCCGCCAGGGGAGCGAGTTCGGCGGAACAGGCAAACGAACCATCAGAGGATCGCAATGAATATCCACGAATACCAAGCCAAAGAGGTGTTCCGGAAGGCCGGAATCCCCGTACCCCCCGGGGGGGTGGCCGAGACACCGGAACAGGCGGAGGCCATTGCCCGGGAGCTCGGGGGGCGGGTAGTGGTAAAGGCTCAGGTCCATTCGGGCGGGCGGGGCAAGGCGGGAGGGGTGAAGCTCGCATCCACCCCCGAGGAGGCAAAGGCCCACGCCAGCGCCATCCTTGGGATGGACATCAAGGGACTCACGGTGGAGAAGGTTCTGGTGACGCCGGCCGAGGAAATCGCCACTGAGGCCTACGTCGGCTGCCTGGTGGACAGGGCGGCACAGTCCGTCACCTTCATGGTCTCTTCGGAGGGTGGGGTGGACATCGAGGAAGTCGCCCACACCACACCCGAGGCCATCAAAAAGCTCACCATCGATCCACGGTACGGCCTGCTCCCCCACGAGGCCTACTGGCTGGCTTCGGCCCTCTATGACGACCCGCCCCTCGTGAAACAGACCGCCCGGATCATTTCTCAGCTCTATGATGCCTTCGTCATGGCCGGAGCCTCCATGGCTGAGATCAACCCCCTCATCACCACTCCGGATGGCGAGGTCAAGGCCATTGATGCCAAGATGAGCATCGACGACAGCGAGCTCTTTCGGCGACCAGACATTGCGGCCTTCAGGGATCTCTCGGCCGAGCCCATTTCCGAGACCAAGGCCCGGGAGGCGGATCTCAGCTACGTGAAGCTCGACGGCAACGTGGGATGCTGCGTAAACGGAGCCGGCCTGGCCATGGCCACCATGGACCTGGTGAAGTATTACGGCGGAGAGCCTGCGAACTTCCTGGACATCGGAGGATCCTCCAGTCCCGAGAAGGTGGTAGCGGCCCTGGAGATCATCACATCGGATCCGAACGTCAAGGTCATCCTCTTCAACATCTTTGGTGGGATCACCCGCTGCGACGACGTGGCGAACGGCATCGTTACCGCCATCAAGCAAATCGACATCGACGTTCCCATCGTCATACGCCTCACCGGCACCAACGAAGACGAAGGTGTCCGCATCCTCGAGGAAGCGGGAATGAAGGCCGCCACCTCCATGGACACGGTAGTGGAGCAGGCGGTGGCTCTGGCGAATCAGGCGTGACGCATCCCAACACGAGAAAAGAGAGTCTTGATTCATGTCTATCTTCGTAGGTGAATCCACGCGTCTCGTGGTCCAGGGGATCACAGGGCGGGACGGGTCCTTTCACACCCGGCAGATGATGGAGTATGGAACCCCGGTCGTGGCGGGAGTGACGCCGGGGAAGGGTGGACAGCATTTCGAAGGTCCGGACGGCAAGAAGGTTCCTATCTTCAACACTGTGGAAGATGCCGTCCAGAAGGCCGGAGCCAACACCTCGGTGATCTATGTGCCTCCCGCCTTTGCCGCAGGGGCCGTTCTGGAGGCCGCCGGAGCCGGTATCGAGTTCATCGTCTGCATCACCGAAGGCGTGCCGGTGCAGGAGATGACCCGGGGGCTGGCGTACGTCCGGGACAGGGGATCCCGCCTTCTGGGTCCCAACTGCCCGGGGATCATCTCCCCCGGCAAGGCCAAGGTGGGTATCCTGCCGGCCCAGATCGTAGCTCCGGGACCGGTGGGCGTAATCTCCCGGTCCGGAACCCTGACCTATGAGGCGGTGGTGCAGCTCACCGACGCTGGAATCGGCCAGACCACCTGCATCGGAATCGGTGGAGATCCCCTCATCGGGACGAACTTCGTTGATGCCCTGGAGGCCTTCAAAGAGGACCCCGAGACGGAGGCCATCGTCATGATCGGTGAGATCGGCGGGACCGACGAGCAGGAGGCCGCCGACTGGGTCAAGGCGAACCTGGAGATTCCCGTGGTGGGCTTCATCGCCGGACAGACTGCCCCTCCGGGCCGCCGGATGGGCCATGCCGGTGCCATCATCAGCGGCTCCGCGGGCACGGCGGAGGAGAAGATCAGGAGTTTCGAGGAGGCCGGGATCGCCGTGGCCAAGAGGCCTGTGGAGATCGCCGAGTTGATGAAGGACGCCTTGGGCATCTGACCCGGCCCCTCCTGGTCCAGAAGAAGAATGGAGGGGGAATGAGACTCTCGGAGATCGTCACAGAGGACCGGATCCTGCTTCCGCTCGAAGCCGAGACTCTTGACGAGGCTATTGGACTCCTTTGCCACAGGCTGGAGGCCTCAGAAAGCCTCCCGAAGGGGGCCGGCACCCGCCTCGCAGGTGAGTTCTTCTCCGGGGCCAGAGGGGAGGTCATCCGGGTGAACACCTGGGTGGTCCTGGTGGCGGCCCAGACGCCGAAGGTGGAACAGCTCCTGGGAGCCCTCGGATCTGCCCGTACCCCCTTCGACCTGGGTGACCAGGGTGAGGGGGGGACCGCCTCCGTGCTTCTTCTTCTCCTGACCCCGCGCCGGGTCTCCCCGCTCAAGATCCAGGCCATTCCTACCCTTTCCCGCTTTCTACGGGGGGCGGGGCACACCACTCGCCTCAGAACCGCAAGGGGTCCTGGGGAGATCCTCTCCTTCTCCGAGTTGATGGACTTGGATCTCCAGGATCAGCTCCTGGTGGCGGATGGATTGGACCCCCTGAAGTGTCAAGCCCATCCCGACACGGCCATGGGGGAAGTCGTAGCACTTATGGCCCGGCGTGGCGTACGGGCCATTCCAGTGGTGGGGGAGAAGCTTGATCTCCTGGGACTGATCACCTCCGTGGATGCCATCCGCCATCTCCTGCCCGGGCGGATCAGTGGATCCACGGATGCCGAGGACCTTGGCGCGGTCCCTGCCAGGGAGGTCATGACCCGTTCCGTCCTGTGTGTTTCCGAAGAGCAAAGCTTGCTGGAGGCGGCCAGCCTCATGGCCAACAGGGGTGTGGCGCAGCTACCTGTGGTCCGGGAAGGGGAGTTGATCGGGTTTCTCACGCGGGAAACGGCCCTCCGGCTCCTCTTCGGTCCCCAGGAGGGTGATTCCGGTCCTGGAGAGAGGAGCCGGACCACGGGAGGTGGCTGAAGCGGAACCGACCTCGAATGGATGGAGGAGATGAGGGGCGAATGGAGCAAACCCTTGCCATCATCAAACCAGACGCCCTGGCTTCCGGGAAGGCAGGGAAGATTCTGGCCCACCTGGAGGAGTCCGGGTTCTCTCTGAGATGTATCAAGATGACCCGGCTCACTCCGGCCGAGGCCCGAGAGTTCTACGCCGTCCACCGGAGTCGGCCCTTCTTTGAGCCCCTCGTGGCCTTCATGACCTCCGGCCCCTGCCTCCCCATGCTCCTGGAGGCGGAGGGAGCTGTGCTGCGCTTGAGAGAAGTCATAGGTTCAACAGATCCCGCAGAAGCCGCAGAAGGCACCATCCGCAAGCTCTTCGCCGAGAGCAAGGAACGAAACGCCATCCATGCCTCGGATTCCGGCGAAAACGCCCTTCGCGAGATCGCGTTCTTCTTCTCTCACCAGGAGATCCTCTCCCTCTCCCCGTGAGGCTCCCCCCGCCTCGCCATCTGCCTCCGCAACTTTCAGCCTCTTCCCCCGGGGCCCCTGAAGAAAGGAATAGATTCCACGCATTCCTGCGTTGACACCATCGCCGTTTTGCAACTATTTTATCCGACTATGCTTACGATTCCCCTGATTCGCCTCGAGCACCAGGGGAGCCTCGACATTGACGCGGCGGTTCCGGCGGACGATCCGGCCTGGGAAGGGACCGATTTTCACTTCTCCGGGTCCCTTTTGGTCTCGGGGCAAGCGTTCTGGATTCCGAGCGGAGACGTACTGGTACGTCTCAGGCTCCGAGGCGTTCTGCTGCAGGAATGCCGTCGGTGTCTGGCGCCCGTGGATGTCCAGGTGGATGAGCGGATGGAGCTCTTTTTCCGGCCCGCGAATGGTTCGGAGGAGCTGGAAGGCGATAGCTTCAGGCCCCTACCGCATGGCGCCATGGAGGTGGATCTGTTGTCGGCGATCCGGGAGGAGTTCGTCCTCTCCGTGCCGATGCTTGTCCTGTGTGCGCCCGACTGCCGGGGACTATGTCCCAGGTGCGGGAGGAACCTGAACGAGGAACGCTGCGTGTGCTCTGCGGAGGAGCTTGACCCCCGATGGGATGTCCTCCGGGCACTATACAAGAAGCGAGATTAGGCCATGGCGGTACCGAAGAAGAGGGTGTCCAAGCAGCGGAAGCGGAAGCGGCGGACCCATTTCAAGGCTGAGGAGATCGCAACCCAGGCTTGCCCCCGTTGTGGTGATCCGAAGCTTCCTCACCGGGTGTGCCCCACATGCGGCTACTACCGGGAGGAAGCGGTCGTCGAGGTCGAGGTGGACTGAGCCGAGCCAACCCAGGTGCGTATCGCCTTGGATGCCATGGGGACCGATGGCGCCCCCCTGAGCGAGATCGAGGGGGCCATCCAATTTCTCCAAGAGTCCGAAACGGATCGAGAGGTCCTCCTCGTTGGTCACGAGGATCTCATCCGGGAAGAGCTTCGTGCTCTGTCCGGTTTTCCTTCGGATCGTCTGGACATCGTCCATGCTCCGGACCGTATCGTACCGGGGGAAGCCCCTGTGGCTGCGGTACGCCGCAAGCCCGGTTCCTCCATCGTGGTGGGAATCAAGCTCCAGAAGGAGGGCAGGGCCGACGCCTTCGTGAGTGCCGGATCCACTGGGGCGGTCACGGCGTCCTCATTGCTCTTCCTTCGCCCCCTGAAGGGGGTGGATCGGCCCGCCATCGGCACCATACTGCCCACCTCCGGCCGCCCCACCCTTCTGTTGGATGCGGGAGCGAATGTGGACTGCAAGCCCCGCCACCTCCTCCAGTTCGCCCATCTGGGCCGTGTCTACGCCCAGGACATCATGGGGGTGGAAGACCCCCGCATAGGACTCCTCAACATCGGAGAGGAGCCTGAGAAGGGGAACCAGGTGGTGGTGGAGTCCTACAGGCTCCTTCTTGCGTCGAACCTCAACTTCGTCGGAAACATCGAAGGAAGGGAGATCATCCGAGGGGGCTGCGATGTCCTGGTGTGCGATGGCTTCGTGGGGAACCTGGTCCTGAAATTCTTCGAGTCGGTGGCCGGGTTCGTCATAGGTCTCCTGAAGAGGGAGATGAAGGCCCACCACGACGAAGGCCTGGATCTCAACGAAATCTTCCGAATCCTGGACTACGAGGAGTATGGGGGGGCCCCTCTCCTGGGCGTCAACGGAGTGTCCATCATCATGCATGGCTCATCGCCACCCAAGGCCATATGCAACGGCCTACTGGCGGCTGCCCGGGCCGTGGAATCAAAAACCGTGACTCACGTGGCCAGTGAGCTGGCTTACGAATTACCACCCGGCCGGGGAGAGCTCCTTGGAGGAGCAGGCCGGTCGGGGGAGAGAGGTGGTAGGGTGGCCGAATGGTGAAGCACCCCAAACCCCTGGTGGAGCTCGTGGCGACAGGCCGATATCTACCGCAACGGGTCCTTACGAACACCGACCTGGAAGAATTGGTGGATACCTCCGACGAGTGGATCCAGGAGAGGACAGGCATCAGAGAGAGGCGAATCGCCCGGGCGGAGGAGGGGGCCGCCGACATGGCGGCGGAGGCGGCCCGCCGGGCCATGTCCCGGGCAGGAATCGGTCCCGGCGAGATCGACATCCTCATCCTCACCACGGCGACCCCTGATCGGTGGCTTCCCTCCACGGCCTGTGACCTCCAGGCCCTTCTGGGTGCCGGTAACGCCATGGCATTCGATCTGGCCGCCGCCTGTTCCGGATGGCTCCACGGACTCACCATGGCCGAGGGATACCTGGCGACCGGGCGTGGGGAGATTGCCCTGGTAGTGGCTACGGAGAAGATGAGCTCCATTGTGGACTGGGACGACAGGGCCACCTGTGTGCTCTTCGGCGACGGCGCCGGGGCAGGGATTCTTCGGCGGGCCACCGGGGAGCACGGCATCCTCTCCTGTTACCATCGGGCTGACGGCAGCCTGGGCAACCTCCTTCACCGGCCGGCGGGTGGCGCCGCCATACCCCTGTCACCGGAGGTCCTGGTGAACAAGGATCACTTCGTGAAGATGTCCGGAAGGGAGGTGTTCAAGAACGCCGTCAGGTCCATGGCAGAGGCATCGGAC
>PXFI01000005.1 GCA_003564295.1 Gemmatimonadota bacterium | reverse complement strand
TGGACCTCGGAGCCGCCATTACCGGATCGCCGAGCATCTCGGTGACGGTGTCGGGTTTGGCTGGGGACGACTCAACCTTCCAGGCCGATCTGGACAGGGAGATCCGCGAGGCTGAGGAGGACATCTCCTTCGCCGTCGTCTACCCCCACATCGCCTTCGGGCTGCGTGTGCGGTTGGGGAGCTGATTATATTCTTCCTCGTCTGGTGGGCCGTGGCTCGGTCCGGAGCTGGGGCCCCGTGCTGTTGAGAGTCTTCACAAGGATTCCATGGAATGGTGCGTGTGAAAAAGACCCTTCAAAGGATTGCGATCCCACTCGTAACGGCCGCCCTCGTCGTCAGTCCGGGAGGGCTGGCCGGGACCGTTGCCACTGGGACGGGAAGCGTTGGGGCCAGGGGCGGCGACCCGGACAGCAGCGCCGTGAAAGCCATTGTCGGGGCCCGGGTGCTGACCGGGACGGGCCTGGAGATCGAGGACGGCGTCATCATCATCCGGGGCGAGAAGATCGCCGCCGTGGGCCCGGCTTCCGTGGTGCCCGTGCCGGAGGGTGCGCACATCATCGATATGAGGGGCCGGGTGGTGACGCCGGGGCTGGTGGATTCCCACTCCCACCTGGGGCTGGGACCGTCGGGCGGCGTGACCGAGGACAATGAGACGACGGATCCCGTCACACCCCAACTGCGGATCATCGACTCCATTCACCCCGAAGGCCTTGGCCCGGACCGGAACCAGTTCCGGAACGCTCTGGCCGAGGGGGTGACGGCGGTGGCGGCCCGTCCGGGTAGCGGAAATGTCATTGGGGGCCAGTCGGCGGTCCTGAAGCTTCGAGGCGGAACCGTGGACGACATGGTCATCCTCTTTCCGGCCGACATGAAGATGGCCCTTGGCCGCAAAGGCGCCTATGCGGCCAAGGGCGTGATGCCCACAACGAGAATGGGCGCGGCCTATCTCGTGCGTAAGGCTCTCGTGGAGGCCATGGACTACGGGGCGGCCATGGAGCGCTACGAGAGGGTCAAGTCGACGGATGTGAGCGCCTCCCCGCCGTCCCGCGACCTCAAGAAGGAAGCCATGCTCCAGGTGGTGCGGCAGGAGCTACCGGTCCACATCCATGTGGATTCGTCCGACGACATCATGACTGCTGTGCGGTTGGCCGAGGAGTTCGGGTTTCTCAGGCTTTCCCTGGCCCACGCCGTGGAAGCCTACAAGGTGGCGGACGAGCTGGCCCGGCGGGGGGTGGCGGTGGTCGTGGGGCCGCAGATGACGACCTACGACGACGAGGGCCGGCTCATCAACCTGGCCGGATATCTGGCCGACAAGGGAGTGCACGTGGACATCATGTCGGATGCGGACGTGGTCCAGCAGTCCTTCCTCCGGTACCAGGCGGCCGTGGCCGTGAAGTACGGCATGGACCCAGCCGAGGCGCTGCGGTCCATCACGCTCAACCCGGCCCGGACCATGGGCCTGGAGGACCGGATCGGCAGTCTCGAGCCTGGGAAGGACGCGGACCTGGCCGTGTTCGACGGCGACCCGTTCGACATCGCCACCTGGACGGTGATGGTCATGATCGACGGCAAGGTTGTTTTCGAGGGGGAAGGGGGTGGGAGATGATGAGCGGTGCGACGATGAAGAGAGGACCGGTGGGACTGATTGGTGCGGCGGGGATTTGCTTCGTGGCCACAGCTTATGCGGGGACGGCTTTTGCGGAGACGGCTGTTGCGGGGACGGCTGAAGTTCTGGCCATTCGGGGCGGTCGGGTCGTGCCCGTCTCGGGGCCCGATATCGAAAACGGCGTCGTTCTGATCGAGTCGGGCAAGATCAAGGCCGTGGGACGGGAGGCGGATGTCCGGATTCCCGACGGAGCGAGGATCGTGGATGCGGCCGGAGGCTGGGTGCTCCCCGGGCTGGTGGAGTCCCACTCGGTCTTGGGCCGTCGCACGCCCTCCGGCCCGCCCGAGGGCGACGAGCTTGCGGACCCCGTCACCGCCGGACTGCGAATCCTGGACGCGGTGAACCCCTTCGACAAGCGGTTCGAACAGACGGCGCGGGCGGGGATCACGACCCTCATGATCACCCCAGGACGGGCCAACGTCATTGGCGCCCGGCCGGCCGTGGTCAAGCCGCAGGGTACGACGGTGGAGGAGATTGTTCTTCTCGAGCCCGCCGGGATCAAGTTCACGCTGGGCGAGGGCCCGAAGGACGCCTTTGGAAGCAGAGACCGCCTGCCTCGGACCCGGATGGGAAGCGCCTACGTCGTTCGCAGGAGCCTGCTCGAGGCGGCCGAGTACGGCCGGAAGCGAAAGGAGCATGAGGAGAAGCTGGCCGCCTTCCAAGGCGGTGAGGGGGAGGAGCCGCCCTCGGCTCCGGCCCGCAACCTGGACCTGGAGCCCCTGGTGGATCTTCTCGACGGCAAGATCCCGGCCTTCATCGAGTGCCACCGGGCCGACGACATCCAGACGGCGCTACGCCTGGTGGATGAGTTCGGCTTCCGGGCCGTTTTGGTGGGCGCGGCCGAGGGGTACAAGCTGGCCGGAGAGATCGAGCGGCGCGGCCTCCCGGTTGTGGTCGGGCTCCTGGGTGTGGGCCCGAAGCGGTTTGAGACGATGAACGTGACGATCTCGAACGCGGCCGAGCTCGCCCAGGCGGGGGTCAAGGTGGCCATCGGCGCCGACGACGCCTACGGCATCGGCGCCCAGGAGGAGCTTGCCCTGGCTGCGGCGCTCGCCGTGAAAGGCGGTCTGGATCGGGAGATGGCCCTGCGGGCGGTGACCCTTGCCGCAGCCGAAATCCTGGGCGTGGCCCACCGGGTCGGCAGCCTCGAGGCCGGAAAGGACGCCGATGTGGTGGTCTACACCGGCGATCCGTTCCATTACCGGACGCGCGTGGCCCACGTGTTCATCGACGGCAAGGAGATCCCTCTCGAACCCATGCAATGAATTACCCTTCGGCAGAGCTGCTGCTGGCAGAGAGGTTGCCCTCTTCTGACATCTGCTTTTGCCCATAGGACCTCACCGCTTATGTTGTAAAGGTGCACGTCGAGGGTGGAGATATGGAAACCCCCTTCAGCGTCCAATCCCGCCGTTTCTCAGCGGGCTTCCGATTCTGACTGGAATGGTATCCTTGATTCTACGAGAGAATTCCTTGCGATCAGGGCCTGCCCAGAACCGCCACACCGGGCAGGGTTCTTTCCTGCGCGTGGCTCTTCTCCTTCTCACGACTCTCATTCTTTCCTGTGGAGACGGGTCTTCCCCGGTGTCTCCGCCGGCTACAGGTATTCCCGACCACATGCAGGCGCTCCCGTCGGAGCTTCCCGAGGGAACTGTCGGTGAGGAGATCGCCGAGGATCTGCGGGTCCGGGTTCTGGATCGCTTCGAAGACCCGGTTCCCGATGTCTCGGTGGAGTTCTCTGTGGAAGCCGGGGGTGGAAGCCTTGAGAGGTTGGAGGACCGGACGGATTCGGAGGGATATGCTTCGGCTGGCCGCTGGATCCTTGGAACGACTCCGGGACTCCAGCGGGTGGCGGCGGTGGTGCCGAACGTGTCCCCGGTGGTCTTCGAAACCACAGCACATCCGGGGCCGCCGGATCAGGTCAGCCTGGAAGAGGTCACCCTGCCGGAGGGAACGGTAGGGGAGGTGATCTCCGATCCTGCGGTGGTCGTCGTGCGGGACCGGTTCGGCAATCCGACTCCCCAGGTGACCGTGAGGATCCGCGTGACCCGGGGGGGTGGCCAGGTGAGCCCCACCGAGGGTAAGACGGACGCCCAGGGACGGCTGGCCATCCGGGAGTGGACCCTGGGGACCGTGCCCGGGCCGCAAGAGCTGAGCGTGGAGGTGGAGGGGGTGGAGGCCCACAACCTTCCCATGGAGGCCGCTGTAGGCCTTCCCGACCACATGCAGGCGCTGCCGTCGGAGCTTCCCGAAGGAACTGTCGGTGAAGAGATCGGCGAGGATCTCCAGGTCCGGGTTCTGGATCGCTTCGAGAATCCGGTTCCCCAGGTCTCGGTGGAGTTTTCGGTTGAAGCCGGGGGTGGAAGCCTTGAGAGGTTAGAAGATCGGACGGATTCGGAAGGATACGCTTCGGCTGGCCGCTGGATTCTGGGAACGGTTCGGGGACACCAGCGGGTAGCGGCGGCGGTGCCGAACGTGGCCCCGGTGTTCTTCGAAACCACAGCGCGTCCGGGGCCGCCGGATCGGGTCGAACTGGAAGAGGTCACCGTGTCGGAGGCAACAGTGGGGGAGGTGATCTCGGATCCTGCGGTGGTCGTCGTGCGGGATTGGTTCGGCAACTCGATTCCCCACGTGACGGTGAGGATCCGGGTGACCCGGGGAGGCGGCCAAGTGAGCCCCACCGAGGGTGAGACGGACGACCGGGGACGGCTGGCCATCCGAGAGTGGACCCTGGGGACCGTGCCCGGTCCGCAAGAACTGACCATGGAGGTGGAGGGCGTGGAGGCCCGGACCCTTTCCATGGAGGCCGCACACGGTGAGCCGGCGCTCCTCGAGAGGGTGAGCACGGAGCAGCAATCCGCGGAGGTGGGGGCGCCGGTACCCGATCCCCCCGCTGTTCGGCTGCTCGACGAGTACGGGAACCCGGTACCGGGGGAGTCGGTCCTCTTTGTCGTAACGACGGGAGGCGGTTCAGTTCAGGGCGCCTCAGGAAAGACCGATGCCGCAGGATTCGCCACGATGGACGCCTGGACGCTCGGTCCCGTTCCCGGTCCGAACGTGATGGAAGCCCGTAGGCCGCCGCTGGATCCCGTCGTCTTCACGGCCGAAGCCATAAGCCCTTCGGGTTTCAACCTTTTCGTGGAGGCGGTCCACCTGAATCAGAGTAACCAGACCTTTGTCGGAGACATCGGCGGGATTGCGGGGCGCCCTGGGGTCTTGCGTGTCGTCGTCCGTGCCAATGGGCCGAATTCCTACTCGCCGCGAGTGCGCTTGCGTCTCTTTCAGGGCGGGAACCTGCTCCGTGAGGTAATGATCTCCAGGTTCGAGGTAGGAGTCCCCACGAACCCGGATCTCAATGTCCTTAGTGACACCTGGAACCTGAAACTGTCGGCTGCGGAGGTGGTGGAGGGGCTGGCCGTGGAGGCCCTGGTGGATCCGGACAACGAGATCTCTGAGACCTCGGAGTCAGACAACGTCCTTCCCAGGGGCGGGGGAGCCCTGGACCTGGATGTGCAACCCATATTCGACCTGAACATGGTGTGGATTCCGATCGAAGCAACGGTCAATGGCACGAAGGGTAGCATAACGTCTGCGAACACAGAGAGTTTCTTGAGGTCGACGCGACAGTGGATCCCCTCCGCGATCATCAACTCGACGGTCCAGGCGGCCTTCACTACCGGGGAGGACCTGAGGACCGAAGCGGGGTGGCGCACCCTGCTCTCCGACATCCAGGCCAAGCGCACTGCGGAGAATGCGACGGACCAGTACTATCACGGTATCATTGGGGATTTCAGCGGCATCGCATACGGCGGCCTGGCTTACGTTCTTGGGGCCCCCAGTAGTCTCTTCCGAAGCGCCCTATCGTATGATCGCCAGCCCTTTTCCCCCGGGACCATCGCCCATGAGCTCGGCCACAACCTGGGTCGGCGGCACTCCCCCTGTGGAGATCCTTCCGGAGTCGATCCCGACTACCCCCACCCGGACGCAGTCCTTGGCCACCCGGGCTGGGACATTCTCTCGAGCTCTCTCATCGACCCGAACGAGTACCGCGACTTCATGAGCTACTGCCGGCCAAGGTGGACCAGCGATTACACCTGGGCCGGGACCCTGGAGTGGCGGCGTGCCGATCCCTGGGGTCAGCAGGCCTCCGGGTTGGCGGCAGGGTTGCACGCCGCGCAGGTTACCACGGGCCTCCTCCTTTGGGGTCGCATTACGGACCAGGGTGTGATCCTCAACCCATCCTTCACGCTCACGAGCCGACCGGTGCTGCCCGAGACCGAGGGACCCCATGAGATGAGAGGTGTGGCCGTTGACGGCCAAGAGCTGTTCCGGTTCTCCTTTGCCGGCGTCGAGGTGGCTGATGGGGCGGGTCCCATGGAGCAGCAGTTTGCCTTCTTCGTACCCATGGGCTCGGAAGAGATCGACCTTGTGGAGCGGATCGAGGTGTTTGGCCCCCGGGGCCGAGCCGCCAGGGTCCTGCCCCAACCCCTGGTGGGAGTGGAAGGCCTGCAAGCGCCACCTCCGGAACTCCGTCTGGACCGGCTGGAAGCTGATCGCGTAGGGGTCCAATGGGACCCGGACCTTTATCCCATGGCGTTGGTGAGGGAGGGTGCCAGCGGCCGAATCCTTTCTTTCATGCGGGACGGCGCCGCCGTTCTTCACGCCCCGGATGTGGACCACGCGAAGCTGGAGGTTCTGTTGTCCGACGGCGTAAGGAGTCGGGTCGTGTGGCCGCGGTGATACCGGCGTTGGCTCGCTTCCGTGACCGGGCATCCGGCAGTCCGGAAAGGTGCAACCGGTGTCGGGCCTTCCGGGCGGTCCCGGGATCGTCCGGCATCCTGGCCATGGCCCTTGTGGCGGGCTGCATGAGCTCGGCCCCGAGGGGGGAGGTGTGGGATCCTGGCCTGACGGAGTGGTCCGGTGTGGTGGCGGCCGGCTCCGTGCTCCTCAGGGGGCGGATCCTTCCCGCCGACCTCATCCTTGAGCCGGTGTTCCAAGTCGACGCCCTCCCCTCTCTGCCCGGGGAGGAAGAGAGCGAACATCGGCTGCGAGGGTGGGACGAAGCGGGAGAGGTTCTCTTTGATCTGCGTTTTGACGGTACGGAGGTGGCGGGTCCTCCGGGCGTTCGGGAAGAGCACTTCACCTTTGTCGTTCCCCTGGGGCCGGGCGGTCCGCTCCGCTTGGAGCGTGTGGAACTGGAGTCCGCCGACGGCCGCCGCACCCTCCGGACCGCAGGGCTCACGCCTCAGGAGCTCATCCGGGCCATGGAGCGTGAGGACGTCGTCGCCGTGTGGCCCGTGGGCCACGAGCATGTACGGGTGCGATGGAATGCCGAGCTGTTTCCAAGCATCATGGTCCGCGATGCCGAGACGGGCACTATCCTCTCCTTCGCTCGGGGAGGGGAGGTCACGGTACTCACGGAGGTGAGGCTCCTGGAGGTGATCGTCTCTGATGGCGTTCGGAGCCTGGCCCGCAGCTTCCAGACCCGGTAACCCGGTCCATGGTACAGGGGCTCCCGGGACCCGCCGTTGACCAGGGAAGGCGTGAACGTGCCAGGGGGGCCGCAATCATCAGGTCCTGCCCGGTGCACGCGGCGATGAGGGCGAGGGCCGGGGCCGCAATAAACGCCGTGGGAAGCTTTGCGGGAAGCCTCCCATGGGGACCCTGGACGGTCAGGATGCCGAGGGGGAGTCGGCCCTGTAGTGCTTCAATCTGTTCCTGACGAGCGGACAGTGCCGAACCGTGCCGCCTCAGGCCCGCGTCAGCACGAACACCACCATGGCTGCCTCTGCCCCAACCTCCGGGTTCTGGGGGAAATCCCAGGGGGTGGGGCCGAAGCTCCAGGTGAGGATCCGCCGGGCCTCGTCCAGGGTGAACTCCGCGTCGAAATCCGTGAACAGGTCGTACATCAGGGTGCCTTCATTGAAGAGGTCAACGCTGGCGAGTACCCCAGCCTCATGGCCACCGTCCGGAACTTCGGGCAGGTGGACCTGTGGGGAGCTGACCTGGGCGCGACCCTGATTGTGAACGACGCCTGGCAGTTTGGCCTCTCCGGCTCCC
>PXFI01000113.1 GCA_003564295.1 Gemmatimonadota bacterium | reverse complement strand
TCCATAGCATGAAGGGCTGCGAAGCGGCTTCGCTCAACTGATTGTTCTCGAACTCTCCCGACTCACGTCCCGCTCCTCAGCTCTCATGGACGGGGAGAGTTCGGCAACAATCCTAAACGTTAACTGCAACGTTCAGATGGCTTTCTGGTGACCCACCAAGGAATGGGAGGCCGTGTGAGAACGACACCTGGAAGGTACCGTGATGATCACAGGCATCTACCGTCCTTTGGAGCAGGGACTCGGCTTCCTGGTTCTCGCTTGCTGGCCATGGCACTTGTCCCGGCTCTATGGGCCTGTTCCCAGGCCGGGGATTCCAGCCTCGCCCTGGGAGAAGGACGAGACAGCGCCGGAGTGGAAATCGTCGAACATCAGGCTTTGGAGTCTTACGCTGGGCGCAGTTTTGAAGTGCATTACCTCATGGAGGTACTCGACACGCTCCCCGACGCAACAGGTCAGTTTGCCACGGTGCTCGACGCAGATCTGCTTCCCGACGGCTCCCTTGCCGTTCTGGACGAGATCTCGGCCGACGTTCGCGTCTTCTCCTCGAGTGGCCGATTCCTAAGGAGGATCGGGAGGGAGGGCCAAGGGCCGGGCGAATTGAGTGGCCAAATGACACTCGGCCTCCTCCCCCTTTCCGGAGGAAGGCTGGCCCTTCCGGATGTCATCAACCAAGCCATCGTGCTTTTCGACCAGGATGGATCCCATCTCGAGAACCTCCGTTGGAACGTGATGGAAGAGACCGTCCCTAAATGGCAGGTCTGGTCTGGCGACACAGTCCTGGTCATTGTCTCCACCGAGACCACGAATGCCTTCGTCAGGCGCACTCTTGATGGCGCCTGGCGCGATACGCTCACGGTCCAGCCAACCCCGCCCCAAGACCCGAGGACTCCAGATGGCCGTGGCCCCCTGTTCGCCAACCACGCCCTCTGGGCCGCTACCAGACAGCCAGATCGCTTTGCCCTTGGACAAATGGCCGAGACGGTGATCGCACTGTTCGAGGGAAAGACGCTCCGAAGGGTGATCCGCTGGACTCCCAGCCAGCCGCAATTAGACGAGTCTGCGGTGGACACCATCCTCCATGTTGTGGCACGGGCCATGGGTGATCCCGAGGGAAGACCTGACACCTCCCTTCGCTATTTCAACCCACCGGAGCAGGCGCCTGCCGCTGCAGACCTTCAACTCGGTCCGGATCTGGTCATGGTCCAACGGCTACGCCCCTTCGGCGACATGGACACCCGAATCCTCTCTACGCTCCGAGCGGCTGGCTATGGGGGACCCCTCTGGGACGTATTCTCTTGGTCTGGCGAGTATCTGGGGGTCTTGGACTTCGGAGAAAACGTTGAGGTTTTCAGGGTGTGCGGCGACACCGTGGTTGGGGTCCGGGAGGATTCCCTTGGGGTTCAGCGCCCCTTTCTTGCTCGTCTTCCTCCTGAATTCACACAGGGAGGTCCAAGGAATTGATGGCCTTCCCGTCTCAAAAGACCGAGACCACGAAGTTCGGCCGAGGCTGCGGGCCTTCGGCCCTTCGCTGCAACCCTTCTCCTTGTCACGCCTCGTGCGGTAGCACGAGGCCGCGCCAAGCCGGGAAGTTCGGCAACCCCGAGACGTTAACTGGCATGCCGAGGGACCTTGACCGGACATACTGTCACCCTTAACTTATAATTGTGTCCGGTTAGGGTGAACGGAGGTCAGAATGGCAACGCGGAAGAATCAGCACGTTGTCCCTAAGGATGGTGGGTGGGCCATCAAGGGAGCTGGAAGCAAGAAAGCAACCAAGGTCTTCCCAACTCAAAAGGAGGCCATCAAGGAGGGTCGGGAGATCGCCCGTCGGCAAGGCTCTGAATTGTTGATCCATGGACGCGATGGGAGGATCCGAGAGAAGAACACTTACGGGAAGGATCCCCACCCGCCCAGAGCATGATGAACCAAATCGGACTCGTGCCAAGAGGGTACTATGGGACGGCTTGAAGCCTTCTCAATCCCTGGATGCGAGTGCTGGTTTCACACTGGCGATCATGGCCCGCATCACTTCCATGCCGGCGTTGCCGATGAATGGGAGGTGCGGGTCTTCTTTCTCTAAGAACCAGTCGAGTTTGAGGTGAAGTACGAAGTGAAGAAAGTATCAGCTCGAATCCTCCGGCGGCTGCTAAAGAAAGCCAAAGACCATAGGGAAGACCTAATGAGGGAATGGGATCGACATGCCCCAGGTGAGTGATTTTCCGTTCCGGTTTGTGCATTTCTCTCCTGCCGTTCTCGGAGAGATGCCCGACCACATCAAGCAATCTCTAAAGCCACTCCTTGAGACGGAGTCGGGATTGGATCCAGAGGCGGAACAGAGTCTGGCAGTCATCACCGCGTCAGAGATCCTCAAGCATGGTTGGGATGCTCTCCCAGGATGGGTGGATGCCGAGACTCGTTTCCTGATCCTTGCGGATGTTCCTGAGCCTGCTCTTTTCCGCTTGCCCACCATTCTGAGGATTCATAAGCCGGATCAACGGATTCATGTCACAAGAGATCCTGTGGCCCTTAAACGTCAAGCCATCGCTCTGAATAGGGACCATGTCTTTGAGGGGCTTATCGATGCCTATCTTGTCGAAGGGGACCTGTTCGTTGTTCATGGCGACCTTTCGGTCCGCGTCTTTCCTTTGAGCCAGCTCGACTTTCTCTCCGAGTTGGATGAGGAGCAGATCCGAGCTTTCCACCTCCATACGTCGGGTTCCTTCCTTCAATGGCCCAGTCATGACCTGAGAGTGGGTGCATCCCAGCTCCTCCAGGCAGTGGACCCGATGTTCTTGGCGGACATAGCGATCGAGCGCTATGCCGCCGAAAAGATGTCGTTGGCCCTTCGCGCACTCCGGAGAGAATCAGGCTTGACCCAGTCAGGCATTCCCGGGCTTTCGGACCGACATATTCGGAGATTGGAGAACGAGGAAGTCAGGCTGACTACTGAAGCTGCCGAGAAGTACGCAAAAGCACTAGGGACTTCATTGAGCGAATTCCTCGAGAAGCTGGGTCGCAGGCTGGCCGAATTGAGAGACCCGGACTTTGCGGAGGATCGGGACCCAGCGCCGACGCACATTCTGCGGCACGCCAGCTAACAAGGTCTGTTGCCGGTTCCGGCCGCCTGCGGCGGCCTCCATCCCAGCCGGCTTCAGTGCTGGAGGAGCCTGGAAAATAGATCTCAATCGGGGGCGTAGGTGGCCTTGGAGCCCGGGGGTTTTGAGGCCGGTTCGGCAACAGCCGGAACGTTATGGTGCGCCGTGCAAAGGTGGCGCGTTCTTGCAGGTGAAAGTCCTGCCGAGGCAATTGGGCGGTTCAGCCTCGTAGCTACGGGTGGGCGGTCTTTGGGTAACCGGGGCCGTCGAGCCACCCGGACAACAGCTCCCGTAGGGGGGCCAGCAAGTCTGCGGGCCGCAACACGAGTGAACCCTGAGCAGGCCCCGAAAGAGCAGTCGCGAGTGCCGACCCGACCTTAACGCGGGGAAGGCCGCTGTATCCGGAGGCAGGACAACCGCCACAGCCTTCGGGTGACTCGCCGGGGTAGTGGGGGTGGCACGTAGATACAGAGCGCGTCGCAACACGGGAGGCCCACGGAGGAGAGGGGGTCGCTGCCCCTCAACCGCTCCGCAGGGAGCGGGCCGAGGTGGGCGTCGGAGGGGCCCATAGTACCGGAGAAGCCGGGTAACGCCGGTGGAGGGAAGGGGCCCTGGTTCTGGGTGCTTCGGACGGAGCTGAGGAGAGGGGATTGGCCATGGGCCTGGCAACTCCAGAAAGGATCCGGACGCTTCAGAGGAAGCTATACGTCAAGGCCAAGGGTGAGCCGGAGTTCCGGTTCTACCTCCTGTACGACAAGGTGTGGCGGGCGGACATCTTGGAACACGCTTACCGACTCTGCCGTGCGAACGGTGGGGCGGCGGGCGTGGATGGGGTGACGTTCGAGGACATCGAAGCGGCGGAGGGAGGGCTGGAAGGATGGCTGCACACCATGGCGGAAGAGCTACGGGAGGAGAGGTGCCGACCCCAGGCAGTACGGCGGGTGATGATACCGAAGCCGGATGGAGGCGAGCGGCCGCTCGGGATCCCGGTCGAGGAGACGGACGCGGAAGGCCGGAAGACCCTGAGGGGAGGCAATGGCTCGAAGGTGGGTACCCCACAGGGTGGGGTGATCTCACCGTTGTTGGCGAACCTCTATATCCACAGGCTGCTGAAGGCGTGGAAGAAGTTCGATCTCGAGTCGAAGCTTCGGGCCAGGATCATCAACTACGCGGACGATCTTGTGATCGTGTGTCGCGGGGGTGCGGAAGACGCGCTATCGTGGCTGAAGTGGATCACGGAAAGACTGGGTCTCAGCCTGAACGAGGCGAAGACCTGCGTTCGGGATGCCGGGCGGGAGTCGTTCGACTTCCTGGGGTATACGTTTGGCCCCATGGTGTATCAACGGACAGGCTGGGCGTACCTTGGGGTTGCTCCCTCGAAGAAACGGGTGAAGCGGTTCAAGCAGTCGCTGCGGAGCGTGCTGCACGCGGGCAACCACGCGCCTCTGGACGAGGTGATCAAACAGGTGAACCGTAAGCTGCGTGGGTGGGGTGAGTACTTCAGCATCGGGACGCTGGCGCCCACCTACCGGAACGTGGACCGCTACACCGAATCTCTGCTGCGTAAGTTCCTGGTGCGACGACACAAGGTCCCCGGGCGGGGGACCCGGCAGTTCAGCAACCGGTACCTGTATGAGGGCCTGGGCCTCGTGCGGTTGCAGGACCGTCGGCGTGTGTCGCGCTCGCAAGCGTTGACGTGAAACCAGTCCGAGAGCCGGATGCGGGAAAACTGCACGTCCGGTTCGATGAGCGGGTCCGGGAAACCGAGGTCATGGACAGGCTATTGAGGCACTCCCAGAGGAAACGGGGAGCAACAGATAGGCCTGGCCTACCACCCGCGGCGCTCGGGCTCGACTCTACCGAGATGGCTCATGCTGGAGGGCATGGCAGGCCCAGAAGGAGCCACTGAGGCATTGGCGGGTAGAGAGGGTTAGCTCGACCTTTTCAAGGGCCGGTCGTATCTTGAGGTTCAACCAAGCATGGAGGCCCGAACGGCTATGCATGACACAGAATTGCTAGGCCGGATCACTATCAACCCCGAGCAATGCGGCGGTCGCCCCTGCATTCGTGGGATGCGGCTGCGCGTGCTTGACGTCCTCGAGTTGCTTGCCGCGGGGGAGACCCAGGAGCAGATCCTCTCGGACTATCCCTATCTCGAGCCGGATGACATCGCGGCAAGCCTTCTCTATGCCGCGCGCCAAATGGATCACCCAATTTTCGCAGCGTAGCCCGGCATGAAGGATGCGTCGGATGAGGCTTCCGATGGCGAGCCGCGGCTGTTGAGGTTCTGGATCGACGCTCAACTCCCGCCATCGCTTGCGGTGTGGCTTCGGGGTGAACAGGGCGCGGACGCCACTCATGTCCAGGACCTCGACCTCCTCCCGGCAGGCGATCCGGTCATTTTCGCCGAGGCAGCTCGGAACGGTGCGGTCGTCGTTACAAAGGACGGCGACTTCCCGAAGCTGGTGCAACAGCACGGCCCGCCGCCACAGGGTGCTGTGGATACGATCTGGCAACGTCACGAATCGTGAGCTGCGGCGGATCGTGCTCGAAGTATGGCCCGAAGCAATTGCGGTTCTTGGGGGCGGAGCTCCGCTCGTTGAGATCCGGCGTCGTCACTTCGGCTAACAAACAGTCTCTGCTCGAGCCCGCTGCGCGGTCTCGGCCCTTCGGGACATCCGCTTTGCGGTCACGCCGCTTGCATGCGCAAGCGTCGCGCTCTCCGGCGGCCGTCAGAGACTTTGGACGTTAGACGCCATGCCTGAACCGGAGGAATCTGTCAGCGAGGAGTGATGTGCTGACGGATCCAGTCAGCAAGCTCGGTTTCACTGAGCTCGCCGGCTGCGAGGGACAGGATAATAGATACGACCGCTTCCTCGGAGGCTTCAATGCGGAAGCCGTTCAGCCCGAGGAAGAGATACATGGCTTGGAATGCGATGCGTTTGTTCCCGTCAACAAAAGGATGGTTGTTGGCGAGACCAAAGCCATAGGCCGCGGCCAGTGCAGCGAGGTCTAGGTCAGAACCGTAGTGGAATTGCTTCTTTGGACGCTCAAGTGCCGATTCAAGGAGACCTCGATCCCGAAGTCCGGCAGAGCCGCCGTGTGTCTTGATCTGATCCGAGTGGATGGCGAGAACATGTACGAGAGCAAGCCAACGCGGTTCAGTCACTTGGCGAGCTCACGCATGGCGTTGCGGTAGCGCTTGGCGCCCTCGGCGTAGATCTCCATGGCCTCCTGGAAGTCGGGATCGAAGGGAGTGATCAAAATGCCTTCCTCTGTCTCGACCAGGTGAACGGTGTCGCCTTCAGCCAATTGATACCGTTCCAGGAGGGGCTTTGGGATGGTTGTGCCGGCCGAGTTGCCGATGGCGCGAATGGTGGTTTCCTTGACCATGGTCAGTCCCTGTGTGGTGATGTTATAACAACAGTAATAACGGCTGTGGTTTTCGGCAAGGGAGTCGGTACACAGTCACGAAACCAGAAGAGAAGGGGTGGTTCGGGCAATAGGAGTGGCACGGCGTCTAACAAAAAGTTGCCGCTTTCGCTCACTTCGTTCGCTCCAGGGAGCACGGCGCAGGAGCGCCGCGCCGGCAACTCCTGAACGCTATTATTCGAAGGGCTGCCTACCACAGGGGATGAGAGGGGGTCGGATGGATCGAGGTGGCTGTGCTCCTCGAGAGGAGGTAAGCTGATGTGCATGGACCAGCCAAGGATCACCGTCGCCTGGGATGCCATCGACTGGGACCGTGTAGATGAGGCAGCGCTCGCCATCATGCTCATGGGCCTCCATGACGGATTGCGGACGTGGAAGGGCATTGATTGGGAGGTGCTCAACCGTCTGCACGAGAAGGGGCTCATCACCGATCCGAAGTCGAAGGCTAAGTCCGTCCTCTTCACGGACGAGGGCTTGGAGGAGTCACAGCGGCTCTTCGAGCGGCTGTTTGGTCGCAGTAGCGCGTAGCCCATCCCTTGAACAGGCCTGGGTGCAGAACAACTGGAGGGGGCGTTGCCAAAGCTGAGCGAGTTCTTCGGGATCGCCATCTAGATGTACTGGGGCGACCACGGACCTCCGCACTTCCGCGCGCGGTATGGGGGAGAGAAGGCGAGCATTGCCATCGGGGACCTATCCGTCCTGGCAGGGAGCTTGCCCCCGCGGGCGTTGGGGCTCCTGGTCGAGTGAGGGGCCCTTCATCGAGACGAGTTGGAGATGGCCTGGCAGAGGGCCAGCAGGAACGAGACCCCTGACCCCATCGAGCCGCTGAAGTAAGGAGGGCGACATGCTGTACGATGTAGTAGCTGCTGAGGCCCGACCAGGATTCAAGGTGTGGGTCCGGTTCGAGAATGGGGTTGAGGGAGAGGCGGATCTCTCTGATCTGGCGGGCAGAGGGGTTTTCGAGCGGTGGACAGACAATCCGGCGGAGTTCGCGGAGGTCTCGGTTGATCCCGAGAGCGGAACCGTGACGTGGCCAGGCGGCTTGGATGTAGCCCCGGACCGACTTTATTCAGAAGTGGTCCGAACGACGGGTGAGGTGGGGGCGAACGCGAAGCGCTAATCCGAAGTTCGGCGCCGGAATAGGGAATTTGTCCTCGTAAGTTCTTAACCCACGGCTGCTTGTCGGGATTTGTGCGTTGCATAATGTTGGCATGTATCTGGCACCCTTGCGCAACGTCTATGATATGCATATCTTCATGGTATGTCGATACGGTCACCATAGGAGTTGGCATGTATATCGCCAAGATCCCCAACCGGAACTCTC
>PXFI01000147.1 GCA_003564295.1 Gemmatimonadota bacterium | reverse complement strand
GCTCAGACCATCGTGGTCGCGCCGGAGTGACCACCACCACCTACTGGCTCTCCCAAGTCCAGCGTAGCGGGTGGCATGGGAGAGGGGATCGCAAGCACCGACAGGCGCGGAGCCTGCGGGAGAATCGCAAGCATCTTCAGCTGCTCCCCGTCACTCTGACTCCCATTTGCACGCCGGGTCCCCTGGTGTCCATGAATCCCTACCATCCTGAACCCCCACACTTCCCTGCGCGGTTCGCGGTATGAGGATCAACCGGTTAGGGATGTGGAGCTTGAGGACCAACCCCCGGGGAATCTTTCGAGCCGCTTCGGGAACCGTCGTGTATGCCTTGGTCGCACTCGCCAGTGGCAGGTACACAGCCTATCTTTAATGGACTTCTCGCTCACCTCGCTCCTGAAAGCACCCGTCACGGAATCGAGCCATGTCTGCAGCACCATCCGCCCTCGTCGTTGCCGCCCTTCTGCTGGCCGGAACCACCCTCTCCGCCCTTCCGGCGACGGCCCAACAACTCCCGCCGGAAGCTGAGGACCGCCTGCGGGCCATCTACGAACGCGGAGAATTCGGCTCTCGGGGCTACCCGGTGACCTGGACGGCGTCCGGTGACGGCTTCACCCGGCTCGAGCGCCCATCCGGCACGGAGGTGCCGGAGATCGTCCATTACGATGTGGAGAGCGGCGAGCGCAGGGTCCTGGTGGCCGCGCCCGACCTCCGCCCGATTGGTGCCTCCGAGCCCCTTTCCATCGAAGCGTACGCCTTCTCCCCCGGGGGCGACGTGGTGCTGATCCGGGCCAATCCCCGCTGGCTTGGGGAGGTGCTGGGGCAGGGCTCCGAGCTTTGGACGCTGGAGCTGCGGACAGGCCTCCTGCGGAAGGTGGCTGAGGCGGTCTCAGAGGGATCGCTCCAGGGGCGATTCTCCCCCAACGGTCGGTGGATCGTCTTCCAGCGCGGGGAGAACCTCTACGTCACGGACGTGGCCGGGGCCCGGACCACCCAGCTCACGGCCGACGGGGCGCGCAACGAGGTCCGCAACCGCCAGCCGACCTGGAGCCCCGACGGGAAACACATCGCCTTCGTGCAGCAGGATGTCTCGGAGCTTCGCCTCCGACCGATGCTGGAGCCTGTCGACCCCACCTATCCCCGGGTGCGCGAGGTCCGCTACGCGCGGGTGGGTGGCGCCATTGCGACGCTCAGGGTGGGCATCGTGCCCGCCATGGGTGGCGAGATGCGGTGGGTCGCGGTCCCACCCGCGGATGAGGGGTTCTACCTGGGGGCGGTGGAGTGGGCGGAGAGCCCGGACGAGCTCCTGGTGGAACGCCTCAGCCGGTCCCGGGACGTGCGGGAGTTCTACCTCGCGCATGCGGGATCGGGGGAGGTGCGCCGCATCTACCGCGAGGAGAACGAGGCGTGGGCCGTTGCGAGCTACGGGACCAACCTCGGGCTGGACTGGGTTCGGGCCGGCGAGGCCTTTGTCATTCTGAGCGAGAAGGAAGGCTGGCGCCGTGCGTACCTCTACTCCCGCAGCGGGGAGCGGCTCGCCACCCTCACCCCTGACGGGGTCGACGTTATCGATCGGGGCTGGATCGACGAGGCCGGCGGATGGCTCTACTACCACGCCTCCCCCACGGACGGGGCTCGCAGCTATCTCTATCGGTCCCGCCTGGACGGGACGGGTACCCCCGAGCGCGTCACCCCTCAGGAACAGGACGGCTGGCACGTCTACGACGCGTCTCCGGACCCGCGCTGGGCCATCCGCACCCACTCGCGCTTCGAAGAGCCACCGACGGTGGAGCTCCTCCGCGTCCCCGATCACGAGGTGGTACGGGTCTTGGAGGACAATGGCGCGCTGAGGGAACGGGTGTATCCCATCCTTTCGGGGAACTCCGAGTTCCTCCAGATCCACATCGAGAGCGAGGGCGGGGTTCGGGTTGAGATGGATGCCTGGATGATCAAACCGCGCGATTTCGACCCTGGTCGGCGCTATCCCCTCTTCGTGTACGTTTATGGAGAGCCCCACGCCCAGACGGTGATGGACCGGTGGTCGGGGAACCAGCTCTACCACCAGGCCATCGCCGACCTCGGTTACATCGTGGTCTCCATCGACAACCGCGGCACTCCGGCACCGAAGGGAGCGGCGTGGCGCCGGGCCATCTTCGCCAGCCTGGGCCCGCTCTCCACGGAGGAACAGGCGGCTGGCGTGCTGCAGCTTGGCCGGAT
This sequence comes from Gemmatimonadota bacterium, assembly GCA_003564295.1. Taxonomy (GTDB): domain Bacteria; phylum Gemmatimonadota; class Gemmatimonadetes; order Longimicrobiales; family Gaopeijiaceae; genus PXFI01. The sequence continues at coordinate 5,640 of PXFI01000147.1, read as the reverse complement.
GCGGCCGTACATCGACCTCTCCAGGGTGGGGGTCTGGGGTTGGAGCGGCGGAGGATCGAACACCCTGAACGCCCTCTTCCGCAGGCCCGACGTCTTCCACGTTGGGATCGCGGTGGTCCCGAAGCCCCAGGCGCATCTCTACAACGCCTGGTTTCAGGAGATCTACATGCGCACCGTAGAGGAGAACCCGGAGGGGTACCGCCGGGCGTCGCCGATCAACTACGCCGAGGGACTTGAGGGCGACCTCCTGATCGTCCACGGGACGGGGGAGACAAACACCCACCTGGAGATCGTGGAAGGGCTCGTCGATCGCCTCATCTCCCTGGGCAAGCCCTTCGAGTACATGGCCTATCCGAACCGGGACCACGGGATTTCAGAGGGGGAAGGGACCTCAATCCCCCTCCGGATGCTCATGGTCCGGTACCTTCTGCGGAACCTGCCGCCGGGGCCGGCCTGACCGGGGCATCGGACCTGCCGGGGCCGGGTAGCTGGGGATCACGCGGGACCGCCATCGTAACCTCCCCTCCCCCTCTGCTTGTCCGCCCCCCCCACCTCCCATACCTTCCCCGCCAGCCCCGGCGCCCGAGGGCGCTTGGATCACCTGTCCCCCAGGTATTCGGGAACAGAGAATGAGTTACGCAGAGATTGTCGAGCGACTGAGCGCGTTCTGGGAAATCGTTGTCGATGTATGGAACCAGGGCCTGTTCGGCGTTCAGATCGGGAGAGTGCTGACTGCCGCTTTCATCTTCATCGTCTTTCTGGTTCTGAGGAAACTCCTCGCCCGTTCGCTCATCAAGCGCCTCAAAGCCCTCGCTGAGAGAACAAGCGTCAAGTTCGACGACAAGATCGTGGCGGCGCTCGAGAAGCCCATCATGATGATTCCTGTGGTTATGGGCCTCTTCTTCGCCCTGGAATACCTCGATCTCGAAGGCGTCTTCGCCGATATCGGGAGCAATTCCGTACGCTCCCTGATCGTTGTTGTCATCTTCTGGGCGTTCTACAGTCTCGTCGCGCCGCTCAGCTTCCTGCTGGACAAGGTGGAGGCGATCTTCTCCACCGCCATGCGCGACTGGCTGATCAAGATCATCAAGTTCACCTTCATCTTCATCGGCGCGGCAACGGTGCTGGAGGTATGGGGCATCAAGGTTGGGCCCATACTCGCCGGTCTCGGGCTGTTGGGCGTCGCCGTGGCCCTGGGGGCCCAGGACCTGTTCAAGAACCTCATTTCAGGGCTGCTGATCCTGTCCGAGAAACGCTTCAACATCGGGGACTGGGTCATGGTCGAAGGCGTCGTCGAAGGCACCGTCGAGGAGATTGGATTCAGGTCCACCGTCGTACGGCGTTTTGACCAGGCTCCGGTCTATGTGCCCAATGGGAGACTGGCCGACTCGGCCACCACCAATTTCAGCTCCATGACCTTTCGCCGGATCTTCTGGTTGATCAGCGTCGAATACCGGACGACCATCGACCAGCTGCGCCGGATCCGCGACGAAATCGAAGCCTACATCATCGAGAACGATGAATTCGTGAAGCCCAGTGAAGCAGCCACCTTTGTGAGGATCGACCGGTTTTCCGATTCCTCCATCGACATCATGCTGTACTGCTTCACGCGCACCATCGTCTGGGGTGAATGGCTGGAGATCAAGGAACGTCTGGCCCTCAAGGTGAAGGAAATCGTGGAAGGGGCGGGAACCGGCTTCGCCTTTCCCACTCGCACGGTATACATGAGCGGCCCGGTGGGCGAAAAGCCGGAAGTCTTCGTTCCGCCGGACCCGTCACGAGAAGCCGCCGACAGCACAAAGTGACGGGAAAGACAAGGTTGCCTGACGGTACCCTTGTCGGCTTCTTCCTGGACCTCCGGCCATGGAACAGGGCCGGGAAGAGGGGTACCGTTACCTGGAGCACCCTTCGTGGGATCGGTGGCACACGCCTCTCCCGCGGGGTCACACCCTGAGAGAGCATGAAGGACGCCTTCCGTCGCCCCGTCAGACCCTTCCTGGCCGTCGTCCTCTTCGGATCGGCCCTGGCGTCGGGATGCCGGGACGGCTCGGACCCCACCGGGATCGACAATGGCCTGCCGGAGCCCAACCAGCCGCCCACGGCCAGCTTCACCGTGAGCGCCACGGAAGGGCACGCTCCCCTGGAGGTCCTCTTCGATGCGGGGGCGTCCAGGGATCCCGATGGCGAGATCGTCTCCTACGACTGGGAGTTCGGTGACGGACACAGGGGGACTGGCGTGCGGGTCACCCACGTCTACCGGACTCCGGGGTACTTCGTGCCCCGGCTCACCGTGACCGACGATCGGGGCGCCACGGACACGGCCCTGGACCCTTCCATCCTGGTCACCATTTCCCCGGGGGAGGGCGCCGGCACCATCGCGGGGACGGTGTGGCACGACCGCGCCGGTGATGGGGTGCGCCTGCCCGACTCTCCGGGTGTGGTGGGCAGCATCGTGTTCCTGGACCTGGAAGGCACCGGTTCACGGGATCCCGGCGACCCCTTCACGGTGACGGATCACCACGGCCGTTATGCCTTCCCGGGCATCGACACCCACCGGTCCTACCTGGTCACCCAGGAGCTTGGTCTGGGATGGACCAACACCTTTGCCGCCAGGACCGACGGTTCGGGAGGCGAACCCTCCCCCGGACCCTCTCGGATCATCGGAGGGACCCCGGCGGAGCGAGGCGAGTTTCCCTTCCAGGTGGCGCTCCTCTTCGCGGCCATTCCGGCGAATGAGAACGCCTTCACCTGCGGCGGCACTTTCATCGCCTCCCGGTGGGTCCTCACGGCCGCCCACTGCGTGGTGGACATTCAGACTGGCGGTCTCCGGTCTCCGTCCACCTTCCAGGTCCTGGTGGGGACCCATGATCTGACCTCCGGAGGGGAGCGGATCCCGGTGAAGACCATCCGAGTGTTCCCCAATTTCGACGCCGACTCTTTCGCGGGCCAGGACATCGCGCTGCTGGAGTTGGACCGGGAGTTCATGATCCCCCGGACGGTGCTTCAGACACCCGAGCGCCCTGCCTTCTCCCGCCCCGGAACCGTGGCTACGGCCATCGGGTGGGGTAGGACCACCTGGAGGGGATCCATCTCCACCACCCTCCGACAGGTGGAGATGGAGATCATCTCAAACGACGAGTGCCGGCGCATGCTGGACGAGGACGTGGTAGCCTCCACGATTTGCGCCGGTCTTCTGGGCACCACCCGAAGCATCTGCAGCGGCGACAGTGGTGGGCCCCTGATGGTTCCCGCCAACGGGGAATGGGTGCAGGTTGGGGTCAGCAGCTTCGCCAGGAACTGTCAACCCCCCGTCGCCTTTGCACGGGTCTCGGAATTCACCGCGTGGATCCAGCGGCAGGTGCCCCGGGAGCCGTCCATGGCCGTGGAGGTGGGTTGGGGAGAGGGGGACTCGGCCCAGGTGGATTTCGGCAACTTCCGTTGACCGCCTCCTGGGCTCGGGACGCCGGGCTCAGGCTTGATGATCATCCGAACCGGAACTGCCGCATGTATTGGGCGTTGTCCCTGGCGCTGTCCATGGGTGTGGTGCCCTCATAGGCTTCCTGTTCGATGATGAAGTACCGGGTTCCGGTTTCCCAAGCCACCGGCAGCAGCCTCTTGTAGTCCAGGACACCTGTCCCCAGCGTGCAGGATCGTGTCCTTCCCTCGCCCGTGGGATCCTCCGCCAGGTCTTTCACATGCACCAGGGCAAACCGGCCGGGATATCTCCTGAGCCAGGTTTCCAGGTCTGCACCGGCCACCGCCACCCAGTACATGTCCAGTTGAAAGTCCACCAGGGCGGGATCGGTCTCCTGCATCAGCAGATCCTGCGCATACACGCCATCCAGCGGCTCAAAAGTGTAGGCATGGTTGTGGTAGGCGAAACGGATACCCTCACGGCGACAGATTTCACCGCATTCGTTGAAGAGATCGGCATACCTGCGGTACTCATGGAGGGTGGGCTGCGAACCGATGTGGGGACACACCAGGTATTTCATGCCGATGGATGCCGCCTGGGCCGCCTTCTCCTCAAAGTCCTGATGGATATCGCAATGGCTGGATACGAGGTCCAGGTCGAGATCGTCCATCACCTGCTTGAAGTCGGCCGGACTCTTCCCCCAGAACATGCCTGACGGGCCTTCGTAGCTCTCGATCTGGCGGTATCCGAAAGAGGCTACTCTTTCCATGACCCCGAACGGATCCATCGCCATATCGCTGCGCAGTGTGAAGAGCTGGATTCCGAACGGATAGTGATCGTTTGCCGTTCGGCCACCACAGGCGTTCAGGGTCGGGAAAGCTCCCATGGCCATCATGCCGCCCCCCATCCCTCCGGTGATCTTCAGGAATCTTCTCCGGTTCATCGTTTCCTCCATGCTTTGGAAAAGGGATAGTTACCACCAGCACTGTCAGAAGGCAATCGGATTTCCCGCTGAGCCGGATTCCCTACCCATCATGGCTCTTCTGGCTCTTCGCCCGGCGGGTATGTAGAAACGGTGCGGGGAGAGGACACTGGAGGCTCCGTGCCTCTTGTCCCTGGTTCCCACCGGCACGGTCCTTGAGCCCGATCCACAGGCACGAACTCCGGCCCCGGCCAGAGGCGTGGCCAGAGATTCCAGTGGGCGCTTCCTGACCCAGACCCATACCCCCGGAACACTGGCCCGATGGGGGCCCGACGGTGCCTTCCAGGGCTCGGTGGGGAGGTTTGACGAGGGCCCCGGGGAGTTCGGGCTCGTGTCCACCCTGCTGGCGGGAGGCTGGTACGGGTTCCCCGGGGAGACGTCGGTGGAGGGGATGTGGGGGCCGATTCCCGGAAGTGGCCTCACCTACCGAATCGTGACCACTCCCGGGGGGCTGGAGCGGCTGGAGATCCTCCGCATAAAGTTCCAGCCGAGGGCCGGCAACGAAACCGGGGAGTGTCCCGCATGGAGAGCTTTCTGACGAGATGGGGCGAAGCCGACCGAATTGGGCAGTGACTGTCGGTGGGCTACCCTATCTTTTTGAGTAGAAGCCCGCCGCATCCAAGGCATGGGTGGGTCCGCGGGACGGGGGTCGGAGTAACGAAGGGTCCGGGCGGCGACGATCCCCCGCGGCGACGATCCCCTGCGGAGAGGACGAATCCTTCGAGTTCGACATCGACGCCATCATCCGGGAGCTCGAACAGGGGCCCGGCTTCGCGCCGGTCACCCTTCTTCCCGTCATCTGCCGCGCCCTGGAGGAGTAGGGGATCGAGTACGAGAGGGACGACGCTTACTCCCGTGTGTGGTTCGAGATCAGGGCGGAGGAGGTCGTCCTTCCCTCCGTTGTGTGGACGAATGAGGAGAGGGGGTTCGTGTGCTGCACTCTCCGGCCGCCCCTAAGGGTGCCGGAGGCGTCCCGTGCCGCCATGTGCGCGTCATCCACGGCGGCGTTCCGCCGGAGGAGGCCATGGGGGAAGCCGAGTTCTGACCGGCCTCACCCTTCCCCCACCCGCCGCCGGATCTCCTCCACCGCCGCTTCCAGGACGTTGTCGCGGCCCTGGCGAAGGGCCTGGAGCGTGGGGCGGATGACGATGTGGGGCTGGACCCCCACCCCGATGAACTCGGTCCCGTCAGGGTACGTGTCATGCTTGGTGCGCACCCGGGCGGTGCCGCCTCCAGGGAGGGC
>PXFI01000043.1 GCA_003564295.1 Gemmatimonadota bacterium | reverse complement strand
TGGCTCTCCTTCTCCTGTTCCTCCTGATACCGGGAGCGTGGACCGTGGTGGCCCGGCATGGAAGGGCGGCCCTCAGCGCCGGTCACAAGGCGGAGGCCCTGGAGACGGTGCGGACCGCAGCCTGGCTCCTGCCGGAAGAGCTGTCGGGTGGCATTCCGGGGCGGGACTGGTGGGTGGAGGGGGACTCGGTGGTGTTGAGGGCCTTCCGGGCCCTGGGCCTGGTGAAGGCCGGCTCGGTGCAGGGGCCGGAGCTCATGGCGTGCGTCCGGGGGATCCGGATGCCCAACCCTGAGAAGGACTCGGTCCTTCTGCTGGGCGTCGACGGTGGCTGGCAGGCTTACGAGCTGGAGAGCCGGGTCCGGGTGGCCGCCGAGTGCACGGGGGGGGAGGGAGGGGGGGAGGAGAGGTGGACCCTGTCCGCCGAACCCGGCGACCCGATCCTGGGCCGGATCTTCGAGCTTGGAAGCTACCACCTGGCCGATGGTGCCCTCCGCTACCGGCGGGGGGCCGGGGGCCGCCAACCTCTGACCCCCCTGCGGATCCGGACGGGCCAATTCTTCCAGGGCTCACCCGGCACGGGAGGATTCGCATGGGAGATGAACCTCCGGGAGCCGCCGGGGCACGCCGAGAGCCTGGAGTGGAGGGGGATCCTGTGGTAGGGCAATGTACGGACGGAGTAGCCTCCGGTTCCCGGGGACGAGGCACGTCCGGTTCCCGGGGACGAGAAGCCTTCGGGGCCCGAGGCACGGCCTTGGCCCTAATGCTCCTGCTCATGCTGCTCCTCACTGTGCTTGGCCACGGGGTTCTCCTGCTTTCCATGCGGGAGCTCCAGGCCACCTGGGCGTTCCGGCATGCCCTCCGGGCCGGTGAAGCGGCGGAAGCAGGGCTGTGGCTGGCCGTGGAAGGGGGGGCATCCCTTCCGGAGGAGCGTACGCCGTGGATACCGCACGTCCTGGTGTCGGGGGAGACTCCCGACGGGATCACCTTTCGGGCGGTGCTGCGCTGGCTGGACGACGAGTTCTTTCTCCTGGAGGGGGTGGGAGGGAGCCGGGGCTGGGTCGGGGAGCGGCGGGCGGGGTGGGTCGGGTGGAGCCTCCATCCCCTGGCCCGCCTGGCAGCTTTCGGGGCCGCCGCCGAGGTCCGGGGAGCCGTCGTCCTCCATGGGGAGGCCCGGGTGGAGGCCGACGGCTTCCGGGAGCCGCCGGAGGGCTGGCCGGATCCTCTCTGCTCAGGCTACGAGGAGGTACTGGACTCCCTCTTCCCCGGTGGGACGCTGCCGGCGCTGGGACCACTCCCGGAGCTGCAGCCTGAGGAAATCCCGGATGGTGATTCCATTCCGCACCTCGGTCTGCTTCGGGGGGCGGAGCTCCTGGAGCGGGCCGGGGACGGCGGGGGATCCGAATCCGGATCTGGCTCCCTTCCGGCGGACGCGGCCTGGGGGTGTCCCCAGGGGAGTGGCCCGCCTGCGTTCCTGGGGACTCCCGACTCCTTTTACCTGGAACAGGGGAGGATTTGCGGAATCCTGGTGGTGGGTCGAGACCTCCGGCTGGCAGGGGACGCCAGGGTGCATGGCCTGGTGCTGGTGGCGGGCGACCTCCACCTGGAGGAAGGGGCCGCCCTCGAGGGGATGGCCAGGGTGGGTGGAGGGCTCCGCCTGGCGGACGCGGCACTCTTCCGGAGCTCGGCCTGCCCGGTGCTCCGGGCTCTGGAGGAGGTGTCCGTCCTGAAAGAGCCGCTCCTGGCCGGGGATGGTGCCCGGATCAACGCGTTTTGAGCCCTCCGGGGTTCGGCAAACTTTTCCAAATACCGGCAAAGACTGTTTCGCAATGAGGGGTTTTTCCCAGGAAACCGGCGGAATCATTGAGTTCCAGTGTGGCATGGAAATGGTATCGGTAGCTACCGGACCAACTTCCTGGGACTGGAGCCATGAATCGCCGATCAAGAGGGTTCACCGTCATCGAAATCCTGGCCGCCATCATCATCGGCAGCATCCTGACGACCATCGCCATCAGGGAAATCAGGCCCAGCGCCGGGCAGGTGTCGGCCCGGCAGGCCCGGAACGTGTTCAACGGGATGGCGGCCCGGGCCCGGGCCCAGGCCATCGAGACGGGGCAGCGGACCATCCTGCTGGTGGATACCTCAGGCGACAGCGTGTCGATCCTGGCGGGCGGGAACGTGGTTGAGACGGTCCGGTTCCGGGGGGAGCTGGGCATCGACATCCAGGCCTCTGCAACTGAGATCCGGCTCTGCATGGGGCCCAGGGGCTTTGCGGATCCCTCCTGCAACTCCTTCAGCTCGGCAGTCAAGGTGGCCTTCGTGCGAGGCGGCCAGTCCCAGACGCTGGAGATCCTTCCCTTGGGGCAGATACGATGGTAAGGCATAGGCAGGATAAGGCCGGCCTCAGGCCAGACGCGCCCAAGTCGGACAGGGCCGGGTTCAGTATCGTGGAAGTCATCGTGGCCATGGTGATCCTGGCCGTAGGGCTCCTGGGCATGGCCGGCACCACGGTCCTGGTGGTCCGGCAGGTCACCCTGGCAGATCTTGCAACGGAAAGGTCCGTGGCCGTCCAGAGCACCCTGGAGCGGCTCCGGGGCATCTCCTTCGATAGTATCCGGACGGGGTCTGAATCGGTGGGCAGCTTCCAGGTGAACTGGACCGTGACGGACCAGGTCCAGTGGAAGGACATCGAGATCGTCACCACGGGCCCAGGCCAGACCTATGCGTCGGGATATCCGGTGCTTTCCCCAGCCGTTTCCGACACCTTAACCCATCGGATCATCCGGCCATGAGCGTCAGAGCCCGTTACGGCTTCACGCTGGTGGAGCTTCTGGTGGTGGTGGTCCTGGGGACGTTGCTGGTCATGGCTGCCTACAATGTCCTGATCACGCACCACAGGGTCTACGCCGTGAACAACGCCCAGATCCAGGGCCAGCAGATCATGCGGGCCGGACTGGACGTCCTCTTCGGTGAGCTCAGGGAGATCAGCACCCCGGGAGGGGATCTGGTGGAGATGGAGGAGGACCGCCTCAGCATCCGGTCCCAGCGGGCCTTCGGTCTTGTCTGCGACACGGATTACTCTGCCTCACCGGAGGAGCTCACCGTCATCCAGATGGGGAGCCTGTTCGAGGCCGGAGACTCCATTTTCGTCTTCGCCGACAACGACCCGGAGCGGTCCAGCGACGACACCTGGTTGGCCAGGGTGGTCCAGAGCGTGGACCATACGGCTACCTGCGAGGGGCGGGCGGCCCAGACCCTATCCGTTACCGAGCTCGCCTCCACCGGGGACACCGTGCGGGTGGGTGCTCCGGTCCGGGCCTTCGAAAGGTTTGCCTACGGATCCTTCGTGATCGATGGGGAAACGTACCTGGGCCGGCAGCCCCAGGGCGCCACCAACCCGGACCCTCTGGTGGGGCCCGTCCTTCCCGTTGGAGGTGTGGTCTTCCGTTATCTCGATGCCCTGGAGCAGGTGACCACGGTGGCCGCCGAGGTCGCTCAGATCGAAGTCACCCTCCGCTATGAGTCGCAGGTCAGAACCGCTGCTGGCCAGCTGGTGGGTGACTCCCTGCTGGCTCGCATCTATCCGAGGAACTGACGTGAGCCTGAATGGAGGGGACCGGGGCCGGGAGGGTGCCGGCGAGAGGAAGGAGAATGAGATGGACCTGAAGTCCAAGAAGGGGTTCGCACTCCCTGTGGCGGTCTTCGCCCTGGTGGTGGTGGGCGTGCTGGTCACGGGGGGCTTCTACCTGGCGCGCCAGGAGACCCGGATCGGGCTCGCCACCAAGAGGGGGACGGAGGCGTTCTACCTGGCGGAGCAAGGAGCCATGGAAGTCATCTCCGAGTGGAACGCCGGGACGTTCGGGGCCCTGCCCAACTGGGGAAGCGCTGCCGTAACGGACACCACCGACGGGGGCACGTGGACGGTGGACATCACCAGAATGACGAGCCGGCTCTTCTTCCTTCACTCCACCGGGACCGTCAGCGCCGGCCAGGCCGTCCTGGGGGAAGCCAGCCGGTCTGTGGGCTACGTGGCCCGCCTGGCCAGTGCGGACCTGGCTCCCCGGGCCGCCCTCACCACTCGAGGGAAGACGGATGTGAGAGGCACCGCAGAGGTCCACGGCGGGGACACATACCCACCGGGATGGGCCGCCTACTGTGACAATCCTCCACAGGACCTCCCCGGCATTCTCACCAACGACGTGGACGACGTCACCACCAGGGGCCAGGGTGAGGTGACGGGGGATCCCCCCGTGGTGGGTGATCCGGATCTCTCGGATGAGGATTTCCGGCAATTCGGCGACCTGAGCTGGGAGGACCTGGTGGCCATGGCGGACATCAGGCTGGGCTCCGGGGGCACCATCACCATCAACAACACCGGCCCCGACGTCAGTGAGGCGGGGGTGTGCCGGACGGGCCAGAGCTACCCCCTGAACTGGGGCGACCCCCTGGACCCGGCCGGGCCCTGCGGGGATTGGTTTCCCATCATCTACATAGACGGATCGGCCATGATCCAGTCGGGGGGGGTGGGGCAGGGGATCCTCCTGGTTGAGAACAACCTGGACCTGAGGGGGGATTTCACGTTCAACGGCCTGGTCATCGTCCAGGGAAACTTCGAAACCCAGGGGAGCGGGAACCGAGTCAACGGTGGCGTCATGGCCAGCAACGCCGACTTCGACGACCAGCTCCTGGTGGGGGGGTCGGTGGTGCAGAACTCCCAGTGCGCCGTGATTCGAGCTGTGCTGAACAACTCCGCTCTCACCAGGGTCCGCCCCCTGGAGAGGAGGAGTTGGGTGGACCTCTCGTCCCTCATGGGCGGTTGAGGGGAGGGGACGGCCCCGAAGGGGCCCCCGCCGGGGTCTCGGCGGGCCATCCCCCGGAACCGATGTCGTCTTTTTTACATTTTTCTCCAGGAACCGAGGTGGGAAGAGACCGAATGACGCGTCGATCATGGTTGTTCTGTGATGCTTCCCGGCCGAGGGCCGGGAATCAAATGTTTATTAATTCCTCCATTGCTGTGAGGATCGACATCCTTCTTGACAAGACTGATTTTTCCATGGTACTCTGGTCCCAGCATTTCAGGGAATCCTTCCTTCCCCCCTTCCGTCGGTAACTGGACATGGGCCTGTTCGGCAAGAAAAGCTCGATAGGGCTGGACATCGGAAGCGGTTTCGTAAAAATCGTGGAGGTGGACCGGTCTGGCGGTCAGCCGGAAGTAGCGAGGGTTGCCGTTCGGCCCCTCCTGCCGGACGCCATCGTGGAGGGCGAGGTCATGGACCCGGGCCTGGTGGCGGACACCGTGAGAAGCCTCTTCGAGGACCTGGGGATCAAGAGGCGGGACGTGGTGACGGCCGTGGGCGGTCACGACGTCATCATCAAGAAGATCGAGATGGATCGGATGAAGGAGTCGGATGCCCGGGAGGTCATCCGTTGGGAGGCGGAGCAGCACGTACCCTTCGACATCAAGAGTGTCGAGCTGGATTTCCAGATCCTGGATCCCCATGGGGGGGGGCTGCAGATGGAGGCCATCCTCGTTGCGGCGAAGAAGGAGTTGGTGGACAACAAGGTAGCCCTCCTTGCGGAGGCCGGCCTCAACCCTACCGTCATCGACGTGGATGCCTTCGCTCTCCACAACGCCTTCGAGCACAACTACCCGGAAGCCATGGAAGGCATCGTGGCCCTGGTGAACGTGGGCCATGACACCACGAACGTGAACCTCCTGGAGGACGGGGTTCCAATCCTTACCCGGGACATTCCCTTCGGCTCCCGGCGGGTCAGGGAGGGTCTCCAGCGGGAGCGGGGTCTCTCGGCGGATGAGGCCGAGGACGTGATCCAGGGGCGGGTGGACTTCCCGGACCTTCACCGTTTCGTGGAGCGGAGCGCCGAAGAGGTGGCAGTGGGCATCGAGCGGGCCTCCGCCTTCCTCATGACCCGGCAATCGGGGGAAGGTCTCGGGGCCGTCTACCTGAGTGGCGGCGGTGCCCGGATTCCCGGGATGATGGATGCCCTGGCCTCCCGCATGAACGTGGAGACTCGCCAGGTCAACCCCTTCGAGCGCACGCCGGTGCGGCCGGATGCGGCGGTGAACCTCAACCTGGAGGAGGCGGCCCCCATGCTTCTCCTCCCCCTGGGTCTGGCCCTAAGGGCCTAGGCCAGAGGTGAACGAGCCTTGATCGAGGTCAATCTTCTTCCCAGCGGAAAGAGGCGGGCCGCCCGAAGGCCCAGGCCATCCCGCAAACTCCCCATTCCGGCGGGGCTTCCCAAGGACCCATGGGTTCTGGTTTCCTCGGCAGTGGTTCTGGTCCTGGTGGCCCTGGCGGGATACCTCTATTTCACGACGGGGAGCCGCATGGGGGATCTCACCGTCGAGATCCAGAAGGCCGCCAGCGATTCGGCGCGTTATGCCGATATCATCGAGAAGAACTCGGCCCTTCTGGCCCGGCGGGATTCCATCGCCCAGCGGGTGGCCATCATCCAGGAGATCGACGGGGATCGTTACGTATGGCCCCACATCCTGGACGAGGTGGCCCGTGCCCTTCCCGACTACCTGTGGCTGACGAACCTTTTCCAGGTCTCCCCTCGCGAGGAGCTGAGATTCCGCATCCACGGAAGGGCCGGCAGCAACACGGCCTTGACCCAGTTCATGTATAACCTGGAGTCCTCCCTCTTCATCCGAAACGTGAACCTCATTTCCACGGAACAGGTGGTGGAGACAGCGGACCAGTTGAGCCGTGTGGTCCACTCCTTTCAACTCGAGGCCGTATTCAACCGCCCGCCCCTGGAACTGTTGGAGACCGTACCTCTATTCGACGCTCCTCAGTGGGGGCCGAGCATGCCTCCCTCTGGGCAGTGAGCTGACTGGGTGTAGCCATGGCTCTCATACCTGACGATCCCAAGAAGCGAAAGGCCCTGGTGGTAGGGATCCTGGCCGCGGGGCTCTTCTACGTCTTCTGGTCTTACTGGTACACACCCAGGGCGACCGAAGTGGAACGATTGAGATCGCGCCTCGAGCAGTTGGAGGCCAACAACCGCCGGGCCCAGGTGGCGGCTGCCCGGGGCGGTGAGGAGTTGGAAGTACGCCTGGCCGTCTACGAGCGGCATGTGTCACAGCTGGAGCAGCTCATTCCGCAGAGCGAGGAGGTACCCGCCCTCCTGAACGCCATCTCGGCTGAAGCCAGGAGAGCGGGCCTCAACCGGGGTGCCATCGCCACCATGCGTCCCGAGCCCGACGAGGCGGGGGACTTCTATACCAAGCACAGCTACGCCATCGAAGTGATCGGTGACTATCACGATATCGGGAGGTTTCTGACGGCCATCGCCTCCCTCAACCGGATCATCACCCCGGTGGACCTGGAGATGGTCACGTTCCAGGGAGACCGCAGCGTGCTCGATCCTGAGCTGGAGGCACCCCTGACGGCCCGCCTTCGCATCCAGACCTACATTCTTCCCGCAGGCTCCACCCTTTCTCCCCTCGCCGGCGGGCCGGGCCAGCAGGGAGGCTGACCATGAAGAGATCCTCACCTCGCATTCTGCTTTTCGGAGGCCTGCTCGGAGGGGTGCTCCTGATCCTCACCGCCCCGGCCTTGGGTGCCCAGGGGACCCCGCCAGGCACGCCCCCAGCCCAACAGCCCGACACCGCTGACCTGGTGTTCGAGCGGGAGGTGTTCCTCTACCCCCGGTACCAACGCCGCAATCCCTTCCTCCGGCTGGTAACTGGTGACCAGGCCGGTCCCAGGTTCGAGGAGGTCCGCCTCATCGGGGTGGTGTTCTCCCCGGACCCGGGGGCCTCCATCGCTGTTCTGGGACCCCGTGAGGGCCTGGCCACAGACCGAGACCCGGGTCGGGTTTACCGGCTCAGGAGGGGGGATAGCCTGGGGAACTTTCGAATCCTGGAAATCCAACGCTCGCACGTCGTCGTGGCGGTCGACGACTTCGGCGTGACGGAGCAACGCATCATGGAGCTACCGCGACCCGGTCAAGGAGGCCGTTCATGACCTCGATCCTTTCCGTTCTGACGGGTGTCCTCCT
>PXFI01000269.1 GCA_003564295.1 Gemmatimonadota bacterium | reverse complement strand
CCCTTCCGGAGGACGATTTCGATCAGAGCCGGGGTGCCTGACCTGCCCAGTTGCCTGACCTGCCCAGTCCCAGGTCCCGCCGTAGGCGCGCCCGGAAACCCAAAATCCGCAGCCCCCGCACCCGGGAATCCGCCCCACCCATCGGGCTCCACCCGACGACTCGGGTCTACGGAGACTACGGACGCTGGCGGTCGCACTGTCTGCTGTCGGCGCGTGGGTGACGTGCGTGTTGACAGCCTGCCCCAAAAGAAGATGTCAAACGGTCCCACCCCCGGCACACTCCCGGTAGCTACCTTCCTTGCCGGGCTGATCCAAGCGGTTCTACCTTCCGCTGGCATCATGTTCAAGGTCAAGAGTTTCCAGCGGAGGATCTTCCTGGCCCTTCTGGGCGTGGGACTCGTTCCCTCCATGATCCTGCTCCTGGCGGGGACGGTGATCCTGAGGGGGACCGTGACGGGCGCCGGAACAGCGGGCCCTTGGGGCTCCCTGGCCGAGTCCGGACAGACACTCCTGGACGCCGTTCAGGAAGCACCCATCGACGACCCCCAACTGGCCCTGGCGGCCCGGGCCCACCGGGAAGCTCTGTCGGAGAGCCTGCGCTTCTCCGGAATCTTCACGGTGGTGGCCGATCAGATCCTGACCCTCATCCCCTTCCTCGCCCTGCTCATGGCCCTCCTGGTGGGGATCTTGTCCTATTGGGCGGCCCGACAACTCTCCCGGGGCTTCTCCCGGCCCATCCGGGACCTGGTGGGATGGACCCAACTCATCGCCCTCGAGCAGCCGCTGCCCGCCCCGGGTCCCGCCGACACGCGTGGGGTCCTGGAGTTCACCCAGCTTCGGGAGGCCCTCAGGCAGATGTCTGAACAGCTCGAGGAGGGGCGGCATCAGGCCATGCAGGCCCAGAAGCTCCGGAGCTGGACCGAGATGGCCCGGCGGGTGGCCCACGAGCTGAAGAACCCCCTGACGCCCATGCGCATGGCAGCCGAAAGCGTGAGTCGCCTGGAGGGGGAGAGGGCCCGGGAAGCGGGTGAGGTCTTGCTGGAGGAGATCGCCCGCCTGGAGGAGATGGCCCGGAACTTTGCCCAGTTCGGCAGGATGCCCGAGGGGCCGCCTTCCGAGGTGGATCTCGTGGAGCTTCTGGAAAGCCTCGTGAGCCAGCACGAGGGCGCCGGCCCCTCTCTGCGGTTCGAGCCTCCCTCCGGTATCCCTACCGTGCTGGCCCACTACGACGCGCTCCTGCGCTGTTTCCGGAACCTGTTGCTGAACGCCGTGCAAGCCGCCGGTCCCGGGGGGCAGGTGGCCGTCACCATGGCGTGTGGGGACGATCATCTGAGGATCGAGATCCTGGACACGGGTCCGGGTATCCCCGAGGCCCACCGGGAGCGGATCTGGGAGCCCGATTTCACCACCAGGAGCGGGGGCACGGGCCTCGGCCTGGCCATGGTCCGGCGAACCATCTCCGCTCACGGAGGGCAGGTCGCGGCGCGGAACCGCCCCGAGGGGGGGGCAGCGTTCCTGGTGAAGCTTCCCCTGGACAGCCCGAAACCGGACAGCCCTCCAAACACCCTGAAGGGGTCTCCCGGCTGAGGGAGAGAGCGTCCTATCCCCCAACCTCCGCGGTGCCAGGCCCATGGACATCCTTATCATCGACGACGAGGCTAACCTCAGAAGGATGCTTCGGGCGCTCTTGGAGGGGGAGGGTTATGTGGTCCGGGAGGCCGGCTCCGCCGAAGCCGGCCTGGAGGAGGTGCGGTGTGAGCCCCCCGAAGCCATCCTTCTGGACCTCTTGCTTCCGGGCATGTCGGGCCTGGAGGCACTGCCTGCCATAGGGGATCTTGCCCCTGGCGTTCCCGTGGTGATGATGAGCGGCAGGGCAACCCTGAACGACGCCGTGGAGGCGACCCGCCTGGGGGCGTTCCACTTCATCGAGAAGCCCCTGACTCCCGAGGCTGTCCTCGTGACGGTGCAGGGAGCGCTGGAGGTGAGCCGGGCCCGAGACCTCAGCCGGGCCCTCCAGGACGAGCTCGGCCCCGAGGTAGAGCTGGTGGGCCGCTCCCCCAGCATCAACCGGATCCGGGAGCTGGTGCAACGGGTCGCTCCCACAGATGCCAGGGTGCTCATCTCCGGTGAGAGCGGGACCGGAAAGGAGCTGGTGGCCATCGCCCTTCACGCCCTTTCTCGGCGCTGCGGGAAGCCCTTCGTTCGTGTCAACAGCGCCGCCATCCCGAGAGACCTGGTGGAAAGCGAGATGTTCGGGCACGAGAGGGGGGCGTTCACCGGAGCCACCGAGCGCCGCAGGGGACGCTTCGAGCTTGCCCACGGTGGCACCCTCTTCCTGGACGAGGTGGGGGATTTGGGGCCAGAAGCCCAATCCAAGCTCTTGCGGGCCATCGAGACCGGGGTGGTGGAACGGGTGGGGGGAGGAAAGAGGGTCGAGGTGGACGTGAGGGTCCTGGCGGCCACCAACAAGGATCTCCGGGCCCGGGTGCGAGAGTCCTTCTTTCGCCAGGACCTCCTCTTTCGGCTGGAGGTGGTGCCCATCCATCTACCCCCTCTCAGGGACCGGTTGGAGGACGTTCCCCTCCTGGTGGCCCATGCCATACGACGCCTCCGGAACCGCCATGGACTCCCGGCGCCCCACATCACGAAGAAGGGCATGGAGGCCCTGGGCCGCTACCCGTGGCCGGGGAACGTCAGGGAACTGATGAACTTCGTGGAGCGGGTGGCCATTCTCAGCACGGGGAAGACAGTGGGGCCGGAGGAGATCGCCAGCTTCCTCCCCCCGGTGAGGCCTTCCCAGGCGTCGGTCCCATCCTACCAGGAAGGAGACCCCCGCTCCCTGAGGGAACGCCTGGACGACTACGAGCGGTCCCTGCTGGAAGGAGCCTTGCAGGGCGCCAAGGGTAATGTGGCTGAGGCAGGGCGCCGTCTCCGCACGGACCGGGCCAACCTCTACCGGCGCATGAGGCGCCTGGGGCTATGGAGAGAAGAGGACGAAGGCGTGTCGGGCCAAAACACGGACGACCTCCCCTGACTGCCCCCCCCCCCGGACGCGTGGATGGTTGGCCGCAGCCTGAGGTCTGTTCCCACGGAGCCTCAGGGAAGGGAAATCCGAATGGTACGGACCCTGCCGAAGGGACTGCAGGAGATGGGCAGGCGTTTCGCAATGGAGAAGCCAATGAAGAAGGGTTCTTTCGTGCTCACGGGGCTCCTTCTGTTTACGAGCCCGTCAATGCCGGCACCGGGTGGGTTTCTCGTTCCCGGGGGGTTGCGGCTTCCGGCGGGCTCGCCCCCCCTGACGGCCCAGCAGGGGCGAATCGAAGAGGCCGATCTGCCCCCATGGGTTCAGGACCACGTAATCAGCTTCTTTAACAACCCCGCAACCATCCAATTCTCAGGCCGTACCCGCATTCCGGCCGGCAGGGTCATCGTCGGCGACGCGGCAACCCTGGGCGGTCCTCTCAGCCTCGCCGGCGAGGTCAATGGTGATCTGGTGGTGGTGAACGGTGACCTGGTCTTCGAGACGGGGGGGGCCGTGAGGGGAGACGTGCTGGTGGTGGGGGGCCGGGTCCTGGGAGAGGATCTCGGTCGGATCGGTGGAACCCTTAGGGTGTTCGCCGAGCCCCTGCGCTACGTGCAGCGGGGAGAGAAGATCGAACCTGTGGGACGGAGAGAGGCTTGGGAGGGGTTCGGCCCTGACTTCCCATGGGGAAGCGCCCGGTTCACCATCAAGGCGGGTCAGAACTACAACAGGATCGAGGGGCTCCCGGTGGTGTTCGGGCCTTCCATCCGCACGGCCGGCACCAACCCCTCCCGCCTGGACCTCTACGGGATCTGGCGGACGGAAATGGGACTGGAGCTTGAGCCGGAGGACTTCGGATATCAGCTCCGGATGGAGCAAACCCTTGGTGGACGGAACCGCATTGCCATCGGCGGCACCTTCTACTCCGTGGTCGAACCCATCGAGGACTGGGGAATCTCCAACCTGGAGGCATCCCTGGCCACCTTCGTCCTGCACAAGGACTTCCGGGACTACTACGAGCGTACGGGCTGGAGTGCCTACGGGGTCTTCCGCTTCCCCCTCCATCCCGTGGAGCTCAGAGCGGAGTTTGTCTCGGAAGAACACGGCTTCGCCCGGGTGACGGGGCCGTGGTCTCTGACCAAGAACAACGAGCCGTGGCGGGAGCAGCCACTGGTGGCGGAGGGAGAGTTCCGGTTCCTCCAAGGCAGCATGACCATCGACTCCCGCAACGATCTGAGGAACCCCACAGACGGCTGGTACATCCTGGCCAGCAGTCGGACGGGCCTTGGCGGAAGCCTCACACTCCCGGCCCACTTCGGATCTCCCCAGGTCCCCACAGACGATCCTGTTGAGGCCAGGGAGTTCAACACCGCCATCTTCACCGGGTTTGTGGACCTCAGAAGGTATAATCGTCTCAATCCTGGTTCTTCCCTCAACTTCCGGGGACTCTTCGGAGGGGCCCTCAGCGACGTACCCCTTCCTCCCCAATATCAGCACACCCTGGGAGGCGTCGGCTCACTCCCGGGCTTTCCCCTTTTCTATGGAGATTGCGGGGCTCGTAGTGTTCTCCGGGAGCTGGAGTTGGGCGAAGGAGCCGAGAGTATCCGGGAAGGGGTCTTCCCGTCCTACGGTTGCGACAGGTTCGTCCTCTTCCAGGCCGAGTTCAGCAGAGGGTTGTTCGCGGATTGGACCATCGGCGGGGACCGAGGTGGAGAGCCGTGGGGAGCCGACTGGGACTACTGGTACCCGCACATCAGCCTATCCCCCGGATGGACGGTCTTCTTCGACGCCGGCAGGGGTTGGACCGTAGGAGGCGGTGGCGGGCAGAGCTTCGTAGACCTGGGGGCCGGCATCTACCTTGGAGATCTGGGCTTGTACTACGCCGTCCCCCTGAACAAGGCTGAGGCCCGGGGCCGGAGCGGCCACTTCTTCATCCGCCTCAGCCGGCGATTCTGAACCGACCTTGCTGCAACGACTGGCGGTCCTGCTCTTATCGTTTCAGCTCCTGGGGCTCTCGCCTCCCGGATTGAGAGCCCAGGAGCCGGCTCCTCTCCGTTTCCACCTGCAGCCCGAGACAGGTGCGGCGTGGCTGGAAACCGTCGACCTGGTCTCCGATGCCCGCATCCTGGACGCAGTCCACTCGGGCCTCCCCCTCCGCATCCGGATCCTGGTCCAGCTATGGAGGGACGGCTTCTTCGACAGCCAGGAGGGGCAACATCAGTGGACGGCCAGTGTGATCTTCGATCCTTTCACTCGGCGGTACCGGGTCCAGTCCTTGGGGCGCTCCGGGGAAGGTGAGGAGGTAAACACTTTGGAGGAGGTAAAGGCCAAGCTCCGTCAGACCCATGAGATTCCGCTGCGCCCCCGGCGCTCCGGGCGACACTACTACCTGGCTTACCTCGAACTGGAGACCCTTTCCCTGAGCGATCTCCAGGAGCTCCAGCGATGGCTCCAGGGAGAGCTGGCTCCCGCCGTGGCGGGGGAAGAGCGCGTGGGCAGCGCCCTGGCCCGGGGCCTCCGACGGGTCCTGGTGCGAATGTTGGGCCTGCCCGCCAAGCGCTTCCAGGTCAAGTCCCCTATCTTCGAGGTGGGGCCGGGCCCCGGAACCGGAAACTGAGAGAGGGAGAGCCCACCGGTCCGGGGCGGGATGGTATCAGAGCCGGCTTCCTGATAGCCTTAGGGAGACACTCGACGTCGGCCCGGGAGGGGAGCTCCATGCGCCGCTCGCTCAATACACCGCGGTTCTCCATGGAAGAAGACTGGTTCGGCTGCATCGTGGGGCTCGCCATTCTCCTTCTGGCCGAGCTCCTGGTCCGCGTGGGGCTCTGAGGACGGCCGGGATTGGCACGCGTTCCCCCCACCCCGTACGCTGGATGGTCGGCCTATGTGAGGGCGGTGATCCCGGGCCTGGCCCTCTGCCTCGTCCTGGGGGGTCTGGCCAAGTGGCTTGATGACGCCCTGATACCCGATTCCCTCTTCGTCTTCAATTACGTCCTCCTCGCCATCGTGTTGGGGTTGCTCGTACGGAACGCCAGCCCCTTCTCCCTGGACATCTTCGAGCCGGGGTTCGCCTTCGCCTCCCGGACCTGTCTCTTCGTGGGTGTCGTTCTCCTGGGCGCCCAGCTGAACCTGGCGGAGGTCTTCTCCATCGGGTCCACGGCCATCCTCATGGTGACCCTTTCCATCACCTTCTGCATCCTCATCTGCGGCTGGTTTGCGAAGAGGGCATGGGGCGCCGAGCGGTTGGGTCACCTGGTGGGGGTGGGGATCGGGGTGTGCGGCGTCTCCGCCATCCTGGCCACCGCTCCTGCCATCAAGGCCCGGGAAAAAGAGATCGTCACGGCCATCGGGGCGGCGCTGTTGACCGACGTGGTGGTGTTGGTGAGCCTGCCGGTCCTCGGCCACGCCCTGGGCTGGGGGGACATGTTGGCCGGCTTCATCGCCGGCATCGTGCCCTCCAACACCGCCCAGTGCATTGCGGTGGGGTATGCGTACAGCGAGGGTGCCGGAGCCATCGGAACCATCGTGAAGTCCGCCAGGAATGCCACCATGCCCCTGGTCATCCTGGTACTGACCTACGTCTACACCCGGCGCGGCCTACCGGTGGGCGAGGAGGTCCGCCTGCGCCTCCTCTGGGCCCGCTTCCCCAAGTTCATCGTCGGACTCCTCCTGGCTGCCACGCTGGCCACTGCGGGGCTCCTCTCGGCCCCAACCGTGGCCCTGGCCGGGAGTCTTTCGACGTGGTTCTTCGTGACCTGCTTCGTGGGCATCGGCGCCGGTATCCGTTTCGGCGATCTCCGGGGCCAGGACCTGGCCGTCATGGGTCTCGGATTCCCCATGACCCTCATCCTCTGGGGGTACGTCTACCTGGTGAGTCGACTCGTCCTGGTCTTCTAGGGCCCGGTTGCAGGAAGCAAGCGAGGGTTCACACGGAGCGGACCCACCTCCGCCGGGTCAGGCTCTCCACCCGCTCCATGCGGAGGGTCACACCGATTCCAGGATTTTGTGGCACGACCAGGGATCCCCTCTCCATTACGAACTCCGGCTCCACGATGTCCTCCTCCCAGTAGCGCCGGCTCTCGGAGATGTCCCCTGGAAGGGTAAAATTGGGCAGGGACGCCAGGGCCAGGTTATAGGCCCGGCCCACCCCGGACTCCAGCATCCCGCCACACCACACCGGCACCCCCCGTTCTGCACAGAGATCGTGGATGCTCCGGGAGGACCCGAATCCCCCCACCCGCCCGGGCTTGATGTTGATGATGCGCCCGCTCCCCAGCTCCAGAGCCAGAAGGGTGTCCCCGGGGGAGCGGATGGACTCGTCCAGGCAGATGGGAGTACGGATGGAGGCCTGGAGGAGCGCATGCTCCCTCAGGTCCTCGAAGCCCAGGGGCTGCTCCACCATCATGAGATCCAGGTCATCCAGCTCCTTGAGGCGGGGAGCGTCTGCCAGGGTGTAGGAGGAGTTTGCGTCCGCCATGAGAGGGGCGTCGGGGAATCGATCCCGGATCTTCCGGAGCATCTCCACGTCCCGGCCAGGTTTGATCTTGATCTTGATCTTCCTGTACCCCCTCTCCAGAAGGCTCTCCGCCTGCCGGAGAAGCTCGTCGTCGGTACTCTGGAGACCTATGCTCACGCCCACCGGGACCGAGCTGCGGGTGCCTCCCAGGAGGGCCGAGAGGGACACCCCTCTCCTCACCGCTTCCAGCACCCACGCCCCCATCTCCACCGTGGCCAGGGCCATGGGATGCCCCTTGATCCAGCGAACCGGCTCCAACACCGAGGGAGGGCTCTCGAAGCCCACGCCCAGCACGGCCGGTAGCACGTAGTCCGTGAGGATGTGCCACGCCGTCTCCGGAGTCTCGTAGGAGTAGTTCGGTGCCTCCGCAGCGACACACTCGGACCAGGCCTCTCCTTCCTCGGCCTCCATGCGGAGCAGGAGGATTCTTCTCTCGTCCCACCCTCCGGTGCTGATCTCGAATCTATCCCGGAGGCGCAGGTGGATTTCCCGGAGCTCGACTTGCCGGATTCTCACAGGGCTCTTTCCTCTTCCGGAGCCACCAGGAGGTATGCGGAAGTCGGCCCCTCCCGAACGAACTCCCTGATTTCGTACCCTCGGCGGAGGTAGCTCCCGAGGGCCTCCCTGGTTACTCCCCGCCATAGCACCGCCAGGGAGAGGTCCGCCGCCATCACTTCGTCCACGTCGCCCGGCACCGGCAGAAGCAGGTGGGGGTGGCTGAGGTCCGAAATCGGCGGCTCTGGCACGGGAAGTCCCTCCCGCATTTCCACGGCCAGGATGCGGGGCACATCCCGAACCATCTCGGCCCGAAGCGGAGGCACTTCTCCCGCAAGTCTGCTCCTCACCCTTTCCGAGTCCATCTGCCATGTTGCGACCAGCCGATCCGTTCCCACCCCCCGGTGCAGGGGAGACGCGGTTTCCCCGTACATGTCCGGAGCATACTCTCCACAGACGGCCCCCAGCTTGGTGAAGTTGATCCAGGCGTTCCGGCCCTGGAGGGGATCGAAGGTCCAGTGCATGCGGTGGACGCCACGCCCCAGGAGGACCTGGCGCTGAAACAGCTTGAGGCGGGTTCCGAGACCCCGGTCCCGGAGACCCCGGCGTACGGCCAAAGTGTCGGACCAGTGCACCACCTCTCCGCCCACTATCCCGGCCAGGCCGAACACGAAGGCCTGAAGCACACCGTCGGAGTCGAATGCCCCCGCCGTGAGCCCGCCGATCCGGTTCGCCAGCAGGAGCATGGCCGCCGGTATCTTCTCCCCATATCCCCGGCCCCAGATCTCCTCTTGCAGCCTCACACAGGCCCGGCACTCCTCCAGAGACACCAGGGACCGAAGGGTGGGCTCCGAGGCCGACACCGCCGCCTCAGGGAGCCAGGAGGAGAAGTCGCGCCAGGAGGGCACACCGCTCCACCTGCCTGTCCACATAGAGGAACTCGTGGGAGGCGTGGGCGCCGTCTCCCACCGCCCCCAGTCCGTCCAGCGTGGCGGTGAACTGGCTGGTGGTGTTACCGTCCGACCCTCCACCCACCATGGTCTCCTCCAGGGTCATGCCCAGGTCTTCCGCTGCCCTTCGGGCTGCCTCCCAGAGGTCCCGGTTGCGGGGAGTGCGCTCCATGGGGGCCATCAACGTTCCGCCTTCGATTTCCAGGCGGGTCCCGGGGACGGTGGTGGGCAAGGTCCGGATCCGGGCTTCCACCTCGTCCCCGTCCTGCTTCGAGAGCATGCGCAGATCCACCTCCGCCGTCGCTTCGGGTGCAATGACGTTGGCCCGGGTACCGCCTGAGACGACACCCACGTTCACCGTCACCCCCCGGGCCAGGTCCGTCATGGAGTGGAGCGTCTGGATCACATGGGCCAGCTCCAGAATTGCGCTGGCTCCTCCCTCCGGATCCAGGCCGGCATGGGCCGCCTTTCCCACGACCCGGATCCTGAACCGACTCATCCCTTTTCTCACCGTCTTCAGTTTCCCCTCTTCCCCCATGGCCGGCTCCGGGAGGTAGGCCCTGATGACCCTCCGGGCGACGCGACCGATGGCCGGTGTGGACTCGGGGCTTCCCATCTCCTCGTCCGAGTTCACCAGGATCACGGGGGTCACCTCCGGCTCCACTCCCAGCTTCCTGAGGATCTTCAGGGCGAAGATCATCTGGGCGAGCCCCGCCTTCATGTCGAAAACCCCGGGCCCCCTCAGGCGGTTGCCCTCCAGGATCAGAGGCATGGTCTCCAGGGCGCCCTTCTTCCACACCGTATCGCAGTGCCCCAGAAGGAGTTGTGCCGGCCGACCCCGGATCCGCTCTCTCGGGGTGGCGAAGATGAAGCCCCCGCTCCTCTTTCCCGAGACCTTCCTCACCCGATACCCCAGGTCCTCCAGGGCCGACGTCAGGAAGGCTTGCACCGGGACCTGCGCTTCCGGCTCGTCGCTCGGGGATTCCATGGACGCCAATTCCAGGAGGAAGGAGAGCATGGCCTCCTTCTCCTCCTCCGCCACCGCCAGGATCTTTTCGCCAAGCTCTCTCATCGGTACAGGCCTCCTCTCCGGTAGCTCTCGTCCAGAAGTTCCACAGGGTGAACCACGTCCACGGCCACACCTGCCATCCGAAGCCCGGCTCCGATCTGCATCATGCACCCCGGATTCCCCGTGGCCACCGCCTGGGCCCCCGTAGAAACGATGGCTCTCACCTTGTCCTTGCCGATCCGGCCGCCCAGCTCCGGGTGTGTGATCCCATACACCCCCGCACCACCACAACACTCTTCGTGGCCCCTCAAGGGAACCAGCTCCAACCCGGGGACGGACTCCAGCATTGCCAGCGGCTGTGCTGAGATTCTCTGCGCGTGCAAGAGGTGACAGGGGGCGTCGTAGGTCACTCTCATGGGAAGCCGGCCCCCCACCCGCACATCGGCTGTTCCCAGGATCTCGGAGATGTCCCTCACCCGTGCCGCCAAGTCCCGGGCCCGGGTCCCGTACTCCGGGTCGTCTCCGAGCAGGTGGGGGTACTCTTTCATGGTGGCCCCGCAACCGGCCGCGTTCACCGCCACGACCCCCGCGCCTGCCCTTTCGAAAGCCCGGATGTTCCGGCGGGCCAGCTCCCGGGCTCCCTTAAGGCCCCCTGTATGGGCGTGCACGGCCCCGCAGCACCCTTGCCCGGGGACATCCACCACCTTGAACCCGTTGGCATTCAGGACCCGGGCCGTGGCATGGTTCACCCGGCCCAGCAGACCCTCCTGGACGCACCCCTTGAATACGGCCGCCCTCGTGCCGTGGCCCATTGTCTCGCCGGGCATCTCCGCATCCATCTTCTCTTCCGGCCCGAGCAGCTCATTGGGCGACATGGACCTGCTCAGGAGCCTTGGGGGAGATGTGGCGGCCATCATCCCCAGCCCCAAGCGGACCTGCCCTGACCACCCCTCCCCCGACAACCGCCGGACGGCCCTGTCGAGAATCCCCGTACCCCTCACGATCCGGGCCAGGAGCATGGCGGGCCGGAGAAGCACCGGTCTCCCCATGACCGCGGGCAGGAGACGCGTCAGGAAGCTTGCTCCGCCGGCCCTGGCCACCACCTCCCGGGCCCCTTCCAGGAGTTGGCCATACTCCACCCCCGAGGGACAGACGGACTCACACGCCCTGCACCCCAGGCATCGATCCAGGTGTCGGGTGACGGCGGGAGAGTCGGGCTCGAGCCTCCCCTCCACAATAGCCCTCATGAAGTGGAGCCGCCCTCTTGGAGAGTCGGCCTCGTCACCCAGCCGTGTATACGTGGGGCAGGCCGGAAGACAGAAGCCGCAGTGGACACAATGGAAGAGCTTCTCCTCCCGCTTCTGCAGCTCTCGGATGAGATGGGTCACCTTCCCTCCTCCCTCGAGCTCATCACCCCGGGCCTCTCTTCACCAAGGATGCGACCAGGCGCGGGAGTCCCCGGAGCCACCCTTTCCACCGGAGGAGGAACAGGCTGCGGAGCAGGCGTTCCGAGACTCTGGAATAGGGAAACCACCAGAGCTCCCGCTTCAGCCCGAGTCGGTCCACTACCACACTCCGGGTCCGGGTTACCTCCCCCAACCCTTCCAACCCGTTGCTCCGGCCGTATCCGCTCTCTCCCGTCCCTCCGAACGGAAGGCCCGCAAGGGCGTATTGGACCAGGACATCATTCACGCACACAGAGCCCGCCCGGATGCGCCGGGCCAGCTCCCGGCCCCGGGACCGGTCCTGGGTCCACACGCTGGCCGAAAGGCCGAAGTCCCCACTGTTGGCCAACTTCAGAGCCTCCTCTGCGTCCTTCACGGAAATCAGGGGCAGTACCGGACCGAAGGTCTCCTCCAGCATGAGCAGGGAGCCCGTATCCACGTTGGTCAGGACGGTGGGCTCGACAACGTTGGAGGCGGGGTCCGTCCTGCCACCCCCCACCACCACCACGGCGCCCCTGGACACGGCATCTTCCAGGTGTTCTTCCACCCGCCGGAGCTGTGCGGCGGTGGCCATGGGGCCCACCGAGGACCTGGAAGTTGCTCCCACCCTCAGCTTCCGCACCTGGGCCAGGACCTCCCTGAGGAAGGCGTCGAACACCCTCTCCACCACGTATGCCCGCTCCACGGCCATGCAGTTCTGGCCGGCGTTCATGAAGCTACCCCACACGATTCCCCGGGCGGTCCGCTCCAGATCCGCGTCCTCCAACACGATGGCCGGATCGTTGCCGCCCAGCTCCAGGGCCGCCGGCGTGAGGGATTCCGCCGCCACGGCCAGCACCGAGCGGCCGGTCTCGGCCGCTCCGGTGAAGAGGATCTTGTCCACTCCCGCCCGCACCAGAGCCTCCCCCGTAGATCCTCCCCCGATCACCACCTGAACAAGATCATCCGGAAGGCCCGCGTCTCGAGACAGGTCCTCCGCCAGAAGCCCTGTGTAGGGAGTATGCTCCGACGGTTTCAACACCGCCGCGTTCCCACCAAAGAGGGCGGTCAGGACGGGGGTCATGGAAAGGGCGAACGGGTGGTTCCACGGGGAGATCACCCCGATCACCCCCAGGGGATCACGCTGGATGGAGGCTCCCTTCCAGGCGAGCCAGCCGGTGGAGACCCTCCGGGGCTTCAGAAACGACGGCGCAGCTCTCAGGTAGTAACGCAGCTGCTCCGTCACCGTCATCACCTCCAGGAGAGCCTCCGTCCGGGGCTTCCCGGTCTCGGCGACCACGGTCTCCTCGATCTCCTCTGCCCTGGCCCCAAGAGCCTCCAGGAAGCCCTGCAATCGCCGAATCCGGTCCTTCGGCTCCAGGGAACCCCACCCCCTCTGCACGACCCGGGCCCGGGCCACTCGCCGTGCCACCTCGTGTCCGGAGGTCACCGCCAACTCCCCCACCAGGCTGCCATCGGTGGGGCGGATCACCCGGATGACCTCTGCCCATCCGTCCGGGGACGGTGGCCTGGAGCCCGGCTCCGGCACGTTGATGCCCGTCACCCGGCGAACCGTCCTGGAGCCAGGATCCCCTGGGGATCGAATTGCCGCTTCAGGCCCTGCATGAGGGTCTTCTCCACCCTTCTCCCACCCCAGGTGCCCACCTCCCTCACCAATGGTGCGGGACCACTGCTGAGGACGAGGCTCCCTCCCATCCCCTCCAGCACCTCTCGAAGCCCCGACAGCGCCTCGACCCATCCCCCCCTCAGGCCATCCCCCTCAAGGGAGATTCCCCACACGGCCACCCTGACAACCCCGGCGCCCACATGGGCAGCTACTCTCACATCGAGTCCCTCCTGGGCCGGAAAGCGCTTCCACTGGGCCTGGGAGTCCTCCACCAGTCGCAGGACGGCGCCCAGAAGGGAGGGGAGGGCCACCATCCGGAGCACGAGGCCGGCTCCCTCCTCCCACCGGCCGAGCCGGCCATGGAAGGCCCGACTCTCCTCTCCTTCCAGCCTCTTGAAGACGCCAGCATCCCCCGCCTCCCGAGGGACCCGTGTCTCCATGGCCTCTACCTCTTCCCTGGACCCCAACAACCGAACGACCAGCCCCGCCGGACTCCTGGAGCCACCCTCCTTCCAGTCCAGTGGGTCCAGAAGCTCCAAGGCCGCCAGCGGGAGGGAGGAAAGGGCCAGGGCCCGTGCATGAGGCAGGAGGGAAAAGCGCTGGTGCCCTTCCAGGATCAGGGTCACGTCCACTTCCGGCAGGGGAAAGAGGCGACCCGATACCGAAGTGATCACGCCCAGGGCCCCCCAGCTCCCGATGCACAAACGCGTGACGTCGAACCCTGCCACGTTTTTCACCACCCTCCCCCCCCAACGCAAGACCTCCCCGTCACCCGAAACCATGGTCAGACCCAGGACATGATCCCGGGGGGGGCCATACCACTGTCCCAGCGGTCCCCCCATCCCCGTAGCGACAGCAGCACCCAGAGAGCCCTCTTCACCTCCCGGAGGGTCCAGGGGGAGCCACTGCCCATTGGCCCCGGTGGCCTCCGCCAGAGAGGAGAGGGAGATTCCGGCCCCGGCCGTGAACGTGAGGTCCGCTGGCTCATACTCCTGTACGTCCCGGAGCCTCCGGGTACTGATCACCAGCTCCACGTTGGCGCCCCCCCCTCCCGCCAGCCATCTGCCAAACCCCGCCGGGAGCACACCCCATCCCTCCTGGCTCGCCCTTGCCAGGATCCGCCCCACCTCTTCTTCGGAGGAGGGCATCAGAACCGCAGAAGGGATCGCCCCATTCACCGCCCACCTCGCCCTCTCCGGCTCCGGAAGCAGGGTGCCGGCAGACACCACCTCCGCCAGGAACGACCGGAGTGGGGCCGTCATGGAGCCTCCTGCCCATCGGGGAGGACCTTGCCCGGGTTGCAAAGGCCCATTGGGTCGAAGACCTGCTTGACTCCCCTCAAGATCTCGAGCTCGGCAGGGGAGAACACCAGATGCATGTATTTCCTCTTGTCCACGCCCACGCCGTGCTCGCCCGTGATGGTGCCGCCGGCCTCGACGCACACCTTCATGATCTCGGCGGAAGCCTGCTCCACCCTTCGCCCCTCCTCCGGGTCCCGCCGGTCGTAGACCAGATTCGGGTGGAGGTTTCCGTCCCCGGCGTGAAACACGTTGGCCACCTGTAGATCGTAGCGCCGGGCGATCTCCGAGATCCGGGCCAGGACCCCGGGCAGGCGGCTCCGGGGAACGGTGGCGTCCTGCACCAGGAGGTCCGGCGCGAGCCGTCCCATGGCTCCGAACGCCTTCTTTCGGCCCTTCCACAGAGCCATTCTCTCCTGGTCGCTTTCGGCATGCCGAACCTCCCGGGCGCCTGCGTCCAGGCAGCATCGGGCGGCTTCCTCCGCGTGGCGTTCCAGCCCGGCCTCCACCCCGTCGAATTCCACCACCAGGGCGGCCCCTGCATCGGTGGGGTAACCGGCGGCGAAGATGCTGGCCTCCACGGCACGGATGGTGTTCCGGTCCACGATCTCAAGGGCTGCCGGAAGCAGGCCCCGGGAGATGATGGCCGTCACGGCCCGTCCTGCATCCTCGATGGTCTCGAAGATTACCAGGAGCGTCCGGGCGGCCTCCGGTAAAGGGAGGAGGGCCACCTCCACCTCCGTGGCCAGGCCGAAGCACCCTTCCGAACCCACGAAGAGCCCTGCCAGATCGAAGGCTCCTTGCTCCCGCCCCTGCCCCCCCAGCCAGGTGACCCGCCCGTCCGGCAGAACGACCCTGAGAGCGGTGACATATCGGCTGGTCACCCCATACTTCAGGCAGTGGGGTCCCCCGGAGTTCTCGGCTACGTTTCCACCGATGGTGCAGGCGGACTGGGATGAAGGGTCCGGAGCGTAATGGAGGCCGTAGGGGGCCACCGCAGCGTTCAGGTCGTTGTTGAGCACCCCGCACTGGACCAGGGCACGCCGGTTCTCGTGATCCACCTCCAGAATCCCGGTCATCCTGGAGGTCCCCACCACCACGCCGCCCCTCAGCGCCACGGCGCCCCCGGAGAGACCCGTCCCCGCACCCCGGGGAATCATGAGAATCCCATGCCCGTGCAGGGCATGGACGACCTCCGATGCCTCCTCCGTGGTGGCCGGGAGTACCACCGCATGAGGCGCCTGGCTGTGTGCCGTCTGGGCGTCGGTTTCGTACACCACCATTCGGTCCGGATCGGAGAAGATCCAGTCCGTCCCTACCGCCGCCTGGAGATCACGGAGAAGTTGAAGTGGGAGGGGTTCCGTCAAGTCGTTCCCGTCCATGAGGGGGGTGTCAAGTCCGGGGGACAGGATACCACGGAGCCCCCGGCAGGAGCAACAAGAAGGCTGCCAGGGAATTACACCAGCCCGGGAACCATGTCGGATCACCTGCGGTGGACGCCGGAGACCCACCTTCAGGGGTCTCTGCCGCCGGCAACTCAGCGTCGCTCGGCTACCAGCTGCTCGGCCAGTTTGTCCGCCACCGAAGCGAGAGCTTCTTCGTCTTCCGCCGTGAAGGCCGCAGGCTCCATGGAGTCGATGGCGATCTCGCCGAAGACATCGTCCCCGGCCCGGATCAGGATCACCAGCTCCGAAGACACGGCAGGATTGTCGACGATGTAGTTCTCGACCTGGCTCACGTCCGGAACGTTCTGGTTCTTCTTCTCCGCCACCGCCGTCCCGGCAGTCCCCTCACCCACGGGAATCTTGGCGTGCTCGGTACGGGGGCCCACGTAGTTGTGGAGCCAGAGCTCCTTGCCTTCGGAATCCAGGAGAAACGCCCCCACCCAGTCGAAACGGTCATCCGCCTCCTTGATCCGACGCACGGCGAAGCGCAGGAGAGCATCGGACAGGTAGCCGTCGTCCCTCATCTCCTGCATTTCCTTTACCAAATCGGTCGAGTCGAACATTCCCCTCCATCCTCTTGTGACTGGTTCTTTCCCCCGTGGCCGGGTTCCCTCCCTCCCATCCGGGCGGAGCCCTTCAACTAACACAAGTGCGGTCGCCGAATCAAGGGCGGTGGACAGCAGACGGGTCGCACCATGGCCGCGCCGAACGCCGCAGGAGCGTCACAAGCCGAGCATGGCCGCGCCGGGAAGGGGGTCGATACGACCACCCCCTCGTTACCCTGGCGTGAAGTCCGCATCCGGATCCAGGCGACGAACGAAGGCCGCAAGGAGCCGGGCGGCGCTTTGCAGGTCAGCCAGGCTCACCATCTCGTTCGGGGAGTGCATGTAGCGACTGGGAACGGACACGAGGCCCGTGGGCACGCCCACACGCACCAGATGGATGGCGTCCGCATCGGTCCGGGTGGACCGGGGAGCGGCTTGCAGGG
The DNA here is from genome assembly GCA_003564295.1 of Gemmatimonadota bacterium. GTDB lineage: Bacteria > Gemmatimonadota > Gemmatimonadetes > Longimicrobiales > Gaopeijiaceae > PXFI01. The sequence goes on along the minus strand of PXFI01000269.1, from coordinate 11,986 downwards.
TGTACCTGATATCCTCGGCCTCCGCCGCCTCCACCAATCGCTGGACCACCAGCGGATGGTTGGAGGAGCCTCGGCTCAGGACGGGGCCACCTCCAAGCTTGTGCTCGCCAAGTTCCTTCTTCTCGATATCCGGGACGTCTGTGCTGAAGGTCACGTCCACCACGAGGGCAACGTCCGGCTCCAAAGCGAAGGCGCTGGAGCGGGCTCCTCCCCCGAGGTAGCCGATCTCTTCCTGGACGGTGGCCACCGCCAGGGCACTGGCCCCGGGTGGCTCGTCGGCCAGTTGCCGAAGAGCCTCCAGCACCACGTATGCCCCGATCCGATTGTCCATGGCTCTGCTGACAATGCGATCTCCCGCCAGCCGCAAGAGGCCCGCATCCAGGACAATGGGATCACCCACCCGTACCCCGAGAGCCCCTACTTCCTCCGCCCCTGCGGCGCCCACGTCCACCCAGAGATCCCGGGTCTTGGTGGCCTTGTCTCGTTCATCCTTCTTCAGGAGGTGGATGGGCTTCTTTCCCGTCACGCCCGGTACGACGCCTCGGGAGCCCAGCACGCGGACCCGCTGCCCTACAAGAACCTGGGCGTCCCACCCTCCGATCTCGTCCACGAAGAGAAACCCGGCCTCGTCCACGTGCGTGACCTGGAGCCCGATCTCGTCAACGTGTCCCGCCATCATCACCCGCGGCTTGCCGGCAGGGTTCACCACCGCCATGGAGTTTCCCGACACGTCTGCCCAAACCTCGTGGGCAAAACCTGCGGCCTCTCCCCTCCAGACCCTGGCAGGCTCAACCTCGAATCCCGAGGGCCCCGGGGCGTTCAACAGACGTTCCAGGAACTCGATACGCTGGGTCATCGACAGACCTCTTTCGTCCAGGACTCTGAAAGGATGAACACCGCTCCGGAGGTGGCCCCGAGCTGGCGTGATGCGCCAAGGTAGGCGGGAAGGGACGCCGATACCAGGGCTTCAGGTCTCTTCCGGGTCCCTGGGCTCTATCACGATCTCGTCCCGGGGGTCCAACCGACCTTGGCCCCACTCCCCGGATCCTTCCCATTGGCCGCGGGCCTGGCCTTCGAAGCCGATCCGGCTCTCCCCCGGGTACCCTGTGAAGTGGGTGACATGGATAGCCCCTGTCTTGAGACGCCGTTCCACGCCCCTCCGAGCCCACCTGAGAAGACGTCGCCGTGTCCATGGAAGAAGGCAGGAGAAACCCAGCAAATCCGTGATTAGCCCGGGCGTGAAAAGCAAGGCGCCTCCTGCAAGGATGGCAAACCCGTCCAGAAGCGCCGGACCGGGCGGGTACCCGCGGGCCAACGCTGCCCGGAGACTCCAGAGGGTCCGGAGACCTTCCATCCGGGCCAGGGCCATTCCCACCAACCCTGTCACTACGACGAGCCCAACCGTCGGCCACACCCCCACCGCCTGCCCGACCCGGAGGAGGATGAACAACTCCAGGAGGGGGACCCCGACTAAGAGGAGAAGCAAACGGCCCAGGATCGTCATGGGCACCCATACCCGGCCTGGGGGACGAAGGGTCCGGAGTGGCCGGCACCCCGGCAAGGCCAACGCCCCACCCATGCATGCGGGAACAAGAAGGATCCGGCGGGGTCTCGGTACCAGGGCAACGGAGGCCCGTGCGTGTCCACGCCCCTCCGCCCCACAGGGCCGTCCTGGACCGCCCGAAGGAACCTTGCAGGGAATCATGCATGGAGAAGACCTATTTTCGGAGCGGCCTGGGCCTCAAGGCCAAAGTGAGGCCCGTCATCGGCCTGGAGTACCAATCCGCTCTGGTAGAGCGTATCCGCGCCCGTGGCTACTCCGAGACCTTCGGGGATGTCACCGTCCGGCTTGCCCAGGAGTTCGGCTTCTGCTACGGCGTGGATCGGGCGGTGGACTACGCCTACGAGACCCGCATCAAGTTTCCGGACAAGCGCATCTTCCTGGTGGGAGAGATCATCCACAACCCCGACGTGAACCAGCGCATGCGGGAGATGGGCATCGAGATCATCCACCCCGAGGCCGATGGGCATTTCGGACTCGACCACCTCACCCCCGACGACGCCGTCATCATCCCGGCCTTCGGAGTCACCCTTAAGGACTTCGAGCGGCTCCGCAGGATCGGCTGTGTGCTGGTGGACACCACCTGCGGTTCCGTCCTGGTGGTCTGGAAGCGGGTCGAGAGCTACGCCAGAGATGGCTTTACCGCCGTCATACACGGCAAATACAGGCATGAAGAGGCCAGGGCCACGGCTTCCCAGGTGAACAAGCACCCGGGCGGCAAGTACCTCATCGTGCGGGACGTGGAAGAGGCTGGGCTGGTTTGCGACTATATCGCCAGGAGGGCCGGGCGCCTGTCCCGCGATGCTTTCTACCAACACTTCAAGGAGAAGGCCACGGAGGGCTTTGATCCGGACCGGGACCTGGACAAGATCGGGGTGGCGAATCAGACCACCATGCTGGCCAACGATTCGCTGGCGATCGGCTCCAAGATCAGGGAGGCCTTCGTGGAAGCCTATGGCGAAGACCACGCCGACGCCCACTTCCGCTCCTTTGGCACCATCTGCTCGGCCACTCAGGAACGCCAGGACGCGGTCCTACAGATGATGGAGGACCCCCCGGACATGATGATCGTCATTGGTGGATACAACTCGTCAAACACCAATCATCTCGCCCACATCTGCAGGGAGTTCACCACGACCTACCACATACGGGGTGGCTCCTGCATCGACCCGGAACGGGGCACCATCCGCCACAAGCCTGTCCTCGATCCGACAGCGCCTGAGGTGGAGGAGGGAGATTGGCTCCCGGAGGGGGCCTTCGAACTGGGCGTTACGGCGGGAGCCTCCACACCCAACAACAAGATCGGGGAGGCCATCGCCAGGGTCCTGGAGAGTCGAGGGATCAGAGTACCCACGGAAGCCGAGACCCGAACCTCCGCCTGACACTTCTGGGATTTGGTTTGGGGGGCAGCGTCGGGAAGAAAGCTGGGACTCCTGATGCGATCAGGCAGCGGAGCCATTCCATGCCCGCATCAGCAATTGCGGAGCTCGGCGGAGGCCTGGCCAACACCCTTCCCCAGCTTCTTCAGGAGCGCTCGTAGCGTCTCCTTCTCCTCCGGATCCAGGCAATCCACCAGGCCTTCCACGAAACGCGCATGACGAGGAAACACGCCCTGGATGGTCTGGTGCCCCTTTGTGGTGAGATGGGCCCGGACCACCCTTCGGTCATCTCCCGAACGTTCCCGGACCACCATCCCCTGGGCTTCGAGGCGGTCCATGACGTAGGTCACGTTCCCACCCGTCACCAGCAGTTTCTCGGCCAGTTCCCCCAGAGAGAGGGGCCCCAGATGGTAAAGAGCCTCCAGGACCCCGAACTGGGGCGCCGTCAGGTCATACTCCGCCACCTTGCACGCCACGGCGCGGGAGAAGGAGACATAGCACCGACCCAGGGCGATCCATAAGCGAAGGGCCTGTTCCTCTTTCTCGGACCAGGTGCGCGGCGCAGGCTCACTTGCCCGTTTGGCCATCGAAAGGTCCTCCGTCACCGGCTCACCCCCTGCGGGAGAAGAAATGCCATTTGCCGGGGATCGACCCCGTCCACCTGAGCAAGAACCCCTAGCCTGGTTGACGGTTCCCTCCCGGACCGGGGATTCCGCCCCACCACCCACGCCCGGCCCGGCCATACCAGGAACGGCCCGGGCCCCGCCGGGCGCCCGGGCCGCGTTCCGGACGGCGAACCCCATGGGGGCAGGCTACATGTGGATGGCTCGCCCGAGGGCCGCCAGGGCCCCCTCCGCCACTCCCTCCGAGAGGGTGGGATGAGGATGCATGGCCTTCTCCAGCTCCTCCACCGTGGATTCCAGGTGCCGACCGATGACGAACTCGGCGATGAGCTCCGTGGCGTGGGGACCCACGATGTGGGCTCCAAGGATCTCCGAGTACTCCTTGTCCCGGATCACCTTGATGAAGCCATCCGTGTCCCCGGACGCCACTGCTCGGCCGTTCCCCACCCAAGGGAACTTCCCGACCTCGAACTCCAGGCCCTGGGCTTCCGCCTCCTCTTCCGAGAGTCCCACCGAACCCACTTCCGGATAGGCATAGGTGCAATTGGGAATGTTCGAGTAGTCCACCGTCCCGTGCCCCTGTCCGGCCAGGTGCTCGGCACAGACGACCCCCTCGTGGGAAGCCTTGTGGGCCAGAAGGGGGGGGCCGGCCACGTCACCCACCGCATAGATCCCCTCCACATTGGTTCGGAGGTACTCGTCCACCTTGATGAAACCTCCCTCTTCCGTCAACTCTACCCCGGCGGCTTCCAGGCCAAGATCTTCCGTGTTCGGAACTCTTCCCACGGCCGACAGGACTCGCTCCACCTCCAGGACCTCTTCCTTTTCCTTCTCGTCCTTGTTCTTCAGCGTCAGCTTCACCCCGAGATCCGTCATCTCCGAAGCCAGAACCGTAGTGGAGGTGCGGATCTGGATCTTTCGCTTCTTGTAGCTCCGCGCCACGGCGGCGGACGAGTCCTTGTCCTCCAGCGGGAGGACCCGATCCAGCATCTCGATGACATGGACTTCGGAGCCGTAGGCGGCGTAGATGTCGGCGAACTCCATACCCACGGCACCAGCGCCCACCACCGCCAGGGACTTGGGGGCCTGCTTCTGGAAGAGGGCGCCCGTTGAGGACCAGATCCTGTCCTCGTCGATTTTGAGCATGGGCAGGTCCCGGGGGCGGGAACCCGTTGCGATGAGGATGTGCTTCGCCTTGTGGACCACCTTCCGGCCCTCCCCATCCTCTACCTCCACTTCTCCCACCCCCAGGAGGCGCCCCACCCCCTGGAGGTGAACCACACCGTTCTTCTTGAAGAGATGTGTCACCCCCCGATTCAACTGGTCCGCAGCCTTCCGGCTCCGAGCCTGGGCCGGCTCCAGGGATACGGTGACGTTTTCGAACGATACGCCGTGCACCTGAGACCTCCCCATCTCCCGGACAAAGAGTGCGCTGGAAAGAAGGGCCTTGGTTGGAATGCACCCGACATTGAGGCACACACCTCCCAGCTTCTCCTTTTCCACACAAGCCACTTTCAGTCCCAGCTGGGATGCTCGGATTGCTGCCACGTAGCCACCGGGCCCACCTCCGATGATCACCAGGTCCAAGCTGCTCTCGTCGCCTGCCACGGGTCACCTCTCCAATTCGAAAGTCCGATCCGCCTCCGGTGGTCACGGCCCCGAGGGCCGTAGCCCCACCGGTCTTCATTCCACCCGTCAGCCCGTCTTGTCTGAGGGCCGCCCGTCAGATTCGGAGATTGCCGCTGGGCAAGCCGGGAGGAAGGGTGCAAGTTACCCCAGGGCCGAGGCAAAAGGAAGGCGATCAAAGGCATCCAGACAGCCTCTTCCCTTTACAGTTCCCCCGTCCATTGCCTATTCTCACCGCGGGTGCCCGGACTGCCTCCCAATCCTCCCTCAACCAGGAGCACGAGCATGTGGGCCTTTCTCCTCCTCCTCGCCATCATCGTGGTCGGGATAATGATTTACAACAGCCTGGTGAAGATGCGGGTCCAGGTGGATGGAGCCTGGGCCGACATCGACGTCCAGCTGAAGAGACGCCACGACCTCATCCCCAACCTCGTGGAGACGGTGAAAGGCTACGCCGGTCACGAGCGGGAAACCCTGGAGGCGGTGGTGAAGGCTCGCTCGGCTGCCATGGCCGCCCAGGGGCCCGCCGACAGGGCTGAAGCGGAGAATGTACTCACCGGGACCCTCAAGAGCCTCTTCGCCCTCTCCGAGTCCTATCCTCAACTCCAGGCCGCCGCCAACTTCCGGGACCTCCAGCAGACGCTGAAGGAGCTGGAGAACAGCATCCAGCAGGCCCGACGCCAGTACAATTCGGTGGTTCGTGACTACAACACCAAGATCGGACAGGTGCCCTCCAACATCCTGGCTATGGCCTTCGGCTTCTCGGCCCGGGAGTTCTTCGAGATCGAGGAGGGGGAGGGAGAGGTGCCCAGGGTCAGCTTCGGCTGAGGGCCGGCCCTCTGCCACCGGCAACCCGGCGCAGGGCTCCACATGCGCCGAAACGTCTCACCTCCGTAGCGGAACGCTCCACGGACCAGGGTCCTCCGCCTTCCGTCCGAAGTTTCGCCACCCATCCTCCGCCACCCCTCGAGCCCCTCTCTTCCCCGCCCATTCAGCACTGGGGGACTCCTCCTCGGGCCCTTGGCATTCCCCCTGCATCAGGAAGAGCCGGATCGTCATACTTGGGGAAGTCTCCATCCGTACCTGTAAGGAGCGATCGAGGACATGCGCGGACTAGTCGAACGACCCGTGTTTCTACTTCTGGGCGCCATCATCCCTCTCATGGCCTTGCCGTCCGGATGCGCCACCGTCAAGAGACAGGAGATGGAGGACCGGCTGTCTATCCTGGGATCCGAGCTGCGGCGGGAAATCCACGAGGGCGACCAGCGACTGGGCGCCCGTATCGATGGCGTGGAAGCCCGGCTGGAGGCCCAGGAGCGGGCCTTGGCGGCCCTGGAGCGGGATTTCAACGCCAAGATCGAACGCCTGGAGACCGCCCTCCGGTTCAACGTCCCGGTGTATTTCGGCTTCGACCAGGCGGAAGTCCGGGCACAAGACTTCGCCGTTCTGGATCGGTTCGCCCAGGTGGTGAGGGAGCATTATCCCACCGCTCTCGTCACGGTGGAAGGCTTCACGGACCCGGCGGGCGCTCCGGAATACAACATGAGGCTGGGCCGGCGCCGGGCCGACGGGGTGAGGCAATACCTGGTGGACCGGGGCGGCCTGCCGGTAGACCGGATCCGGGCGGTGAGCTACGGCGAGACAGTGGAGCGGCAGGTGGTCCGGGGTGCCCATGGCCCCGGCGAAACAGGGTGGGAGAACCGGCGAGTGGTCCTGGTCATCGACCACGCCGGTCACTGAGCCCTCCAGCCTAAAGCAGCGCCGCCGCCGGCTCCTCCAGCATCTCCTTCAACGTCTGGAGGAACCGGGCCCCGGTGGCCCCGTCGATGACACGATGGTCGCAACTCATGGTCACCTTCATGAGAGGCCTGACCACCACCTGGCCCTCCACCACCACCGGGGTCTCTTCGATGCCCCCCACCGCCACGATCCCGGCCTCCGGCGGATTGATGACACCCGTGAACTCGTGGATCCCGAACATCCCGAGATTGGAGACGGAGAAGGTGGACCCCGTGTACTCCTCCGGCTGAAGCTTCTTGTCCCTGCCCCGGGTGACCAGCTCCCTGATCTCCGTGCTGACCTCCAGCAATCCCTTCGCATGGGCGTCTCGGATCACGGGCGTGATGAGGCCTTCCTCCGTGGCCACAGCGACCCCCAGATGGACCCTGCCAAACCGCCGGATGGAGTCGCCGTTCCAGTGGGCGTTCACCTCCGGGTGCCGGGCCAGGGCCCCGGCCGTGGCCTTGAGAACGAAGTCGTTGATGGAGATCTTGCCGTCATCCTCCTCCAGGAGCCGGTTCACCCGCTCCCTGGCCTCCAGGGTCCGGCTCATGTCCACCGTGATCCTGAGAAAGAAGTGAGGCACGGGCCCCAGGGATTCCACCAGCCTCCTGGCGATGGTCTTGCGCATCTGGGTGAGAGGGACGTCCTCGAACTCGGGACCTTCGGCGGCCCCCTTCACCCTGGGGGCATCAGCGGCGGCCACCTCCGGTCTGGCCTCTACCCGGGCCTCCAGGGCCGCCTCCACGTCGCGCTTCACCACCCGCCCCCCGGGACCGGTCCCTTCGATGCGGGAGAGCTCCAGGCTTGCCTCCTGGGCCAAGCGCCTTGCCAGGGGAGAAGCCTTCACCTGGGTCCCGTCGTCGACTCCCTCCACCTCCCCTTCCGATGGCTCCTCCCCGGCTGGAGGTGTCTTCGGTTCCTGGGACCCTTCCCGGGCAGCCCCAGCTTCCTCCTTCTCCGGTGCCGGCTCTTCCTTCTCCCTCCCGGCGCCCTCGGGCGCCTCATCTTTTGCCGGAAGATCCCCCAGCTCTTCGTCGGCTCCGGCGATGATGGCAATGACCTCTCCCACCGGGGCGGTGCCGCCTTCCTCCAGGAGGACCCTCCGCAGCACACCGTCCCCCCGGGCCACAAGCTCCATGGTGGCCTTGTCGGTCTCTATCTCCGCCAGGATCTCCCCCTGGGAGACGGAATCACCTTCGGCCTTGAGCCACTTCACCACCTGCCCCTCCTCCATGGTGGGGGAGAGGGCTTCCATATGCACCTTCGTAGGCATGGATCTACGTCCGGTAGAGAACCCGTTTGCAGGCGGCGATCACCCGCTCGGCATTCGGTTTGGCCAGTTGCTCCAGATTCTTGGCGTAGGGCATGGGTACGTCGGCCTGGGTCACCCTGAGCACCGGGGCATCCAGGTCGTCGAAGGCCTCCTCCTGGATGGTGGCGGCGACCTGAGCGCCCACACCCACGTAGGGCCACCCTTCCTCCAGGTAGACGGCCCTGTTCGTCTTTCGAACGGTGGCCAGGATGGCGTCCACGTCCAGGGGGCGTAGAGACCGCAAGTCCAGGACCTCGGCTTCGATTCCTTCCTTCTCCAGCCGCTTCGCGGCCTGCAGGGCCAGGTGCACCGTCTTTCCGTGGGTTATGATGGAGACGTCGCCCCCCTCTCGCTTCACGTCCGCAAGCCCCAGGGGGATCACGTGGTCTCCTTCCGGGACCTCCCCTCTAACGTTGTACAGGAGCTCCCCCTCCATGACCGCCACCGGGTCGTCGTCCCGGATGGCAGCCTTCATGAGCCCCTTGGCATCGGCGGGGGTGGCTGGGGTCACGACCTTGATCCCGGGTGCGTGCACGTACCAGGTCTCTGCGGCCTGGGAATGCTGGGCCGCCAGCTGCAGGGCGGCGCCGGAGGGACCTCGAAAGACCATGGGGATGTTGATCTGCCCCCCCGTCATGTAGAGCATCTTGGCCGCCGAGTTGATGACCTGGTCCAGGGCCAGAAGGGAGAAGTTGAAGGTCATGAACTCGATGATGGGCCGCAGACCCACCATGGCGGCTCCCACACCCAGACCCGCGAATCCCAGCTCGCTGATGGGGGAGTCCACGACCCGCAGTTCGCCAAAGCGGTCAAGGAGGCCTTTGGACACCTTGTAGGCGCCATCGTACTCCGCCACCTCCTCTCCCATGAGGAAGACGGAGTCGTCTCTCTCCATCTCCTCCGCCAGAGCCTGGTTGAGGGCGTCCCTGTAGGTGATCTCAGCCATCTATCGATCTCTTCCGTCGAAGAAGAGCCTGCCGTGCTCGTTGATGCATGAATAGACGTGGGTGTAGAGCTCCGAAGGATCCGGGAACGGCGCCGAATCGGCGAAGTCCACCGCTTCCTGGACCTCGGCCCTGACCTCCTGGTCCAGGGAGTTCAGCTCCTCCTGGGTCAGAAGCTCAGCCTCGAAGAGGCGGTCCCGAAGGAGGGTGATGGGATCGTCCCGTTCCGTCCTCTCCGTAACCTCGTCCTTGGACCGGTAGGTCCCTGAGACGGGGTCGGACATGGAATGGCCACGGAACCGGTAGGTCCGTACCTCCACGAACCGAGGGCCTCCCCCCTCCCTCACCTGGCCCACCAGCTCCTGGAAGTGACGCCACACCTCCAGGACGTCCTGGCCGTTCACGGCGCTGGAGGGGATCCCGTAGGCGACGGACCTGTCTTCCACCCTCGTGGCGGAGACCCGGTGGAAGGCCGTGCCCATCCCGTACTCGTTGTTCTCCACCACATAGATCACCGGAAGTTCCCAGACTGCGGCCATATTCAGGGATTCGTGAAAGGCGCCCTGGTTTACCGCAGCGTCTCCCATGAAGCACATGGCCACCCGGTCCTCCCCACGGTACTTGATGGCCCAGCCCATGCCGGTGGCGAGGGGCACCTGGGCACCCACGATCCCGTGCCCCCCCATGAAGGCCTGCTCCGTGCCGAAAATGTGCATGGAGCCTCCCTTACCGGCGGAACTGCCGGCAGAGCGTCCGTAGAGCTCCGCCATCACATGCCGGGCATCCATCCCCTTGGCCAGGGCTTGGGTGTGCTCACGGTACGCGGAAACCACGTAATCGTCCTCCCTGAGGGGCCCGATGCACCCTTCGGCGGCAGCCTCCTGGCCGATGTGAAGGTGGCAAAAGCCCCCGATCTTCCCGATGGCATAGCCTTCCTCAGCCTTCTCCTCGAACCTGCGATAGAAAAGCATACGCCGGAGCATGTTCAGGACCTCCTCACGGGAGAATCCCTCGAGACTCCCCTTCTTCGTGGCGGTCTCCCTCATGAGCCTCCTCCCTCGCCGGGGTCACCAATACGGAGCTGGGCGAGGACAGGGAGGGCATCGGCGGGGGCCCGAACATCGTCCTCCATTACCTGCCGGATCTCCCCGGGAGCCCCGGCTTCCACATACCGGGCCTGCTCCTTGGCATGGTAGCTGGACCTGACAAGGGGGCCCGACTCTACGTGTGCAAATCCCATTCCCCCCTCCCCCAAGCTCTTCCACTGGGTGAACTCCTCGGGGGAGACCCACCGGGCCACGGGGATGTGCCCCGCCGAAGGCCGCAGGTACTGGCCAAGCGTCAGGATGTCCACCCCGGCCCTCCGGATGTCCACCATCGCCTGGCGAATCTCCTCCTCCTCCTCTCCCATCCCAAGGATGAGGCCCGTCTTGGTGAGGGTTCCGGGATCCATACCCTTGACTGCGCCCAGAAGAGAAACGGACCGCCAGTAACGTCCTCCCGGTCGCACTTCCGGATACAGCCGCTCAACGGTCTCCAGGTTGTGCCCGAGAATCTCCGGCTTCGCCGCCACCACCTTGTGCAGGGCCGCCTCGTCTCCCTTGAAGTCTGGAATCAGGACCTCCACGGAGCACCCGGGCATCCGCTCGTGGATCCGGCGAATCGTCTCGGCGTAGATGCCCGCACCCCCGTCCCGAAGCTCGTCCCGATTGACGCTGGTGATGACCGCATGTTCCAGACCCATGGCCGCCACAGCCTCCGCGACCCTCCCGGGCTCCTCCTCATCCAGGGCCTCCGGCATGCCATGGGCAACTCCGCAGTACTTGCATGCCCTGGTGCACACGTCTCCAAGGATCATGAATGTGGCGGTTCCCGCCTCCCAGCATTCCCCGATGTTGGGGCAGGCGGCTTCCTCACATACCGTATGGAGGGCTTGCGTACGCATGAGACCCTTCAGGGCCAGGTAGCTCTGACCACCAGGCGACCGAACCTTCAGCCAGCCAGGCTTGCGAGCCTTCAAGTCGATGGTCTGAAGCTCTTCGTGGGCCCGTATCCGGGCCGTTCCTTTGGGCTTCACCCGCCCGGTGTCCTTGCCCCGGGGAGCGTACCCACCTGAAGCTCTCTTATCGGTCGTCACCGATCATCCACCTCCCATGCCCTGGAAGCGGGGCATAAGATACATCCGCTCCATCCCCATGGGGACGGGCCCCGGGCGTCTCGTTCCCCCAGTGATCGAAGGCCGGAGATCCCGGGGAGCCTCCTCCACGAATCGTTGAAGATAGCGTGGCGACCTTTCCAGGCCCATCCCGGATCGCGTGACCTCCCCATGGCATCTCCCCCCCCAGCCCTCCAACAGTCCCTGCCTCAAACGCCACCTCTTCAGGATTCCCGGTTCCGGGGAGTGAGCTCGGAGAGCCCACTTGCCTGGGCCCACTCCCTCAGATCCTTGGTGTACCTGGTAACCACGTGGTCCACGACCTCTTCCGGGCGATCGGTCACCTTCATGAAATCCAGGTCTCCCACCGAGATCTTTCCTTGCGCCTGTACGGTCCCCTCCATCCACTCGAGGAGGGGGCCCCAATACTCCGAGTCGAAGAGAACGACGGGAAAATTCTTGATCTTGCCGGTCTGGATCAGTGTAAGGGCCTCGAAGAGCTCATCCAGCGTCCCGAACCCCCCGGGAAAGATCACGAAGGCCTGGGCATACTTGACGAACATGGTCTTTCGGACAAAAAAGTACCGAAAGTGGATCTTGAGAT
>PXFI01000155.1 GCA_003564295.1 Gemmatimonadota bacterium | reverse complement strand
TGGAGCGTCTCGGAGGAGACGAGGTGGTCCTCTTGAAGGCGTCCCGGGGTGTGGCCATGGAGGCCCTGATCCCGGTTCTGGAGGCCCGTTTCGGATCCGGAGAGGAGGACTGACGATGCTCTTTCACCTCCTTCCCCAGTACGCCGACGTCCACATCGTCTTCAACCTGTTCCGGTACATCACCTTCCGGGCCGCCGGGGCCATGGTCACGGCCCTGATCCTGGCCTTCATCCTGGGCCCCATGACCATCCGTTGGCTGACCCGGATGCGGGTGGGCCAGGTGGTGCGGGAGTGCGGCCCGGAAAGCCACCTGTCGAAGGCGGGCACCCCCACCATGGGCGGGGCCCTCATCCTCATGGCTGCCATCGCCTCCACCCTCCTCTGGGCCGACCCGACCAACGGGTACACCCAAGTTGCGCTCCTGGCCCTCCTGTGGATGGGGCTCCTGGGCTTTCTGGACGATTACCTGAAGCTGACCCGGAAGGGGTCGGAGGGACTGGTGGCCCGGTACAAGATGGCCGGCCAGCTCATTTTCGGGCTGGGCCTGGGCCTCTTCCTGGTCCTGAGACCCCTGTGGCCGATCCCGACGAGCTGGACCATGGTCCCCTTCTTCGCCGACTGGGTAGCCGTCTTCTGGCTCCCGGCCTACGTGGCCTTCGTGCCCGTGGTGTTGGCCGGGACCTCCAATGCCGTGAACATCACGGACGGATTGGACGGCCTTGCGGCGGGGCTCTGCGCCATCGCCACCGTGACCTTCGGGGTCTTCGCCTACGTCATCGGACGGGTGGACGCCTCGGCCTACCTGGGCCTCCTCTATCTGCCGGGGGCCGGGGAGCTCTCCATCTTCGCCGGAGCCCTGACGGGGGCCGCCCTGGGGTTCCTCTGGTACAACGCCCACCCGGCCTCGGTCTTCATGGGAGACACGGGCTCCCTGGCCCTGGGCGGTGCCATCGGCGTCATGGCCATCCTCCTCAAGACCGAGTTCCTGCTGGTCATCGTGGGAGGTGTCTTCGTCATGGAGGCGGCCTCGGTCATCATACAGACCGGCTACTTCAAGTACACGGCTCGCAGGCATGGGGCGGGCCGCCGGGTGTTTCTCATGGCCCCCCTGCATCACCACTTCGAGAAGAAGGGATGGGCCGAAAGCAAGGTCGTCATCCGGTTTTGGATCCTGGGCGTCCTCTTCGCCATGATCGGCTTCTCCACCCTGAAGATCCGATGAAGCGCCATGGACCCTATACCGGAGAAGACCGAGGGGGAGCCGCCGGTGCGGTGGACGGAACCCCTGGAGGGAAGCGGAGGTGGGGCTTCAGCACGGCAGAAAAGGCCCCTGGAGGGAAGCCAGGTCTCCATCATCGGCCTTGGAGCCAGCGGAGCCGCGGCGGCCCGCCTGGCCCTGGCCAAGGGAGGTGAAGTCTATGTCTCGGATTGGAAGGCTGGACCCGCAGTTACAGCTCGTGCGGCCGAGCTCAGGGCCCTGGGGGCCCGGCTGGAGCTCGGAAGCCACGACCTGGAACGAGTGGCCAGGGCAGATACCGTGGTGGTCAGTCCTGGAATCTCCCTGGACGCTCCGATTCTCCAGGCGCTCCGCACCCGCGGACGCTCATGGGTTTCCGAGCCCGAGTTTGCCTTTCGGTTCCTCCATGGTCCACTGATAGCCGTGACCGGGACGAACGGGAAGACCACCACTGCGGCCCTCACGGCCCACCTGCTCCGGGAGTCGGGGATGGAGGTGGGTCTGGGAGGGAACATCGGCGCCGAGTTCGGCCCTCCCGCTTCGGACCTGGCACTCCTGGAACCGGCTCCGGATTGGTTTGTGGTGGAGGTCTCGTCGTTCCAATTGGCGGGTGTGGTTTCCTTCGCCCCCACCATGGGCGTGGTGACGAACCTGGCTCCGGACCACCTGGACCGGTACCCCTCGGTGGAGGCCTACTATGCCGACAAGGCCCGCCTCTTCCTGAACGCCACCCCTTCCAGCGTCTGGGTCCTGAACGGCGACGAGCCGGAGGTGGAGGCCCTGGCCGGAGCCGCCCCCGGGCGGAGATTCCGGTTCAGTGTGGCGGGGGCCCCGGGGGGCCATGCGTTTCTCAGGGGGGATATCCTGGGTCTGGCTCTGGAGGAAGGCGAGGAGGATCTCCTCCTCTCGCAGGGTGAGCTTCCCCTCCTGGGGCTCCACAACGTTGCCAATGCCCTGGCGGCGGCCCTGGCGGCCCGCCTGGCGGGTGGGCCGGCGGGCTCTCTGGCCCGGGGCCTTGCCACCTTCCGGCCCCTTCCTCACCGCCTGGAGCCCGTGGGGGATGCCGGGGGACTCCGGTGGGTGAACGACTCCAAGGCCACCAATGTGGCTGCGGCGGTGGGAGCTCTCCGGAGCCTTCCGGGACCCATGGTCCTTCTCTTGGGAGGCAAGGACAAGGGAGAGGACCTGGCTCCTCTTCGCGGCGCCCTCCACCGGGGGGTGCGGGCCCTGGTCTTTTTCGGAGAGGCCAGGGAGCGGTTCGCCCGGGCGCTGGGAGACGCAGCGCCGGGCCGGGTCGTGGACGGCACCTTCGAGGAGGCGGTGGCGACGGCCACGGACTTGGCGGAGCCCGGGGACCTTCTGCTCCTCTCTCCGGCCTGCTCCAGCTTCGACATGTTCGAGGACTACCAGGCCCGGGGGAGGCGATTTGCCGCCCTGGCCCGGGGAGAGGCCTGAGAGATGGCGCCCCGGCCCCTGAACGTGGCCCCGGCGGGACCCCTGGCCCTCCCCGACACGGGCCTGGGAAAGGGATGGGAGCCGGCGGTCCTCATGGGCGTGACCATCCTCCTCTTTCTCTTCGGATTGGTTACCCTCTCCAGCGCCACCACCTTTCTCGTCCACCGGGCCGGGGCCGAGGCGACGAACCTCGTTCTCCGGCAGGCGGTCGGCGGGGCTCTGGGTCTGGCGGTCCTGGTGGCCTGCTCGCGGTTTCCGTACCGCTGGTGGCAGCAGCTCGCCTGGCCCGTGCTGGGTGTGACCTGGATCCTCCTGGTGATCCTCATCCTCCCGTGGACCGGGGAGATCGCCCCCACGGTGAACGGAGCCCGGCGCTGGCTCCTGGTTCCCGGAGGGAGGGTACAGCCGTCGGAGCTGGCCAAGCTGGCCGTCATCATCTGGACGGCCGCTCTGGCGTTGAAGAAGCAGCCCTACTTCAGGAGCCTGAGGCGGGGCATGCTGCCCTTCCTCATCATCTGGGCGGCGGTGCTGCTTCCCATCGCTGCCCAGCCGGACTTCTCGACCGCGTGCCTGGTGGGGCTCCTGGGAGCCACGGTCCTCTTCGCCGCCGGTGGGCGGATCGCCCACTTCCTGCTCCTGGGATGCGTGTCCGCTCCCGTCTTCCTGGCCCAGGTCGGGGAGGGATTCCGCCTGAGCCGGATCCATGTATTCCTCAATCCGGGCACGGATCTCTCGGGCGCGGGGTTCCAGGTCCATCAGTCTCTCCTGGCCATAGGGTCCGGAGGACTCGTGGGCGTGGGGTTCGGGGAAGGCCGCCAGAAGTTCGGCTTTCTTCCCGAGCCCCACAACGATTTCATCTTCGCCATGGTGGGTGAGGAGTGGGGCTTTCTGGGGGTCGTCTTTCTGGTGGCGCTCTACCTCACCCTCATCCTGGTGGGATTCCGGGTGGCCAGGAGGGCCCCGGACTTCTTCGGGGAACTCCTGGCCGTCGGGCTGACCAGCCTCATCGCCCTTCACGCCATCCTCCACATGGCCGTGGGCCTGGGCCTGGTGCCGGCCACGGGACTCGCTCTTCCCTTCATTTCCTATGGGCGGTCGAACCTTGTGGCGACCATGGCTGCCGTGGGGATCCTCATGGCCATCGCCCGGCAACAGCCGGCCCCGGGGAGGAGACGTGGCTAGGGCGGGGTGGAGCCCCGGGAGCCCCCAAGGGGATTCCCGCCCCCACTCGGCCGGCGGCGGGAGGGAGGGGTCGGTGTCGGGCCGCCTGGTGGCCGTCTTCTCCGGTGGCGGGACCGGTGGGCACCTCTACCCGGCTCTGGCCCTGGCCGATGCCCTCTCCCACCTCCGGCCGGATGTCCGTCTCTTCTTCGTGGGAGCGGAGCGGGGCCTGGAAGCCCGGGTCCTGCCTGAGAGGAGGGTGGAGCACCTCCTCCTCCCGGTGCGGGGGTTCGAGCGAGGGGCAATGAGGGGGAGCCCGGGCTTCCTGGGAGGGATCCTGGCCACCGTGAGGCGGCTCCTGGGTGTCCTGGACGGGATGGCCAGATCCCTGGTGGCCACGAGGAAGGTCTTCTCCCGCCTGCAGCCCGGGCTGGTGGTGGTGACGGGTGGTTATGCCGGCGGGCCCGCGGGGCTCATGGCGGGCTTCATGAGGATTCCTCTGGCCCTCCAGGAGCAGAACGCCTTTCCGGGAATCACCACCCGGGTCCTGAGCAGGTGGTCCCGGCAGGTGCACCTGGCCTTTCCCGAGGCCCGGGACGCCCTCCCTCGTCGTTCCCGGGCGCGGGCCCGGGTGTCGGGAAACCCCATCCGCCTTCCCACCCCCGGAGACGTCGCCGCCGACCGGGCCCACTTCGGTCTGGCCCCCGGCTCCCGGGTGGTTCTGGTGGTGGGGGGGAGCCAGGGTGCGGTGTCCGTGAACAGGGCTGTCCTGGAAGGGGTCCGAGGCGCAGAGCAAGGATCCCTGCGACGGCCGGAGGACCTCCAGATCCTCTGGGCCACGGGCCCCCGAAACCTGGAGGTAATAGAAGAGGAGCTCCGGAGCCTGGGGTCCCCGGAGTGGGTCCGGGCCCTGGGCTACATCCACGAGATGCCTCGGGCCCTCCGGGTGGCGACCCTGGCTGTGAGTCGTGCCGGGGCCATGGCCACCTCCGAGTTCCTGGCCTGGGGTCTTCCCGCCGTCCTGGTGCCCCTGCCTACGGCGGCGGCTGACCATCAGGCCCGGAATGCCCAGAGCCTGGCCCGTGCCGGAGCGGCGGTCCACCTCCCGGAGCCCGAGTTGTCGGGAGAGAGCCTGTGGCGGGCCGTCACCACCCTCCTGGCGGCACCGGAGAAGCTGGAGGCCATGCGGGTGGCGGCCCTGGAGCGGGGGTGCCCGGAGGCCACCCGCCGGATCGCGGAAGATCTGGCAGCTCTCCTGCCGTGCCCGGTGAACGCCCCGGGGGGAGGAGTGTCATGAGTCTCCCGCAGCTCTTCGATACCTCCAGGGGACCGGTGCACTTCATGGGTATCGCCGGGGCGGGCATGGTTGCCCTGGCCGAGCTGTTCCTGAGGAGCGGGTACCCGGTGACGGGGTGCGACCTCCAGCCGGATTCAGTGGCCCGGGCCCTCTCCTCCCTGGGGTGCCAGGTCGTCCAGGGTCACGAGCCCGGGCACGCGGACCAGGCCTCGGTCCTGGTGGTGACGGCTGCGGTCCCCCGGGATCACCCCGAGATCCTCCGGGCTCGGGAGCTCGGGATTCCGGTCCTGAAGAGGGCCGAGGCCCTGGGGGAATGGGTGAATCAGGGTCATGTCCTGGCCGTGGCGGGCACCCACGGCAAGACCACCACCACCGCCATGGCCACGGAGATCCTGGCGGCGGCGGGCCTGGATCCCACGGGTCTGGTGGGGGGGCGGGTCCTGGAGTGGGAGTCGAACCTCCGGTTCGGTGAGGGGAAGCACTTCGTGGTGGAGGCCGACGAGTTCGACCGCTCCTTTCATCATCTTCGCCCCCAGGTGGCCGTGGTTACCAGCGTGGAAGCGGACCACCTGGACGTCTTCGGGGACCTGGAGGGAGTCCAGGAGGCCTTCGAGGTGTTCCTGGCTGGGGTCCCGGCCGACGGCTTGGTGGCTGTGTGTGGTGACGATCATGGCGCTTCCCGGCTCCTCCCGGCCCTGGGTGGGAAGGCCCGTACCTACGGCTTGCATTCCGGTGCCCAGCTCAGGGGAGAGGTGCTCCAGGAGGGGGAGAAGGGGACCAGGGTGGCCGTTTGGGAGGAGGGTATGCCCCGGGGGGAGGTTTCCCTGGTGGTCTCGGGTCGCCACAACGTGCAGAACGCACTGGGGGCGGCCTTGGGGGCGCGCCTCGCCGGGGTGGGGTGGGAAGCCATCCGTCAGGGGCTGGGCGCCTTCCGGGGGGTGGGCAGGCGTTTTCAGCTCCTGGGGGAGGTGGGTGGGGTGGCGGTGGTGGACGATTACGCCCATCACCCCACGACGGTCCGGGCCGCCCTGGCCGCCGCCCGGAGCCGCTTTCCCGGCCGCCGCGTCGTGGCCGTGTTCCAGCCCCACCTCTTCTCTCGGACCCGGGATTTCGCACCGGAATTTGGCCAGGCCCTGGCCAGGGCGGACCGGGTCTGGGTTACGGAGATCTATCCGGCCCGGGAAGAGCCCCTGCCGGGCGTCACGGGAGTCCTGGTGGCCCAGGCCGCTCTGGACGCGGGTGCGCCGGAGGTCTCCTTCCATCCGGATCTGGCGGAGCTTCCTGCCGAGATCCTGCCGAGCCTCCGGCCCGGAGACGTGTGCCTGATCCTGGGGGCGGGATCCATCGAGGCCCTGGGCGAGGATCTCCTGGCAGCTCTCCGGCGCCACCGGAATGATGGGGCGGGGGGAGGATGAAGACATGAAGCGAGGAATGGCCTTCTGGGGGATCGTGGCACTGGCGGTGGCCGTGGCAGGGATCCTGTCCCGGGCTCCCAAGGCCTTGGCGAAGATGGAAGCCTTCAGGGTCACGGAGGTCCGGGTCGAGGGCGCCCGGTTCCTGACCCAGGAGGATGCCCTCCGTGCCCTGGCTCTGCCGACGGATGCCAGCGTCTGGGACAATACCAGAAGCTGGGCGATGCGCCTCCAGCACCACCCCCTTGTGGCCGACGTTACCGTGCACCGGCGGTTTCCCGGGACCCTTGTGCTGCAGGTAGTGGAGCGGGAACCGGTGGCTCTCTACCCCGGGCCGGCTCTGGAGCCCGTGGACCAGTCCGGCCGGGTCCTGCCCATCGATCCGGCTTTCCATCGCCTGGATCTGCCCATCATGGCCCTGGCAGGCGCTCATGGGTCCGGCGTCCTCACCCCGGCCCAGCGCAGGCTCCTGGCCCGGGAGATCCACCGGATCACCCAGGGGGACCCCGAGTTCCTGGCCCGGGTCTCAGACATCACCCTGGACGCCCGGGGGGACCTCCATGCCCGCATCTGGGATCCCCCCGTCATCCTCCACTTCACGGAAGGCGTCCCCTACCGGCGAATCCAAGCTGGCCTCCGGGTCCTGGACGATGCATCCGCCCGGTTCGAGGGGAAACGAGTCACGGACCTGGATCTCAGGTATGAGGACCAGGTGGTGGTCCGGCTCGCCCGGGCCGGAGGAGGATGATCATGCGAGGTAATCTCATTGCTGCCCTGGACATCGGCACCACCAAGACCTGCGCCGTCATTGGTGACCTCTCCCCGGACCTCCAGCGGCGGCCGGCCCTCAAGGTGCTGGGGGTGGGACAGTCCCGGACCTCGGGCATGCGCCGGGAGGTGGTGACCCACATAGAGGAAACCACCGAGTCCGTGCGCAAGGCCATCAAGGAGGCTGAGCTCATGGCCGGCGTCACGGTGGACCGGGTCTACACGGGGATCGCCGGCGAGCACATCCAGGCCTCCCCCTCCGTGGGGGTAGTGGCGGTGGGTGGGGAAGAGGTGGTGGCCCAGGACGTGAGCCGGGTCCACGAGGTGGCCCGGGCCGTGGCCCTTCCGCCGGACCGTGAGCTCCTGCACGCCATCCCGCAGGAGTACAAGGTGGACCACCAGGGTGGGATCAAGGACCCCCTGGGAATGGCCGGGACCCGGCTGGAGGCGGAGGTCTACCTGGTGACATCAGCCTCGGCGTCCACCACCAACATCAGGAAGGCCGTTTCCCGGGCCGGCTACCGGATCCAGGAGCTGGTGCTGGAACCCCTGGCGTCCTCCCGGGCCGTCCTCACCGAGGACGAGAAAGAGGTGGGGGTGGCCATGGTGGAGATCGGTGGGGGGAGCACTGACCTGGCTGTCTTCTACGAGGGGAAGATCCGGCATGTTGCCATCCTCCCCTTCGGCGGACTCACAGTAACCAACGATCTGGTGAAGGGGCTTTCCGTACCCTTTGCCGAAGCACAGAAGGCCAAGGAGCAGCACGGAGCGGCCTTCGCCCAGATGGTGGATCCCCAGGAGACAGTGGAGCTGCCGGGGCCCGGTCCTGGGCAGCGGCGCCACGTAGCCCGGGAGCTGGTAGCCCACATCGTGGAGCAGAGGCTGGACGAGATGTTCGGCCTGGTCCAGGAGGAGCTGGAGGGAGCGGACCTCCTGGACAAGCTGGGCGCGGGGATCGTGCTGACCGGCGGGACCACGGCCCTTCCGGGAACAGTCGAGTTGGCCCAGCAGGTCTTTGCCGCCCCCGTGAGGGTGGGAAGTCCGGGGGAGGGGCTCACGGGGCTGGCCGATTCCCTGGCCTTTCCCCGCTTCGCCACCGTGGCGGGTCTGGCCCTGTATGGTGCGGACCGGTTCAGAGAGACGGGAGAGGGAGCTTCCACCCTGACCTCAGGTCTCGTCACCAAGATCGTGGCATGGCTCAAGGAGTTCTTCTGATGGCGCACCATGCTGGCCGTGGGATGGCCGAAGCGGTGCTTTCTGTGGCTTCACGAGGACGGCCAGCTGTCGTCCCTGTCGGTCTTTCGGCTTTCGTTCACACAACGGTGTCTGCTCACACCACGTCCCGGAGGTAGGTATGATGATCTTCGAATTCGAGGAATCCCCGATCCGCAATGCAGTCATGAAAGTCATCGGCATAGGTGGCGCCGGCGGCAACGCAGTCAATCGGATGATCGATGAGGATCTGGAGGGGGTGGAGTTCATCTCCGCCAACACCGATGCCCAGGTCCTGAAGGCGTCCCGGGCTCAGGTCAACATCCAGCTCGGCAAGAAGCTGACCAGGGGGCTGGGCGCCGGCGCCCGGCCCGAGATCGGAAGGCAGGCTCTCCACGAGAGCCAGGACGAGGTACGCCGGGTCCTGGAGGGAGCCGACCTGGTCTTCATCACCGCCGGAATGGGTGGGGGAACCGGAACCGGCGCCGCCCCCATCGTTGGAGAGATCGCCAGGGAGCTGGGAGCCCTCACCGTCGGCATCGTCACCCGGCCCTTCTCCTTCGAGGGCAAGAAGCGCATGCGCCAGGCGGACCAGGGGCTGGCGGAGCTCCGCCGGACCGCGGACACCATGATCGTGGTGCCCAACGACCGCCTCCTGAGCGTGGTGGGCAAGGGAACCTCCTTCCGGGATGCGTTGAAGAAGGCCGACGAGGTTCTTCTCCATGCAACCCAGGGCATCAGCGATCTCGTCAGAGTGAGCGGAGAGGTGAACGTGGACTTCGCCGACGTCCGCACCATCATGGCCTCCCGGGGGCCGGCCCTCATGGGATCCGGTTTCGGAGAGGGAGAGAACCGGGCTCAGGAGGCCGCCCAGGAAGCCATCTCCTCGCCTCTTCTGGACGACGTTTCCATCTCTGGGGCCAAAGGTGTCCTCATCAACATCACCGGCGGAATGGATCTGGCTATTGACGAGGTGTCTCTTATCTCTAGCATTATTCAGGAGGAGGCTGGTGACGACGCGGAGATCATCTTCGGGGCCGTGCACGATCCGGCCCTGGAGGGGAGGATCCGGGTCACGGTCATCGCCACGGGCTTCGATCGCTCCGAGGCGGAAGAGAAGAACGTGCTGCGAGCCGAGTTCTCCCGTCCGAAGCAGCCCCAGGTGAGGCAGCAGCAGGTTCAGCCCCAGAGGAAGGTGGTGGCCGTGGGAGGGAGCAGCGACACTGTCGAGATCCCCTTCCAGCGGTTCCCAGAGAGGGTGATCAACACGGAGCACATCCGGGAGCTGGACATTCCAACGTTCATACGGCGCCAAATGGACTGAAGACCGAATGACCCGACCAATCCCACTCGCCTGGTGGGTTCTTCTGGGTACGACATGCCTGCTGGGGCTGGCATTCCTCCTGGGGCACCACCTCTCAGCCCGGGTGCCCGAGGTCGGCGCCCTGGAGCCCGTCCAGGCCCTGCCGGCGGAGCGGTTGGAGGTGATGCACCTGCAGAGGGGACAGACGTTAGGCGCGGTGCTCCAGGATGCCTCCGTGGGATGGTCGGAGCAGAACGCCCTCCTCCTGGCATTTCGCGAGCAGGCTAATCCCAGGAGGATGCAGGACGGAACCCGGATCACCTTCCGGTATGTGCCGGAGCCGGAGGAGGACTGGCTCCGGGGCGTGGACGTGACCATGAGCAGGGACGAGACCGTTCGCCTCACCCGGGACGAGGTGGGATGGTCGGCGGACCTGGTCCGGACGCCGGTTTGGGTCGACACGCTCATGGTATCGGGGGTGATCCGGGACATCCTCTGGAATGCGGTCCTGGACAACCCGGACCTCTCCCACCTCACCCGGGGGGACCGGGACGGCCTGGTGAGCCGGTTGGACCAGATCTTCCAGTGGCAGGTGGACTTCTCCCGGCAGGTCCAGACCGGCGACACGTACCGGTTGGTCATGGAGCGGGAGGTGCGGCCCGACAGCAGCATGCGGTCCTCCCGCCTCCTTGCTGTGGAGTACGTGAACCGGGGGACGCCCTACCGGGCAATCTGGTTCGACCCCGAAGAAGACGGACAGGGTACCTTCTTCGACGAGGACGGGAAGTCGGTGCGCCGGGCGTTCCTCCTCAAACCCATCGAGCTGGCCCGCATCTCCTCACGGTTTTCCACGGCCCGTCTCCACCCGGTGCACAACATCGTTCGGCCCCATCGGGGCGTGGATTTTGCCGCTCCCACCGGGACGCCCATCATGGCCACGGGGGATGGCGTGGTGGTCTTCACCGGCTGGAGGGGGGAGTTGGGGAACCTGGTGGAGATCCGCCATCCCAACGGGTGGCTGACCCGCTACGGCCACATGAGCCGATTCGAACCAGGGATCCGGGTCGGGACCCGGGTGCGGCAGGGCCAGATCATCGGGCGCGTGGGGATGACGGGAGTGGCCACGGGCCCCCACTGCCACTATGAGATGGTGAGGCCCGATGGGCGGTGGGTTGATCCGCTGTCCATCCCCCTTCCTCCCGGAGATCCGGTTCCCCCTTCTGCCCAGGAGCGCTGGGCCGAGGAATCCCGGGAGCGCCTTCTGCTGCTAGAGACCCTTCCCGGACCTCCCATCCAGACGCTGGTCCAGGGGCCCGACGTGGTGGTGGCCGAGGACCAGCCTGACCAGGGAGGACGGTGACCCGGGGCGCCCGGGACTCTCTGGCCCATGGCCCGACTCTTCCGAACCAGGTCTGAGAAGAAGACTTCCCTCTGGGACCGGGTGGTGAGGCTCGCCCTCACCGACGTCCGGGTGGCCGTGGGAGGGATGGACACCGAGACCCTGGAGTCCCTTGAGGAGCGGCTGCTGGCGGCCGATTTCGGCGTACAGGCCACCCTGCGTCTGGTGGACAGGGTGGAGGACCTGGCCCGGAGGGGAAAGGTCCGGGGAAGGGAAGGGCTCCGGGGGGCTCTGAAGGAGGAGCTGGCCGCCATTCTTCGCCCATCCTCCGAGGCGTTCCTCAGTGCTGCCGACCAGGGACCCACCGTTTACCTCATTTGCGGTGTGAATGGGGTGGGCAAGACCACCTCCATCGCCAAGCTGGCCCATCGCCTCCGCCGGGAGGGGCAGTCGGTGATTATGGCGGCTGCGGATACCTTCCGGGCCGGCGCTGCGGAGCAGCTCTCCATATGGGCCCAGCGGGTTGGTGCTTCCTTCGTGGGGGGCCAGCGAGGGGGCGATCCGGCCGCCGTGGCGTTCGACGCCATCGGGGCGGCTCTTTCCAGGGAGGTGGACGTGGTCCTGGTGGACACCGCAGGGCGCCTCCACACCCACAAGAATCTCATGGAGGAGCTCCAGAAGGTGGACCGGGTGGTCCGCAAGAAGCTGGAGGGGGCGCCCCACGAGTGCCTCATCGTCCTGGACGCCACCCTGGGCCAGAACGCCCGGGCCCAGGTGGAGGCGTTCTCCAGGGCAGTTTCCCTCACCGGCATCATCCTGGCGAAGCTGGACAGCACCGCCCGGGGCGGAATCGTGGTGAGCCTCCAGGAGGAGTTCGGCCTGCCCGTGAAGCTGGTGGGAACGGGGGAAGGACTCGAGGATCTGGAGGTCTTCGATCCGGATGCCTTCCTAAGGGGAGTCTTCGAAGAGGGGTGATGGGCCAGGAATTCTCCCAGCTCGACACGCCCATCCAGTTCCTGAAAGGAGTGGGGCCTCGGCGGGCCCAGGCCTTCGGGAGCATGGGAATCCTCACCGCCAGGGATCTCCTGTACCACGTTCCCCGACGGTACGACGACGCCTCCGAGATCCACCCCGTGGCCGCCGCGGAGGTGGGGATGGACGTGACGGTGGTGGGCCGGGTCAGGAGCAAGGGGACCGTGCCCACCCGTTCGGGCCTCAGGATCTTCCAGGTGGTTCTCCAGGACGATAGCGGGATGATCACCTGCGCCTGGCCCGGCCAGCCCTGGCTGGACCGGAGGATCCGCAAGGGAGATCTCCTCCTGATGACAGGTCCGGTGAAGTTCTACCACGGCCGCCAGATCCATCCCAGGGAGTTCATCCTCCTGGGTAGGGAAGGGGAGGAGGACGGGGGTCGTCATGGCACCATCTTCGTGTCCTATCCCGCCAGCGAGGAAGTGCCCCAGTGGATCCTCCGGCGGGTCTTCGCCCGGAACCTGGATTGGCTGCTGAGCCAGGCCCGGGGGGAGGAGTACCTTCCGGAGGAGGAAAGGAAGGTTCTGGGTGTCTCGTCGTTGGACAGAGCCCTGGCCTCCCTTCACCGGCCCGCCTCCCTGGAAGAGGTGGAGGAGGGGCGGCGGAGGCTGGCCTTCGATGAGCTCTTCTTCCTCCAACTGGTGCAGGCCCAGGTCCGGTATCTGCAGACGGAGGCCCAGCCGGGGATTCCCTTCCTCCGGACGAACCGGCTCATCCGTCCCCTCTACCAGTCCCTGCCCTTCCAGCTTACGGAGGCCCAGGCCCGGGTCCTCCAGGAGATCTACGCCGACATGGCCTCCCCGCGGCGCATGAACCGCCTGCTCCAGGGAGACGTGGGGTCGGGCAAGACGGTGGTGGCCCTCTTCGCCATGCTCCTGGCCCTGGAAGGGGGATACCAGGCGGCCCTCATGGCTCCCACCGAGCTCCTGGCGGAGCAGCATGTCCGGCGGATCGGTGAGATGCTGGATCCCCTGGGCGTCCAGGTCCTCCTCCTGACGGGCAGCCTTGGGGCCTCGGACCGGAGGAGGACCCTGGCCACCCTCGCCGAAGGAGAGGCCTGCCCGGTGGTGGGGACCCACGCCCTGATCCAGGACAGCGTGGACTTCCAACGCCTGGGCCTGGTGGTGGTGGACGAGCAACACCGCTTCGGCGTCCGCCAGCGCATGGCCCTGGGGGAGAAGGAGAGCCGGCCCGACGTCCTGGTCATGTCCGCCACCCCCATCCCTCGCTCCCTGGCCATGGCACTGTACGGTGACCTGGATCTGAGCATCCTGGACCAGATGCCTCCGGGCCGGAAGCCCGTGGAGACTCTCGTGAAGTATCCCCGGAACCGGAAGGAGATCTACCGTTTCCTGGACCGGGAGATGGAGAATGGCCGCCAGGCATACGTGGTCTACCCCCTGGTGGAGGACTCGGAGAAGGTTGATCTGCGCTCGGCATCGGAGGAGCACCGGAGGCTCTCGGAGGAGGTCTTCCCGCACCGCAGGGTGGGGCTCCTCCACGGACAGCTACGGGCGGAGGAGAAGGACTCCGTCATGCGGGCATTCCTGGCCCGGGAGCTGGACCTTCTGGTGGCCACTACCGTCATCGAGGTGGGTATCGACGTCTCCAACGCCACCGTCATGGTCATCGAGCACGCCGAGCGGTTTGGCCTCTCCCAGCTCCACCAGCTCCGGGGGCGGGTGGGGCGAGGCGGGGCCAAGAGCACCTGCATCCTGGTGTCGGAGCCCGGCGAGCTGGCCCGGGAGCGTCTCGCCGTCTTGAAGAGGACCTCCGATGGGTTCGAGATTGCCCAGGCCGACCTGGAGATCCGGGGCCAGGGGGACTTCTTCGGGCCCCAGCAGCACGGCCGGGATCCCATCCTCCGCTTCGCCGATCTCTCCAGGGACGAGGATCTCCTCCGGCAGGCCCAGACGCGGGCCAGGGACCGGGTGGCCCGGGATCCGGCCCTGGAATCCCCGGAGAACCATAAGGTCCGACACCTGCTAGAGGCTCGCCACGGGGAGAAGATGCGGCTGTTCGGGGTGGGTTGAGGCTGGAGCCTCCTTCGCCCGTTGAGGCCCAACGGAGCATGTTACGGCCCCGAGAGGGGGCTTCCTTTACCCCTGAAGGCTCCCACCGAGCCCCAGGCCTGCCCCCAATTCCGCATCTTAGACGGACGCCTCCATCGCTTGCGGAAGTGGGTGTTCTATAAGCACCGGATTCCGCATGGGATGTCCGCGTGTAGGGTCCGATACGGATTTGGGTGTCAAATGGGGCCCGGACTCCGCAAGCGTACTGGGCGCCATGCTAACTTACGGACTTGGCGTGAGCCGGAGGGAGCGCTCCACCCGCAACGCCACGGCGGAGAGCGGTTTTCAGGAAAGGCCCACCTGGTGAAGCGTAGTGTCGTAATTTATTTACTTACAAGGTCTTAGGGTTCTTTCACGACTGACGGCCCGTCACCCGAGCGTTTCGCAGCGCCCGCCGGGGCGCCGCAACAACACTTCTCATCCAAGCCGGGTGTCCATTCCGATCCTCAGGGAGCGGGCACACTTCGAGACCTCCCTTGCCTGCGGGAACAGACGAAGCCTGCGGCCCGCCGGCACAGTCGGACCGGCAGGGGTTGGGCGGACCCGCCACCCTCGATGAAAGGGGGCGAGCTGGGACCATTGTCCCCGAGGGAAAGGGGGCCAGCAGGGATTATCACCCTCCCGGGGTATCCATTTGACCGGACCAGCGCGAGGGCGATGGGCTGGGCGCGGCATTCGCGAGCTCTACGAGACCCAAGAGGGGGACCCGTTGAGCGGGGGCACCCCTATGCCTCGAAGATGTCGGTATGGGTGCCCGTTCGCGCGAAGAAGATCGCGTTCCCTTTGATCTGGTAGACCAGGAGCCAGTCATCCGAAAGGTGGCATTCTCGGTAGCCGACCCACTCCCCCTTGAGGGGATGGTCTTTCTGTCTTCGCTCGAGGCGCTGACGGTGAATCAGTCGCCCCATCGTGACGCGAAGGACATCCATGTTGTAGCCGCGCGCCTTGCACCTTGCCACGTCCTTGCCAAAGGCCGTAGTCCGGACAGGGGTGAGGGGCCATTGTGGCGGAGGGTTCAAATCCGTAGATCCGTGAAGAGATCTTCCGCTCTACCGAACCTCACGAGCCCTTCTCCGGTTTCAATCTCCCGCATTGCCTTACGGGATTCCGCGTTTGGTATCCTCACGTCGAAGGGTAGTCCGTTGTGCAGAACGATCTGCCGATAGAACAGGTTGATGCCCTGCGTTGCATTGAGGCCGCACTCAGCGAGAATGCTCTCAGCCTCTTTCTTCAAGCCCGCGTCCATGCGCGCCCGAGCCGTCGCTTCCTTGGCCATGCTGCCTCCTTGAGGTGATGCTGCTACAATGTAGCCCGTTCGCGCCACAGCGCAAGGTCTGAGCCTCGACTCGGCCGCAACGCAGGGGTCCGGTAACACGGATATCCCCATCACCCTCAATCCCAGAGCCTGGACAGTGCTGGGAATCGCTATTCTCAAAGCCTTCCTGGCCCTCCTCTCTCGCAGCCCTTCCTGGACCTTCCTGGCCCTCCTCTCTTGCGGCCTTCCCCGAGCCTTCCCGGCCCTTTTCCCCCGAGGCCCGCGAAGGAATGCCGGGCCTTCGGCGATTCCCGATTGACACCGCACCCGCGGTGCAGTCAGGTTGCAGGTTTGGGCCGGAGGGGATTGCCCGCCGGCCGTGTGGTTGACACCTGGAACGCACGATCCCTGGGTCCGCTGCCCCTGTGGGCAGGTCGCCGGGGGATGCCGAACGAGCTTGGGGGGCTGAGCCATGGTGTTGGTGAAGGATCTTTCCCGGTACGAAGGTGCCGAGGTGACGTTGGCGGGGTGGGTGGACCAACTCCGGATCCACGGAAAGGTGGCCTTCGTGGTGGTCAGGGACGGAACCGGCTACGTCCAGAACGTTTTGGTCAAGAAGGAGCTCCCGGGGGAGGTGTGGGACCTGGCCGTTTCCCTGAGCCAGGAGACTTGTGTGGAGGTCACAGGCGTGGTCCGGGCCGAGCCCCGGTCGCCGGGAGGATACGAGATGGGCCTGGCGACCCTCCGCGTCCTGGGGCCGAGCCCCGAGTACCCCATCCAGCCGAAGGAGCATGGGGTGGAGTTCCTCCTGGACCACCGCCACCTCTGGCTCCGCTCCTCCCAGCAGAGGGCCGGGCTCCGGGTCCGGTCGGAGGTGGAGCAGGCCATCCACGACTTCCTCTACGAGAGGGACTTCGTCAGGGTTGACACACCGATCCTTACAGGTTCCATCGGCGAGCACGCCGGTACCCTGTTCACGACGGACTACTTCGGGGAGGACGCCTACCTGGCCCAGACGGGCCAGCTCTACGTGGAGGCGGCGTGTCCGGCGTTCCGGAACGTCTACTGCTTCGGTCCCACCTTCCGGGCCGAGAAATCCAAGACCCGCCGCCACCTCACGGAGTTCTGGATGGTGGAGCCGGAGCTGGCGTTCGTGGACTCCCAGGGCAACATGGCCTTCCAGGAGGAGTTCGTGTCCTACCTGGTGGAGCGGGCCCTGGAGCGGTGCCGCCCGGAGTTGGAGTACCTGGAGCGGGACCTTTCCCGGCTGGAGAAGGTGAAGCCTCCCTTCCCCCGGGTCAGCTACACGGAGGCGGTGGCCCGTCTCCAGGAGAAGGGGAGCCGGATCCAGTGGGGGCAGGACATCGGTGGGGCCGACGAGACCCTTTTGAGTGAGGACCATGATCTCCCGGTCTTCGTGTACAACTATCCCACGGGCGTGAAGGCCTTCTACATGAAGGAAAACCCCCAGGACCCCAGCACGGTGCTGTGCGACGATCTCATCGCGCCGGAGGGGTACGGCGAGATCATCGGGGGGAGTCAGCGGGAGGACGACTTGGACCGCCTCCTGGCCAGGATCCATGAGGAGGACCTCCCGGTGGAGGCCTATGCCTGGTACCTGGATCTCAGGCGGTATGGGAGCTTTCCCCACTCGGGCTTCGGCTTGGGGCTGGAGCGCACGGTGGCCTGGATCACCGGCCGGCGCCACATCCGTGAGATGATCGCTTTTCCCAGGCTCATCAACCGTCTCTACCCGTAGGGTGGTAGCCATGCCCAAGCTCGTTATCGACCTCAAGGACCGTCGCCCGGCCTGGTCCATGCCGTCCTGGGTTCCTGAAGAGATCTCGGCCACCCTCCCCGGGGGATGGACCATTCAGGTCATGGATGCGGAGGCCGACGGCACCGGGGACGGCGTGGGAGATCCGGGCCCGGCCCTCCTGGAAGCCATCCGTGACGCAGAGATCTACATGGGGTGTGGTGTCCCGGCGGCTCTCCTGAGGGAAGGAAGGAGGCTGAAGTGGGTCCACTCGGGAGCGGCCGGCGTTCGTAGCTCCCTGACGCCCGAGATGCTGGCGAGCCCCGTGCTGTTCACCAACTCCAAGGGGATCCACGGCCCCCCCATGGGGGACACCGCCCTGGCCATGATCCTCCATTTCGCCCGGGGGCTGGACTTCGCCGTCGCCAATCAACGGCGGGGCGAGTGGAACACGGATCCTTTCTTCCGGGCCGACCACCCCCTGGTGGAGGTGGCCCAGTCCACCGTGGGCCTCCTGGGGTTCGGTGGGGCGGGCCGGGAGGTGGCGAAGCGGGCCCGGACTCTGGGTGCACGGGTCCTGGCCTATGATCGCGGGCCCGAGGCGTTCCGGGGACAGAGTGCCCCGGGGGCGGCTGGCGTTGCTCCCGGACCTGCCGCTAGAACGCTTCCCGGAGCTGCGGCGGGACCCCTGGCCCTGACCGACTTCGGTGGCGCTTCAGGTTCCGGCGAGGAGGGCTCCTTGCCGGCCTTTGAGCTCCTCCATGGCCCCAAAGGCTTCGTCCGGCTGCTGGAGGATAGCGACTTCCTGGTGGTGACGGCTCCCGAGACTCCCGAGACCCGGGGGATGGTGGACGCCGCGGCCATGGCCCGCATGAAGCGGTCTGCGGTGCTGGTGAACCTCTCCAGGGGAGCCCTGGTTGACGAATCTGCCCTGGTGGCGGCACTGAAGGAGGGGGGGCTGCGCGGGGCGGGCCTGGACGTGTTTCCCACCGAGCCCCTCCCCCCCAACCACCCCCTCTGGAGCCTGCCCAACGTTCTCCTGACCCCTCACGTGTCCGCCGTCTCCCGGTGCTTCTGGCGGCGTCAGACCGATTTGATCCTGGAGAACCTGAGGCGGTTCTTCGCCGGCGAGACTCTGCTGAACCTGGTGGACAAGAAGGCGGGGTTCTAGGGCTTCGGGTCCCCTGCTTCGCCCTTCTTCCCCTTCAACTCCTCCCACAGTTCGTCCAGGACCTCCAGTGAGGCCTCCCGGAGGGAGATTCCCCGCTCCCGGGCCAGATCCTCAAGTTCCTCGAACCGCCGGTGGAACTTCCGGTTGGCCCGGTCCAGGGCCGTGTCTGGGTGGGTGCCCGCCAATCGAGTCAGGTTCACCACCGCGAAGAGGAGGTCTCCCAGCTCCTCCTCCAGGGCGTCTTCGTCTCCGGTCTCCAGCGCCACCCGCACCTCCTCGAGCTCTTCCGCCACCTTGTTCCAGGCCCCTCCCGCGTCGGACCAGTCGAACCCCACGCCGCTCACCCTCTCCTGGATGCGATGGGCCTTCAAGAGAGGGTCCAGGCCTCTGGCCAGGCCGTCCAGGATTCTGATGTCATCCTTTTCCCGCTCCCGAACCTTCAGGGCTTCCCAATCCTCCCTGCTCCCCAGGCCGCAGAGGTGGGGATGGCGTCGCTTCATCTTGTCCTCCATCCGGGCCACGACGCTTTCCCGTGTGAACCTCTCGGCCTCCTCCCCCACGATGATCTGGAAGGCCAGGTGGAGGAGGAGGTCTCCCAGCTCTCCCTCCAGGGCCCGGGGATCATCGGCCCTGATGGCATCCACCACCTCGTGGGTCTCTTCCAGGAGGTAGGGTATGAGGGAGCGGGGGGTCTGGGCCGCGTCCCACGGGCAATGCTCCCTCAGGAAGGCTACAACCTCCAGGGCCCTGTCCAGGACCCCTGCGCGCCGCTCTTCTGGCCAGGTCATACGGATCCATTCTTGAAAGTGCCTGAAGCACAAGGTCTTTCGGCTGCCTCACGTGTGGGAGGCCCCTTGCTGTGTGGGTCTTTTTTCGCATCTTTCCACTACTATGTCAACGGATCAGAGAACACGGGCCTGGGTGGACGTCTCCGCCCGGGCCCTTCGAGAGAACTACCGGCAGGTGCAAGAGACCGCGGGCGAAGGGGTCCGAGTGATTCCCATGGTGAAGGCTGACGCCTACGGTCTCGGAATGACCCAGTGCGTCAAAGCTCTGGAGCCGCTTGATCCCTGGGGGTACGGAGTGGCGGCGGTGGAGGAGGGGGTGCGCCTCCGGGAGCTTGGGATATCCAGGCCGGTCGTCGTTCTGAGCCCGGTTCCGCCGGGTTCCTTTCTCCATGCCGTGAAGGCCCGGCTCTCGGTCAGCGTGGGAGAGCTGGGTGCCCTGGCTCGTCTTCGGGATGCCGCCAGGACGGCAGGACTCCCGGGCCGGTTCCACCTGGAGGTGGACACGGGAATGGGCCGGGCGGGCTTCGACTGGCATCGGGCCGGGGACTGGGCTTCGCAGGTGGAAGCTCTTCTGGGTCCGCCCCTTGAATGGGAGGGCTGTCACACCCACTTCCACTCCGCCGACTCCAGCGACCCGGAGCCCACTTCCCTGCAATGGCGGCGTCTCATGGGTGTCCTGGAGATCCTTCCCTCTCGGCCGAAGGGGCTCCTCCTCCACGCCTGCAACAGCGCCGGTGCCCTTCGCAGGTCTGATCTGGCCGCCGACGCGGTCCGGCCCGGGATCTTCCTGTACGGGGGGGCCGCTGGGGAAGGTTTACCGGATCCGACGCCAGTGGCATCCTTGAGGGCCAGGATCGTTCTCATAAGGGAGGCCGTGGCCGGCTCCACGGTGGGTTATGGCGCCACCTACACCGCCCGGGAGCCTGAGCGGTGGGCCACCGTGGCCGTGGGATACGGCGACGGTCTGCCCCGGCTCCTGGGAAACAGGGGTGAGGGGGTGGTCCGAGGCCGGAAGGTGCCCGTCATCGGGCGGATCTCCATGGACGTGACGGTCCTGAACGTGACGGGAGTGGAGGGAGTCGAGGTAGGAGATGTGGTCACCTTCTTCGGCAGGGACGGCCGGGAGACCATCACGCTGGAGGAGGTGGCGGACCACGCCCAGACCATCAGCAACGAGATCCTGACGGGGCTCACCCAGCGCCTGCCCAGGATCTGGACGGACGATGGAGGGTACTGAAGACATTCTGGCCAAGGCCAGGGAGGTGCAGGCCAGGGCTCATGCTCCCTACTCCGGGTTCCGGGTAGGGGCGGTCTTGGAAGCCCACGACGGTGCCATGTTCTTGGGTTGCAATGTGGAGAACGCCTCTTTTGGCCTGACTCTGTGTGCGGAACGGGGAGCCCTGGCGGCCGCCGTCGCCGCCGGGCACAGGGCGTTCCGGCGACTGGTCTTGGTGACGGACGGACAGGAGGCGGTGCCTCCCTGTGGGGCTTGCCGAGCGGTACTGGCGGAGTTCTCCCCGGACCTCCCCATCCTTTCGGTGGCCGGAAAGGCCCGTGAGGAATGGACGCTGGGTGAGCTCCACCCTCTTCCGTTCCGCTTGGAACCGTCGAACGGCTTCACGGCCGGGTCCGGTCCAGAATGAAGGTATGTCCTTTTTCGGGTGAGAGGTTCTGAAGCTTCGGATGGCGACACGCGTGAAACGATCGGTGGTGGTTGGGCTCCTGTTTCTGGGCTCCGGGTCCCTAATGGCTTGCCGTGAGGACCTCACCAGCTCGCTGGGGGGTGATCTCATTCCGGTTTCGGCAGTGACGGTGGAGGGGCGTCTGCCCTTCAGCGAATTCGCCGAGGACCTGCAGGTCTGGGAGGGCTACGGGACCGCTGTCCAGCTTCCCACGGCAATCGTGGCTCGAGACTACGAGGGGTTACTGGATGCGCATACGCTGGTGTCGTGGTTCGGCTATCCTACCTCGGCCTCCGTTCGGGATACCCTGGGCTCCACTCGGACCGACACCGTCCTCACCTTCGTGGGAGGCAAGGTGGTGGCCCGCTTCGATACCCTTTCCAGCGTTGTGGACGGGCCGACCACCCTTGCCCTCGGCGCCCTGGAGACCGAATGGGATCCCGGGTCCGTGACCTGGACCCTGGCGGTGGACTCGGTGGGGGACCGGCGCCCGTGGCCGGAGGAGGGAGCCGGACCCGTGATGCCCCTGAGCACGGCCGAGTGGGATCCCGCTGCGGGAGATTCGGTGGTCTTCGAGATCGACTCGGTGGGAGTGGCCCTCTGGGCAGACACGGCCACCGCCAAAAGAGGGGCTCGCCTGGACGCCGTGACGGAGGGGGTGCGGCTGGATCTCAGATCCGTGAGTCTCTCCCTCATCACCCGTCCCAGTATCAACCCGGACACGCTGGTGAATCTCACGGTGAGCGCCCGGTCCCGAACGTTCGTGTATGATCCACCTCCGGACGTGTCGGAGGAGAGCATCATCGTGGGAGGGGTGCCGGCTCGGAGAACGGTGTTCTCCATGAGCCTCCCAAGGGAGCTGGACGGTCCTCCCGAGCTCTGTGCCAAAGTGGGTTGTCCCCTGGCCCTGAAGCCGAAGAGCCTGATCTCGGCGTCCCTGATCCTGCGCACCCATGCTCCCCCGGCCGCCTTCCAGCCCACCGACTCCCTCCGACTGGACGTCCGTCCTGTCCTGGAGCCGTCCCGGCTCCCCAAGTCTCCGCTGGGCTTTTCCTTGGTGGGGCCCCTCGGGGTGGTCGTCCCACCCGGGCATTTCGCGGGGGAGGCCGGTTTAGACGTTGTACTTCCCCTGGGGGCGTATGTTGAACAGCTCCTGGCCGACACGTCTGAGGCGCCCACGGATGTGCCCCGTACCCTGGCTCTCCTGTCCAGCTTCGAGCCCCTCTCCCTTTACTTCGCATCCTTTTACGGGCCCGGCAGCCCATACGCCCCCGAGCTCCGGCTCATCCTGACGGTGGGGGGGGAAGTGGGGATCCGATGAACAGGGTTTTCGCCGTCCTTCTGTTGGTGTTTGTCTCGGCCCCTCAGGGGCTGGCAGGCCAGTCCCTCCTGGGATCGAGAGGTCTGGGATTGCCCATTGAGCCTCTGGACGCCCGTTCCCGCGCCCTGGGCAGCGTAGGTGTGGGCCTTCTTGGACCGGCCCTCCTCCCCACGGACCCCGCGTCCGCGGCGGGCATGGCCTTTCCTGCCCTGGAGATCACCCTGCAGCCTCAGTGGACGGAGGGGACCATGGGCGAGGAAACGGACCACACCCAAGGGACCCGTTTTCCCGTCATGGGTTTCTCCTACCCGGTTTACTCCTTGGGAGGAGCGGTGACCCTCACCATGGGCGGCTTCATGGACCAGCGTTGGGAGCTCCGGAGGGAGTCCACTACCGAGTTGGGTGGGACCACGGTTCCCCTGGTGGAGGAGCTGAGGTCGGAGGGGGGTGTTACCACCGTCCGTCTGGGTTGGGCCCAGAGGCTCGGTGAGGACCTGGCCATTGGGGTGGGGTTCGGAAGCCAGGCTGGATCCGTGAGCCGGACCTTTACGCGGACCTTGATCGACACGGAGCCCGGGTTGGAGGTGATACCCTACCAGGTCCGCTCCGAGTGGCAGTACAGCGGTCTCTCGGCCACCCTGGGGGCCCGTTGGGATCCGGTGGATTTCCTGAGGCTGGCGGGGACCGCCACATGGTCATCTTCGCTGAAAGCCGATCCGTCGGAGGGCACGGAAGGGGACGGCGCCGAATTCGAGCTTCCTATGGAGCTCCGCCTGGGAGCCTCAGGCCTCCTGACACCCAACCTCATCATGAACCTGGGTCTCGCCTATGCCGGTTGGAGTCATTCGGCAGGCGGCCTGCGGGAAGAGGATCTGGCGGGGCCCGTGTGGAGCTTCGGCGGCGGCCTGGAATGGACGGGAACCGAGCTCAGGTCCCGGAGGATACCTTTGCGGGTGGGCGCAAGGAAATCCGACCTCCCGTTCCGGTTCGCCGGAGAGGACCCCATTGAGACGCTCCTGGCCGGTGGGATCGGGATCAACCTGACGCGTCCTCAGGATCTCCTGGCCGGGGGGGTGGACATGGCAGTGGAACGGGGACGGAGGGAGGCCGGATCCCTCGTGGAAACCTTCTGGAGGGGGACGCTGACCATTCGAATCGCCAGCTGGTGAGTGGGGGAGCGGTTTGATAGTCCTCTTCAGGACCTTCGGCTGCAAGGCCAACCAGTACGACAGCGAGCGCATGAGGCAGGAACTGGAGGCTCTGGGGGTCCGGACCGGCTCCCAGCCGGCGGAAGCCCGTGTCTGCGTCGTCAACACCTGCACCGTTACGAACCGGGCCGATGCGGATGCCCGGCGCTTCATTCGACGGCTAAGGCGGGAGCACCCCGGGATGGCCGTGGTGGTGGCGGGGTGCTCGTCGGCCTTGAAGCCCCAGACCTACCGGGAGATGGAGGGAGTGGTGGGGGTAGTGGAGGGGCACGACCCGGTGGAAGTGGCCCGGGCGGTACAGCTCGAGCTCAGGCGACCCGCGTCGGGGGCCGGGATGGAAGCGGCGGGCGGGAAGCTCCTGGAGCGCCGAGAGGGAGGGATCCGGGGCTGGCTCAAGATCCAGGACGGGTGCGATCGGCGGTGCTCCTTCTGTGCTACTCGCCTGGCCAGGGGCCCGAGCCGCTCACGCTCGCCGGATGAGGTGGTAGCCGAGGCTCGCCTTCTGGCCCAGAGTCACCCGGAGCTGGTCCTCACAGGGATCCACATCGGCCACTACGGCATGGACCTGAATTCGGGCGTGACCCTTTCCCGCCTGGTGGCCCTCCTTCTGGAGAAGGCGCCGGGAGTCCGCCTTCGGCTGGGAAGCGTGGAAGCCACGGAGGTGGATGATCTCCTCCTGGAGCTTCTGGAGAGCTCCGGAGGCTGGCTCGCCCCCCACCTCCACATGCCCCTTCAGAGCGGCTCCGACGCCGTTCTGGGGCGCATGCGCCGCTGGCACACCCGGGAGATGTACCGGCGCCGGGTCCTGGACGTGGCAGAACGGCTGCAGGTGCTGGGCCTGGGGGCTGACGTCATCACCGGATTCCCGGGGGAGACGGACCGAGACCACCTCCTCACCCGCTCCCTGGTGGAGGAGCTGCCCTTCACCTACCTCCACGTCTTCCCCTTCTCTCCCAGGGAGGGGACCGCCGCAGCGGAGCTGGGGGGCCGGGTGCCCCAGAGGGTGGCGGGGGAGAGGAGCCGGGAGCTACGGGAGTTGGTTCTGGAGAAGGGGCGCATCTACCGGCAAGGAAGGGTGGGCGAGAGAGCCCTGGTGGTTCTGGAGGGAGACGGTGGATGGGCCCTGACGGAAGACTATCTGCGGGTAAAGGTCGCAGGGACTCGAGGCGGAGGCTCCAGGGAGGCCGGAGGCGAGCTGACGGAAGACCATGGCCGGGTGAGGGTTGAAGGAGACGGCCCGGAGACCATGGGAAGCCCACCGCGGCGGCCCGGAGAACGGCGGAGCCTTTCCCGGAGCCGGTGGGCTCCTCCTCCGGGCCAGCAGGGTCTCCTGCAGGGACGGTTGGGGGGTTCGGGGGATCATCTGACTATTGACTTGTCCCACACCTTGCAGCCGATTTCGGAGGATCCCGCCGAGGATGGCCTGTGGCAGAGAACAGGCTCGCCGCGTCCGTAGCGGCGAAGACTCCTAACTCCTGAACGGATCGGGCATGTCACGAAAGAAGAGGGCCTACGTCGAGACCTACGGGTGCCAGATGAACATCAGCGACAGTGAGCTGATGTCCGGTATCCTGGCGTCCCGGGGCTACGAGCTGGTCCCGACGCCGGAAGAGGCCGACGTGGTCCTGGTGAACACCTGTGCCGTCCGGGAGCATGCGGAGCAGAGGGTCCTGGGAAGAGTGGCCCAGCTGGGAGGGCTGAAGCAGAAGAATCCCGGGTTGGTCCTCGGCGTCACCGGGTGCATGGTCCAGCGCATGGGGACGGGGCTCCTTGAGAAGGCCCCCCAGGTGGACATGCTCATGGGTCCCGACGGGTACAGGAGTCTTCCGGATGCCCTGAGTTGCGTCTTCCGCCTGGAGATGCCGCGGCGGAAGGGTGCCCCGGGTGTGGCCATACTGGACCTGGATCCCAAGGAGAACTACGAGGGGCTGGAGCTCCGGCGCATCTCCCGGGTCTCGGCCTGGGTGGCCATTCAGCGGGGGTGCGACCACGGATGTACCTTCTGCATCGTTCCCTCCGTCCGAGGTCCCGAAAAGAACCGGGATCCTCGGGCAATCCTGGAAGAGGTCCGGGTTGTGGCCCGGGAGGGGATCACGGAGGTGACCCTCCTGGGCCAGACGGTGAACTCCTACCTGGCTGAAGGCTGGAGCTTTCCCCGTCTCCTCCGGGCCGTGGCCCGGGTGCCGGGGATTCGCCGGGTCCGCTTCACCTCCCCCCATCCCAACGCCGTCACGCCGGAGCTGTTGGAGGTCATGGCCTCGGAAGCGGCGGTCTGCGAGCACCTTCATCTACCCCTCCAGGCCGGCAACGACCGAACCTTGAAGAGGATGCTCCGCCGGCATACGGTGGCGGAGTTCCTGGAGAAGGTGGACATGGTGCGGCGCGCCGTCCCCGACGTGGCCCTCTCCACCGATCTCATGGTGGGCTTTCCCGGAGAGACGGAGGTGGAGTTTCGGGACACCCTGGCCGTGGTGAAGGAGGTCCGATTCGACGACGCTTTCACCTATCGGTTCTCACCCCGGGAGGGGACCCCCGCCACCCGGCTGCCCTCGAAGGACTTCGTTCCGCCTGAGGAGGCACGAGCCCGCCTGGACGAGCTTATCCGGCTCAGCCGAGGGATCCAGAGGGAAATCAACGAAGGCGAGGTAGGTCGTCTGGAGGAGGTGCTGGTGGAGAAGGAGGGGAAGGAGGACGGCTTCATGCTCGGCAGGACCCGCAGGAACAAGGTGGCCGTCTTCCAGGGGGCGAAGAGCCTCCTGGGCGCGTATCTCACCCTGGAGCTCACCCGGACCACCGGAGCCACCTTCGTGGGGGCGCCGGCGTCGGGGCGGGCGCAGAGGGCCCCCGCATGAGCAGACTGATCGGGTTGATATCGGCGGTTCTGGTAGCCCTCATGGCTATGGGATTCTCAGCCCTGAACGCAGGCCACCGGGCCACCTTGAACCTTGGGTTCCTCACCCTGTACCGCGTCCCCGTGACCCTCGTGGCCTTCGGGGGCCTCCTGGTGGGGATGCTGGTCATCTTCGTAACCGGGATCCACGGCGACCTGAAGGTCCGCCGGATCCTTCGGGAGCGTCTGGCCCAGGAATCCCAGGAGGAGAGGAAGTGGATCGATCGGAACCAGCAGGACCTGTTCAGGGAGGAGCCGCCGCCGGAATGAGGGAGTGCTCCGCGTAGCCCGGGCCCCGCCGGTGGTGGGATTGGCCCTGGCAGCGGGTGCCGGCGCCACACTCCTCCACCTGGGCGTCCCCCTCCTCTGGACGCTCCTCACCCTCCCGGCCTTCCTCCTTCTCAACCGAGCATCGCACCGCCCCGGCCTGCGCCCCGGCCCAAATCCCAGCCTGCGCCCCGGCCTGCGCCCGGAGGCCCTCCTCTTCGGCTTCCTGGCGGGGGCCCTTCTCACCCATGTCGGGGCCCGGGCGGAGGCTCGGGACTGCCGCTTCCATCTGAGGGAGGGCCAGGCACTCTCGGTATCCGGACGTCTCGTGGGGCCCGTGGTGGACGGGCGCGGCGAGGTCCGTCCTGCGAAGACAGGTCCCGGGGTGTGCCGGGAGCGCCTCAGGCTGGTGGTCCGGGGGGGTGGAGGAGAGGGCTTGGCGCCGGGGACGTTCCTGGTGGCCCACGGCCAGTGGCGCCGGAGCCTCGGGCCCGGGTCCTCCACGCCCCTGCGGTCAGGCTACCTGAGGGCGGACTCTTTGAGCCTCCTGCCCCCTCCTCCGGGTGGCCTGGCTGGCCCCGACCCCGGAGATGCCCTGGTGCGTCTGGGGGGGCGGGTGCAAGCCCGCCTGGGCCAGCTCTTTCCCCAGACCCAGGCCCTGGCCACGGCCCTGGTCTGGGCCCGGAAGGAAGGGTTGGATCCGGCGCTCCGGGATTCCTTCGCCCGGGCGGGAACGGCCCACCTCCTGGCCATCTCCGGGTTCCACGTGGGAGTGGTGGCGGGGGTCCTCCTGCTGGTGATGGGTTCCCTGGGGCTGCCCCACACCATGAGGTTTGCCCTGGCCAGTGGCGGGGTGTGGCTTTACGTCCTGGCCATCGGCCTTCCGGACGCGGCCTTCCGGGCTGCTCTCCTCCTGACGGTTTTGGCCCTGGGTCGCCTGGCGCGCCGCTCCGTTTCGCCCCTGGGAGCCCTGGCAACGGCCTTCCTGGGGTTCCTCCTGGTGGACCCGGGGGCCCTGGCCCGCCCCGGGTTCCAGCTGTCCTTTTCGGGGGCCATGGGGCTGGTCCTGGGATACCGCCCCCTCTCGGGCTGGATCAGGGCTCGCCTTCCCCGCAGGACCCCCTCGTTCCTCTCCGGGGGCCTGGCCGCGGGGGTGGCGGCCACCCTGGCGACCCTGCCCCTGGTGGCCTGGCACTTTGGCCGGGTGTCCCTGGTGGGGATTCCCCTCACGTTGATGGTGACGCCCCTGGTGGTGGTGGCCATCCCCGGGGTGTTCTCCTGCCTCCTCCTCTCCCTGGTTCACCCGGGGCTGGCCCAATTCATGGCCCAGGGGGTGGAGCTCAACCTCCAGCTCTTCGCCAACCTGGTGCAGGCCGCCGCCGGGCTTCCCCTGGCCTCCATCTGGGTATCCCGGGCGGCCGTGGTGGCAGGCACGGTTGGACTCCTCCTGGGGGTGGTGATCCTGCGCCTGCGTCCCGGGGCAGGGAGGGGGGGGAGGGCTCCCGTCCTGGCCACGGCCGTGGTGGGGGCCCTCCTGGCGTGGCCCCTGGGGGCGGACCTGGCGGGGCGGGGCTCCGTGGAGCTGGTGATGCTGGACGTGGGCCAGGGAGATGCCCTTGTCCTCCGGTCTCCCGGAGGACGATGGGTCCTGGTGGACGCGGGCCCCCGGACCGAAACCTTCGATGCGGGAGCCCGCACCGTCCTGCCCTACCTGCGGACCCGGGGCGTCCGGGCCCTGGATCTCCTGGTCCTGACCCACCCGCACCTGGACCATGTGGGAGGTGCCCCGGCCATCCTCAGGGAGCTCCCGGTCCTGGCGGTGCTGGATCCGGGGGAGGCCGCCGGCGAGGAGACCTTTCTGGACGTTCTGGATGCAGCCGAGGCCCGGGGCGTGCCCTGGCGGGTGGTGGGGGCCGGGGATTCCCTGAACCTGGACGGAATGGCCGTCCGGGTCGTGGGCCCCGAGGGCCGGCCGGAGAGGGGCAGCCCGAGAACGGCGGGGCCCGTGGACGGCAGCAACGACTCTTCCCTGGTGCTGGAGATCCGCTTCGGCTCCTTCGCGGCTCTCCTGACGGGGGACGCTCCGGCGTCCTCC
This sequence comes from Gemmatimonadota bacterium, assembly GCA_003564295.1. Lineage (GTDB taxonomy): Bacteria > Gemmatimonadota > Gemmatimonadetes > Longimicrobiales > Gaopeijiaceae > PXFI01. Next base: position 52 of record PXFI01000155.1, on the reverse strand, counting down.
GAAGCTCTCTTCCTGTCCCGGCTCATCTCTCCCAACGCCCAGGTCCTGAAGG
>PXFI01000356.1 GCA_003564295.1 Gemmatimonadota bacterium | reverse complement strand
GAAAGAGGTGGTAGTATGAAGAACGGTCGGTTCTATGTGGGGCTGGTGGGCGTGGCTCTTGCTGTGACCTACCTGGTCTGGACCGGCATCAGTGACACCATGGTCTACTACCTCACACCTGCAGAGCTCCTTGCCAAGGTGGAGCAGGACCCCTCTTTCCACCGGGTGGGTGTAAGGGTCAGCGGTAGAGTTGTCCCGGGCTCCTATCAGAAGGGTGACGAGGACTTCCTCCATCTCTTCAAGGTGCACGACCTGGAGAATCCTGACGTCGTCTTTCCGGTCTCCTACCGGAACGTCCTGCCGGACGCCTTCACCGATAACGCCGAGGTGATCGTGGAAGGACGGTACGGGGAGGATGGAGTGTTCCAGGCGATAAGCTTGCTGACCAAGTGCGGAAGCCGCTACGAGGCTCCTCCTGACGATCTTGCCGGACCGGGGGTCGCTGGGTGACCGCTCTGGGAGAATTCGCCCTCTGGATCGCCCTGCCCATCTCCTTCTGGGGGATGGTCATGGGGTTCGTGGGCGGATCCCAGAAGCGTGGTGACCTGGTCCTGAGCGGCGAGCGAAGCGTCCACATCGTTCTGGTGCTGCTGGTCCTGGCCTCACTGGGCATCGTGAGCGCCTTCCTCACCGACCAGTTCCAGTACTACTACGTGGCGGCATACTCCAACCGGGATCTGGACACCTTCTTCAAGGTTGCGGGGCTTTGGGCCGGCCAAAGGGGATCCCTGGTCTTCTGGGCGGTCCTGGTGGCTTTCTTCTCTTCCATCACCGTCTTCCAGAACCGGAATCGAAACCGGGAGTTCATGCCCTACGTGGTGGGGGTTCTCCAGGGCATCCTGGGTTTCTTTCTGGTGATCCTGCTCTTCGCTCAAGTCAATCCCTTCGAGCAGCTGGGCTTCATCCCGGCTGACGGACAGGGACTGAACCCCCAGCTCCAGAACTACTGGATGATGGTTCATCCCCCTGTTCTCTATCTGGGGTTCACGGCCTTCACCATTCCCTTCGCCTTCGCCATGGCGGCCCTTTTGAACGGGAGGCTGGATTCCCGGTGGATCGTCCTGACCCGGCGCTGGACCCTCCTCTCGTGGTTCTTCCTCACCAACGGGATCATCTTCGGGATGCGCTGGGCCTACGAGGAGCTGGGATGGGGGGGCTACTGGTTCTGGGACCCCGTGGAGAACGCCTCCCTGCTGCCCTGGCTCACGGCCACGGCGTTCCTGCACTCGGTCATGATCCAGGAGAACAGGGGGATGCTGAAGGTCTGGAACATGTCCCTGGTGCTGCTCACCTTCCTCCTGACCATCTTCGCCACCTTCCTGACCCGGTCCGGGCTCATCGATTCGGTCCACACCTTCGCCCAGAACACCACTATCGCCTTCATCTTCCTGGCTTTCATGGCCAGCGTGCTTGTGGCTGCCGTCATTCTCATCCTTCACCGCCTGCCGGACCTCAGGTCGGAAAACCAGATCGAGTCCTTCCTTTCCCGGGAGGCGGCCTTCCTCCTGAACAACCTGGTCCTCCTGGGTGCGGCCTTCGCCATCCTTTGGGGCACGGTCTTCCCCCTGGTGAGCGAGGCCTTCACCGGACAGGCCATCGCTGTGGGTCCGCCCTTCTTCAACCGGGTGAACATCCCCATCGGGCTTGTGCTCCTGGCCCTTACCGGTATCGGACCGGTCATCGCCTGGCGGAGGGCTACGGGGCGCAACCTGAAGAAGAATTTTGCCTTCCCCCTTCTGGTGGGGGTGGCGGTTTCCGCGGCCATCTTCGCCCTCGGTGCCCGGAACGGCTACGCCCTGGCCACTTTCGGGATCTCGGCCTTCGTTCTGGCCATCGTGGCGGTGGAGTTCTGGAAGGGGGCCGGAGCCCGGGCCCGCATCGAGGGCGAGGGGCTCCTGACGGCTTTCGTCCACCTGGTCGGCAGGAATCGGAGGCGGTGGGGGGGCTACATCGTGCACGTGGGGATCGTCCTGATGTTCATGGCTTTTGCCGGTCGGGCCTTCGAGGTGGAGGTGCGGAAGGCCCTGAATCCCGGCGAGACCGTGTCCGTAGCCTCTCCATTCGGTCACGAATACCTGCTGACCTACGAAGGGATTTCCTCCTCCCGGGAGGCGAACTTCGACCGGTGGGTGGCCCTCATGACGGTGGAGCGCAACGGTGTTCCCGTGGGACCCATGACCACGGAGAGGCGCTTCTACAGGGTAAACCGGCAGATGGTGACGGAGGTGGGGATCCGCACCACCCCGCTGGAAGATCTCTACCTGATCCTGGCCGATGTGGAGGATTTTGAGGGGGTCGTGGCCAACGACCCCGATGCCCAACGGATCATGGTGCAGGTCATGTTGAACCCGCTGGTGGCTTGGATCTGGTTCGGGGGTGTGGTCCTCACCATCGGTTGCCTCATTGCCCTGTGGCCTTCCCCGGAGGTGGTGAGGCGCAGGGAGGTGTCGGCGGCGGAGGGGGAGGCCACGGGGGCCCTTGCGGGGGCGGCATCGTCATGAGGGGTCGGGCTGTGGCTGGTCGGAATCCACCTTCCGGAGGCGCGCCGTGGTGACGTTGGGAGCTCTGCTGTTGGTGGGATTCTCCGTGTTCCTTATCCTCCACCCCGTCATCTCCGGGAAGGAGGCTCCCCTGGAGAGCGCGGGTGAGGACCCTTCGGACGCCCAGTTCCGGAAGCGGGTCTCTCTCCTCCAACTGAGGGACGCCGAGTACGAGTACGCCATGGGCAAGCTTGGGGAGGAAGACTATCAGGCCCTGCGCAAGGAGATCTCCGCCGAGGCCCTGGCGGCCATTCGGGCCGAGTTGGCTGAGACGCGGGAGAGTGTGGGGCCTGCCTACGAATCCGAGAGCGCCGATCTGGAGCAGGAGATCGCAAGGGTCAGGGCTCGCCTGAAGGGGGGAACGTTCTGCTCCGAGTGCGGTCATCCCAACGACGCCGGAAGCCGGTTCTGCTCCCAGTGCGGCTCCCCGCTCCAGTCGCCGCGTACATCCTCGGCCCCTTAGCTCGGGACTCGGGATCCAGTGGAATCCTCCCCGTCCGCACCCGCAGAGGATCGGCATCCCGGCTCTTCCTGGGCCGCGGAACCGGTCCTTTCCGCCCGGGGGCTGGTTCGGGAGTTCGGCCCCATCAGGGCCCTGGACGGTGTGGGGTTCTCTCTGGACGCCGGCCAGCTCATGACGGTCTTCGGTCCCAACGGAGCGGGCAAGACCACCCTCCTCAACGTCCTTGCCGGTGGCCTCAAGCCCTCGAAGGGAGAGGTCCATCTCAGGGGCAGGCCTCTGGAGACCGGGGATCCGGAATGGCATCGCCGCATCGGTGTCCTTTCCCACCAGTCCTTCCTCTATGGCCATCTCACGCCTGAGGAGAACCTTTGCTTCTACGGACGGCTCTTCGAGCTTCCGGACTTGCCCCGGCGGGTACCGGAGCGCTTGGAGCAGGTGGGCCTCGCCAGGAGGGCGAAGAGCCGGACCCGCACCCTTTCCCGGGGGATGCGGCAGCGTCTGGCCCTGGCCCGGGCCCTTCTCCACGATCCGGAGTTCATCCTGCTGGACGAGCCGTACACGGGATTGGACGCTCATGCCGCTGCGGTTCTAAGGGGTGTTCTGGCCTCCCTCAAGGACGGCCGCCGCACGGTCATTCTCGTGACCCACAACATCTCCCAGGGATTGGAGCTGGCGGATCGTGTGGCCATTCAGGCCAGGGGACGGTTCGTCTTCCTGGGCAATCGTTCGGAGTTGAATGCAGGCACCTTTGAGCAGTTCTATCGGGAGAAGGTGGAGAAGGTGGAGGAGGTGGGCTGATGGGCTACCTCCGGCAGATAGGCGCCATAGTCTGGAAGGATCTGGTGGTGGAGCTCCGGACCCGGGAGCGGGTGGTGGCCATGGGAGGGTTTGCCGTCCTGGTGGGAGTCCTTTTCAACCACGCCATCGATCCCACGGTGGTGGATCCCCAGGCCATCGCGTCGGGGCTCATCTGGGTCACCATCGTCTTTGGTGGGCTGCTCGGCCTTGGCCGCACTTTCCACCTGGAGGAGGAGGAGGGGGCTTTTCAGGGGGTGCTCCTGAGCCCGATTCCTCGTGACGCACTCTACCTGGGGAAGGTCCTGGCCAACTTCCTTCTCTTGAGCTTCGTTACCCTCCTGGTCTTCGGAGTGTTCGCTCTCTTCTTCGGGCTTCGTTTCGGGGAGCATCCGGTGGCGCTGGCGGGCGTGGTGTTCCTGGGGATCGTGGGGTTCGTGGCCATCGGAACGCTGTTCAGCGCCATATCGTTTCGCACAAGCATGGGTGAGACGCTCCTCCCCCTCCTGGTGTTTCCCCTTCTTATTCCCATCGTGATCTATGGAGTGACGGCCACCAGCAGCCTCATGGCGGGCCTCCCCGCATCGGAGGTTGGCGGCAATCTGCGCATGCTCGGTGCATTCGCCGTGGTGGCCCTGGCGGCAGGGGCAGGGCTCTTCCGATTCGTTGTGGAGGATTGATGAGCGCCAAGGTCCGTTGGTCCGGGGTCGTATTTGGCTTCTTCGGGCTCGTTCTGATTCTGTTGTTGCATTGGCAAGTCTTCTTCTGGGTGTCCACCGAGAGGACCATGGGGGTGGTGCAGCGCATCTTCTACATTCACGTGCCGGCGGCCTGGGTGGCCTTTCTGGCCTTCGGCCTCGTAGCCCTCTGCAGCGCCGTGTACCTCTGGCTCCAGGACGAGCGTCTCGACATGGCAGCGGTCTCGGCGGCGGAGGGAGGCATGCTCTTCACCACCATCGTCCTGCTCACCGGACCCCTCTGGGCGCGAGTGGCATGGGGAACCTGGTGGACCTGGGAGCCTCGCCTCACTCTCACGTTACTCCTCTGGTTCATCTACCTGGGGTATTTCCTGGTGAGAGCTTCCTCGGAGAACTCCCAGCAAGGCAAGCGGTTCGCTGCTGTGGTGGGAATCGTGGGAGTCCTGAACATCCCCCTCATTCACCTCTCCGTCCAGTTCTTCCGCTCACTCCACCCTGCCCCGGTGGTCTTGAGGCCGGAAGGCCCCGCTTTGCCGGGGGACATGCTCACCACCCTTCTGACCGGCCTGGCGGCTTTCACCTTCTTATTCTCGTCATTCTTCCTCTTCCGATACGGGTTGGAACGCATGAGACGGGTGTCCGTGCACCGCGAGATGGCCGGGGGCGGGGATCCTGGGGCACAAGGAGTGGCATCGTGAGAACCCTTGCAGCTTTTGTTTCGGTCGCGGTGGCCCTGCTGATACTCTCGCCCGTGGCGGCGATGGCCCAGCAGGCAGGCTTGCAGGATCCCCAGGCTCTGGCCGGCCAGAGCCTCCGGGGCTATAGCTACCTGTTTGCGGCCTACGCCATAGCCTGGCTTCTCCTGGCAGGGTGGATCATCTCCATCGCCCGGCGCCTGGCCCGGTTAGAAAGGGTGCTCAAGGATGAATGACGGTACACTCCTCGACCTGCGGAGTGACACCGTTACCCGTCCCACTCAGGGCATGCGTGAAGCTATGTTCCGGGCGGAGGTGGGGGATGATGTCCTGGACCACGATCCCACCACCCTGGCCCTGGAGGAGAGGGTGGCTGAGCTCCTGGGAAAGGAACGAGCGCTCTTCTTCCCCAGCGGGATCCAGGCGAACCAGACCGCCCTGGCCGTCCATGGCCGGCCGGGATCGGAGGTGATCTTGGAAGCCGGGGCCCACATCTTCAACTACGAAGAGGGAGCCGGTGCCGTCCTGAGCGGGCTCCAACTGCGGCCGGTGCCGACGGAGGACGGACTTCTGACCCCCCACGTGGTCCGGGAGGCCATTCGCCCTCCGTCCCCCTATGTTCCCCCTACCTGTCTGGTTGCTGTGGAGAACACTCACAACTCCGCCGGCGGCCGGATCCTTCCCCTCCGTACCCTATCAGAGATCAGAGATGTGGTCCTGGCCGCGGGCATTCCCCTGCACCTGGATGGTGCCAGGCTCTGGCACGCGTGCGTGGAGACGGGCCATCCCCCGTCGCACTACGGGGCCCTGGCCGACACGGTCATGGTCTGCCTCTCCAAAGGGTTGGGGGCGCCTGTGGGCTCTCTTCTGGCCGGATCGGCGGAGGCCATGGAGAGGGCTTGGCGGATCCGAAGGCGTCTCGGAGGAGGGATGCGCCAATCGGGAATCCTGGCGGCGGCGGGACTCTACGCCCTGGACTTCCATCGAGACCGGTTGGCCGAGGACCATGCCCGGGCAAGGGAGCTGGCCCGGGCGGCCTCGGCCATCCCGGGCCTCCGGGTCGACCTGCCGGAAACGAACATCGTTATGTTGGACATCTTGGCCGAGGATGTTTCCCCCGGGAAGGTCCTGGACCACCTTGCCTCGGAGGGGGTCCTCATGGTGCAGTTCGGGTCTCGGCGCCTCAGGGCTGTGACCCACCTGGACGTGGACGACCAGGGAATCCTCCGGGCGACGGCGGCCCTGGCCCGGGCCATGGAGCGGCTTTCAGCTCTCTGAAGGTACCGGTGGGGAAGGGGGCCCCAAACCGATGAGGAGGGGGATCACTACGAACCGGTCTCCATCCCTAATCCTCCAAATACCGCTGCAGGACCCGATTGGTGGCGTCCAGAACGGCCAGGACGGCCCCTCGGGAGAGGTCGACCCCGGGACTGGGAAAGGCACCCAGCAACCGGAAGTCCAGGTTCTCAACGCGGGCGGAAACCGAGGCCACCACAATCCATGCGTCGAAGGCACGAACAGCCTTCACCCCCCTCAGCTCCAGTGCCACACGTCCCCGCACCGACTCGGCGGCGGCGGCGACGGCGGCCTTGGCCGCCGCCTGGAGCTCACCCTGCTTGGTTTGAGTTCCCTCGGCCTCTCCCGAGAACGTTCTCCCCCGGGTCCATTGCAGCCCGACCTTGGCCAGACAGCGACCGTTGGGAAAACGATCCAACTGAAAGTCGTCGAAGCGGAGGCGTTCCCTCTGTTGGTCGTCGAGTGGCACATGAACCTCCGGTCAAAAAGCTCCTGAAACAGGCCGAGAGCTCGAGCCTCTCTCCAAGATGAAGCATGGGGATCGGAAGGTGCAAGCCCTTCCAACGGTTCGGGCAGGCTTCTCAGTCCCCGGGGATCCGCAAGCAATTCCTCATGATATGCGACTGAATCCTGCGAGGGTCCTCCAGGATGCGGTAGAAGTCGTCGAAGAACCTGAGTACCTCCCGTCGGTCCCTGGACTCCAGTCCCTCGTGGGAGCTCCAGAGCTCATAGATGTCGTCCTTCTTTGCCCGGAAGAGGGCGAAAACCGATTCGTAGGTCTCCAGGGGCCGCCCCGCATCTTCCGGGCAGTAGCCTCGGAACAGGCGCTGGGTGACCCGGGTGATGCTCAGGCTGGAGTCCGGGAACGCATAGCGGGCGTTGACGACACCCGCGAAATCGAAGTCGTAGGGGACGGTATTGGGGGATCCGTCCGGGAGCTGGACCGGCGTCATGTTGTGCATGTATACGCCGGACCAGTCCGTGTTCCCGATGAGGTATTGGAATACGTCCACCAGGGCGGCGTGGCAGGGCTCCAGGTGGGCGGGGTGGATCGCGCCGCCCTCCGGCAGGTCCACGACCATCCCCCCGTGCTTGGCCGCCATGGCCTCGTCGTCTTCGATGATGAAGGCATACCGCGTGAAGGTGTCGTCCCTCCCGGAGGTGTCCACGTAGGTGACACGAGCCAGGCGCACCCGGTAGCTGAGGTCCGTCAGGATGTTGAAGGTCCGGTACGCCAGATATTCCCGGAGGATGTATTGCTCCCAGTAGCTCTGCCTCAACCTGCACACGCTCACCATCTTCAGCTTGTCCTGATCCTCGAAGAGGGTGCCGGCGGCTTCCCGTGTCCGGATGTTCAGCCGAAGAGGAGGGAATTCACAGTTCCTGCTCATGAGGCGGAAGTTCCCGCGGGTACGGATACGGATGTCCAGTGACTCCCGGGCACCATCCGGAGCGGACCAGTTCAGCACTGCCGGACGTTGCTCCGCCCCCCTAAACCGGTCCTGCCTCCTGAGGGCGTTGAAGTCCGCCTCGATGGTGAGCTCAATGGTTTCATTGGAGAGGAAGAGGGGGGCGGACCGAGCCGCCTCCACCGCTTCGCCGGAGGGGAAGGCCTGTCCCTGGGCCGTGCCTGGCAGCGTGACCCCCGGGGCAAGGAGGACAAGGGCCAGGAGCGCCTGGCGCAGCCGCTGTTTCGGGCTCATGAGGACATCTCGCGATGATGGGGAGCAGGTCTTCAATCCTACGGTTGAAGGATAGGATGGTTCCGGCCCGAAGAAAAGGAAAATGGGCCGGTGTGTCGGCTCTTCCTCGCGCCAGAATGCCCATGGCCGCCTCCCTGGCGCCTGTTCAATGGCGTCGAAGGGAAGGGGGCTGTTCGCTGCCGTTGCGGGAAATCCCCCCGGCCTGTTCCGAAGGATGGGGCTTGCCCTACCGGCCCTCCAGGCAGGATCATTCCTCCATGATTACCCTGAGTGTGGTGCTGCTGGAGGTTACGGTCCTCCTGGTGTTGGTGGTGGCCAACGGCCTGCTGGCCGGGGCCGAGTTTGCCGTGGTGAGCTCCCGCAAGGCCAGGTTGCACCAACGGGCCAGGGCGGGGGACAAGGCTTCAGCCAGAGCCCTGGAGCTTGCCAACTCACCGAATCGGTTCCTGTCCACGGTCCAGATCGGGATCACTGCGGTAGCGGTGGCGGCCGGTGCCTTCGGTGGTACCCGTCTGGCAGGGAGCCTGGCTCCACTGACAACGGCTCTGGGCGTGCCCTCTCGCATTGCCATGGAGCTTGCCATCGTGGTGGTGGTGGTGGCCGTCACCTATGTGGCTCTGGTCGTGGGTGAGCTGGTTCCCAAGCGGATTGCCCTCCACGATCCCGAGCGGATGGCGGCCAAGGCGGCGGGCCCCATGACACGTCTTTCGGTGCTGGCCACCCCCTTGGTCTACATCCTGGGCCGCTCCACGGACCTTGTTCTGCGAATGCTCGCCCTCAAGGAGCCGGACGAGCAGGAGATCACGGAGGAGGAGATCCAGGGCATGATCGCCCATGCCACGGAGGCCGGGGTTCTGGAGGCCACCGAGCAACAGATCGTGGAGCGGCTCTTCCGCTTGAGCGATATGACGCTGGGGACGCTCATGACGCCGAGTGAGAAGATCGTATGGCTCGACCGGTCCGCAAGGCCGGAGGATTGGCTCGCCCGTCTCGGGGAGGTGGAGTACACGCGTTACCCGGTGGCCGACAGGGAGTTGGGCCGGTACGTGGGATATGTGAAGGTTCAGGATCTCCTGAAGCTCGCTCTGTCCCGGGAGCCACAGGGTCTCGACTCCATCCTCCGAAGGCCTCACCTGCTCCCGGCCTGGACCCCCGTCTTCCGTCTGCTGGAGCTCTTCCAGTGGTCCCACGTCCACATGGCCCTGGTGACCGACGATGATGGCAAGGTTCTGGGCATCGTCACCCTGTACGATGTGCTGGAGGGAATCGTCGGCGACCTCCCGGAGACCCGGGAGGCTTCTGTTCCGGAGATGGCAGAGCGGGAAGATGGGTCCTGGCTGGTGGATGGACTCCTTCCCTTTGAGGAGTTCCTCACGGCCTTCCAGCGGGAGGAGGTGGATGGCCGACAGTACCCGACCCTCCACGCCTTCATGGTGGACCGGCTGGACGGGAAGCCGCGGCCGGCGGCCGTGGTGCAATGGAGGGGGCTGCGCCTGGAGATCGTGGACATGGATGGAAGCCGGGTGGACAAGGTCATGGTGAGGACCAGGGTAAAGAGGATGCCAGGAGATCCCCTCAGAGCTCCACCGATTCCGAGTCCCCGAGCGTATCCACGTCTCTGAGCTCCGATAGGAGGATCTTTCCCGGACCCGGCTTCCGGGCCCATCAGGGCATGTTCGAGTCCCGGTGGACCTGGTAGCTTAATGAAGAATCCGGGTACTTTCGCTTTCTATTCGGGTGGTGTACTTTGGAACCCGAGAACGGGAATGATTCGTGACGTCCGGCCCGGCCGAAGATGGTGGGTTCCCCTCACCGGCCCAGCCCCGTATCCCAAGGAGATGAGGAGATGTCCACGGCGGAGACAAGGGATCAGAAAGACAAGGCCCTCGAGATGGCCATCAGTCAGATCGAGAGATCCCACGGCAAGGGCGCCATCATGCGCTTGGGTCTGGAAGGTGCAAGGATCCAGATCGAAGGCATCCCCACCGGGGCCTTGAGCCTGGATGCGGCCATCGGTGTGGGGGGAATCCCCCGGGGAAGGATCACCGAGGTCTACGGTCCCGAGTCCAGCGGGAAGACCACCCTTTGCCTGCACGTCATCGCCAACGCCCAGCGCCTGGGTGGTATCGCCGCCTTCGTGGACGCGGAGCATGCGGTGGACGTCCAGTATGCCCGGAAGCTGGGCGTGGACGTGGACAACCTTCTGGTGTGCCAGCCGGACACGGGGGAGCAGGCGCTGGAAATCGCCGAAGTCCTCATCCGAAGCAACGCCGTGGACGTGGTGGTGGTGGATTCGGTGGCTGCCCTGGTGCCCAGGGCGGAGATCGAAGGCGAGATGGGGGATTCCCATGTGGGGCTTCAAGCCCGGCTCATGAGCCAGGCCCTGCGGAAGCTCACCGGGGCGGTGAGCCGCTCCCGTACGGCCGTGATCTTCACCAACCAGATCCGGGAGAAGATCGGGGTCATGTTCGGCAACCCCGAGACCACCTCGGGAGGCCGGGCGTTGAAGTTCTACGCCTCTCTCCGCCTGGACATCCGCCGGATCGGCGCCATCAAGGATGGGCAGGACACGGTGGGTAACCGGACCAGAGTGAAGGTGGTGAAGAACAAGTGCGCTCCACCGTTCAAGCAAGCCGAGTTCGACATCCTCTACAACGAGGGGATCAGCCACCTGGGGCTGCTCATCGATCTGGGCGTCGACCACCAGATCGTGTCCAAGTCCGGTTCCTGGTTCTCCTACGGGGATCTCAGGATGGGCCAGGGGAAGGAGAACGCCAAGGATTTTCTCAGGGAGAACCCCGATATCGCCGCAGAGTTGGAAGAGCGTCTCGTTGCAGCCCTGGGCGTGCATGGGGTCGGTGGTGGTGGGGAGTCGGACGTGGAGCTCGAGGAGGTCTGAGGCTCCGGGAGAGCCGAGCCGGGAAGAACGACGGAAGCCCCCGTTGTTGAGAACCTCCGGGACACTTGGTTATACTGCAGGCTTCAAGCGGGCTCCGGCTCCTGTTGTACTGGCGGGCCGGTCCTTTCCCTTTTCTTCCGGAGGCGTCGGACTGCCGGCATGAGAGCGAGCGAGATCCGGAAACGGTTTTTGGAGTTCTTCGCGGAGCGAGATCATCGTATCGTTCCCAGTTCTTCCCTGGTTCCAGGGGATGATCCCACCCTGCTGTTCACCAACGCGGGAATGGTCCAGTTCAAGAAGCTCTTCCTGGGCTCCGAGGAGCTGGATTACGTCCGGGCTGTCACGTCCCAGAAGTGTGTACGAGCCGGGGGCAAGCACAACGACCTGGAGGAAGTGGGCCGAACCGCCCGGCACCACACCTTTTTCGAGATGTTGGGCAACTTCTCCTTCGGGGACTATTTCAAGCGTGAGGCCATTCGCTACGCCTGGGATCTCCTGACGGAGGAGCTCGGGCTGGATCCGGATCGGATGTACGCCACGGTCCACCACTCCGACGACGAGGCGGCAGGGCTGTGGGAGGAGCTGGTGGGGCTCCCTTCCCATCGGATTTATCGGTTGGGGGACAAGGACAATTTCTGGCAGATGGCCGACACGGGGCCCTGCGGCCCGTGCTCCGAGGTCCACTACGACACCCGGCCCGGCCAGGATCGTGAAGGCTCCCTGACCGTGGAGCGCTTCGAAGAGCTGGGAGAGGCCGGGGTCTTCCTGGAGTTGTGGAACCTGGTGTTCATGCAGTACGACCGGGACCAGGACGGCACCCTCCACCCCCTGCCGGCACCCTCCATCGACACGGGAGCGGGGCTTGAGCGGATCGCCGCGGTTCTCCAGGGCGTGGACTCGAACTATCACACCGATCTCTTCCTCCCCCTCCTCGCGCAGGTGGGGGAGACCGTGGAACGCCCTTACGACGCGGCATCGAAGGAGGGGACCAGCTACAGGGTCCTGGCCGATCACTCCCGAGCGGTGGCCTTCCTCCTGGCGGACGGGGTCTTCCCTTCCAACGAGGGGAGGGGGTATGTCCTCCGGAGAATTCTGCGCAGAGCCGTTCGCCACGCCTGGATGTTGGGCCGTCGTGAGCCCACCCTGGTGGAGGTGGTGGACTCCGTGGTGGACGTCATGGGTGACGCCTATCCGGAACTCCGCCTCCGCCGCGAGCACCTCCTAAACACCACCCGCGGGGAGGAAGAGCGCTTCCTCACCACCATCGCCGGAGGCATGGCCCGCTTCGAGGAACTGGCTCCCCTGCAGCCGGGAACCGAAGTGTCGGGAGGGGTGGCGGGGGAGGAGGGGAAGCCCCCGGTGATCCCTGGCAGGGAGGCCTTCCGCCTCTACGACACCTTCGGTTTTCCGCTGGATCTCACAGAGCTCATGGCCCGGGAGCGGGGGTACGAGGTCGGCGTGGAGGAGTTCCACGCAGAGCTGGAAGCCCAGCGGGAGCGGAGCCGGGCCCATCGGGCACAATCGGGTGTCCCGGTGGGGGAGGAGGAAACGCTGGAGGGATGGACTTTCTTATCTGAAGAGCCACAAGCATTCGTGGGTTACCAGACCCGAAGGGTGGAGACGGAGGTTCTGGGTCTGAAGGCCGATGAGAATTGGCTCGTCCTCCAGCTCCGGGAAAACCCCTTTTACGTGGAATCGGGCGGACAGGTCTCGGATAGGGGCCAGGTGGTGGGCGACGGATGGACCATGGAGGTGAGGGAGGTCCATTCCATCGGGGGGCAGGTGGCGGTCTCCGGACCAGTTACGGAGGGCCGCATCCCCCACCCCCCCCCGTCCCCGCTACATGTGCGGGCCGAAGTGGCGGAGGAGGAGCGTCACGACACGGAGCGGAACCACACCGCCACCCACCTGCTCCACGCCGCCCTCCGAAGGGTCCTGGGAGAGCATGTGGTGCAGCGGGGCTCCTTGGTGGCGCCGGACCGCCTCCGGTTCGATTTCGCCCACACGGCTCCGTTGACGGCGGAGGAGCGGAGGAGGGTGGAGGAGATGGTGAATCGGGCCATCTGGGCCGACCATCCCGTCCTCGTCCAGTATCTGGGTCATCCGGAGGCCCTGGCCCGGGGTGCCATGGCCCTCTTTGGGGAGAAGTACAGTGACAAGGTCCGGGTGGTGGAGATCCCGGGCGTGAGCCTGGAGCTCTGTGGAGGTACCCACTGCCGCCACAGCGGAGAAATAGGCCTCTTCCGGATCGTGGCCGAGACGGGTGTGGCCGCTGGGGTCCGTCGCATCGAGGCTGTCACGGGTCCCGCCGCTTTCCAGCACTTCCGGGAAGCGGAGGGCCGTCTGGGCGAGGTGGCGGGGCTCCTGAAGACTCGCCCGGATAACGCCCCGGGCAGGCTTGTCCAGCTTCTCCAGGAGAAGGAGGAGCTGGAGAAGCTTCTGGTGGGGCTGCGAAAGGGTGGTGGAGCTGGTGAGGAAGTGCTTGCCGAGGAGACCCTGGAGTGTCCCTCAGGACCCATCCAATACCGTGGGGTGCGGCTCAAGGCTCGCAGCGCCGACGACGTCAGGGATTGGGGAGACGGCTACAGGGCCGGGGGTGCCCGGCGGGTCGGCGTAGTGGCGGCCGATCTCCCGGACGGGAAGGCCATACTCTTCGCGTTCGTGTCGGATGGCCTGATCAGGGAGGGGATCCGGGCAGACACCATCATCAAGGAAGTGGCCCGGCGAGTGGACGGAAAGGGTGGCGGGCGTCCCCATATGGCCCAGGCGGGTGTCGGGGACCCATCGGAGTTGGAGGAGGCTCTGCGAGCCGGTTCCGAGATCGTCAGAGGTATGATCGTTGATTCTCCGTGAGCTTGATGGGCCGGATGGAGAGAGGAGCCATGACTGAGGGCAGTTTGGAAGACTGGCTCAGATCCAGGAGCCCCGAAGTTCCGGAGCCATTCCTCCCGCACCTCCTCCGTGATAAGGCCTGGGCCGGGGACTCCCGGGACCTGGCAGCCCGGGGGGAGGCAGCCCTTCACCGAGCTCTGGAGACCCCGGGCCGGGAACGCTCCGCTGCGTTCCATCTCCTGGTGGCGGACGCTTTCCTCACATGGGCCTGCGAGGTCGTGGCCCGGGAGGGGGATGTGGGAGCCGGCCTGGAGGCGCTCTTGAAGAAGCTCGGAGAACACCTGGCCTGATGGCTGGAGATTCGGAGGGGCTCACCGACCTGCACAGTCACCTGGTTCCGGGGGTGGACGATGGATCCAGGACCCTCCTGGAGGCCATGGAGGGTATGGGCAAGTTGGAGGGCGCCGGGGTTCGAAGGATCGTCACCACACCCCATCTGGATGGAAGCCTGACCCACGACCCCGAGGGTTTCGAGGCCAGGCTCGAGGAGATGGACCGAGGGTGGTCATCTTTGGTGCAGCGGGCAGAGAAGGAGTTTCCCGAAGTGGAGCTCCGGAGAGGGTTCGAGGTGATGCTGGACGTGCCGGACCCTGATCTGTCTGACGGCCGACTGTACCTGGCGGAGACCCGGTTTGTTCTGGTGGAGTGGCCCTGGCTGGGCGTGCCTCCCGGAACCCTCCAGGTTCTCACACGGCTGAAGGACGCAGGTGCCACGCCCGTCCTCGCTCACCCGGAGAGGTACAGGGGCTTGGAAGAGCTTGATCTGGCGAATGGCTGGAGGAAGATGGGTGCCCTGCTCCAGGTCAACTACGGCTCCCTGGTGGGACGGTACGGGGAAACCCCTCAGAAACGCGCGTTTACCTTGCTGGAGCGGGGGTGGGTCGACCTTTTCTCGTCCGATTTCCACGGTAGGCCTCACCTCACGCCGGACCTTGAGGAAGCCAGGGAGGTCATGTCCGAGATGGGTGGCGACGAGCAGTTCGAGATACTCTCTGGGGTGAATACCTTCCGGCTACTCTGCGGAGAAGACCCGGTTCCCGTGCCCGCCCTGGTCCTGGAGCGCGGGATCAGGGAGAAGCTGCGTGCTTTCTTCCGTTAGTGGGGCCCGGATCGGGGAAAGCCGTGTTCGTCCTTGTATTCGGTATGACCCGGAGCCGGGAGAAGCTGGGTCTGCCCCCTTTACGCTGGACTTCGGTGAGGACCACGGGGAGGAGTAGCATCGGTGACACGTGAGGAGCTATGGGCATGAAGACCTTGCTGGACCTTCGGGGAAAGAATGCAGTGGTCACGGGTGGCTCGAGGGGGGTTGGGAGGGCCACGGCCCTCATGCTGGCCGATGCCGGCGCCTCCGTGGGCATCGGGTACCGGAGCCGGGAACAGGAGGCCCTCGAGACCGTGAAGGAGCTGGAAGCCAGGGGCGTGAAGTCCTGGGCCCAGGTCGGTGACCTGGGGGACCCCGCCCATGCCCGGGAGCTGTTCCTCCGGGCGGACCGGGAGTTCGACGGCCTGGACATCTTTGTGGGCAACGCCGGCATCTGGCCCCCGGATGACATCCCCTTCGCGGAGATGAGCGAAGAGCACTGGCGCCGCACCATGCGGGAGAACCTGGACTCGGTGTTCTACACCACCCGCGAAGCTATCCGAAGGATGCGGGACGACGGCAGGATCGTCCTGGTGAGCTCCACCGCTGGGCAGCGGGGGGAGGCATTCCACGGAGATTACGCCGCCACCAAGGGTGGGATCATCTCCCTGGTGAAAGGGCTCTGCGTGGAGCTGGGCTCCCGTGGCATCACGGTGAACTGCGTGGCTCCGGGGTGGGTCGACACGGAGATGGCCCACCCGGTCCTCAAAGGAGGCCGTAAGGAAGCCATCAGCCGGTCCATTCCCCTGGGCAGGATTCCCCCGCCGGAGGACATCGCCGGCCCCATCGTCTTCCTGTGCTCCCGGCTGGCAAGACACGTCACTGGGGAGATCCTGAACGTCAACGGGGGCTCCGTCCTGGTGGGGTGATGGAGCGCAGACCGTCCGCCCCCGGGTTCGTCCGCTGGGTGACCAGGACCCTGGAGGATGCCGGGTACGAGACCTGGGCGGTGGGGGGAGCCGTCCGCAACACGCTTCTGGGCCTCCCCTCAGGGGACTGGGACCTGGCCACCCGGGCGCCTCCGGCTGTGGTGCGTCGACTCTTCCCCCGGACCGTCCCGGTGGGAATCGCCCACGGTACCGTGGGCGTCCTCACCCGTGAGGGTGTCCTGCTGGAGGTCACCACCTTCCGGCGGGACGTTGAGACCTTCGGGCGCCATGCCGTGGTGGAGTTCGCCGACACGCTCCTGGAGGACCTTTCCCGGCGGGACTTCACGGTGAACGCCGTGGCCTGGCACCCCGTCCGGGAGGAGTTTCAGGATCCCTTCGGAGGGAGGGCGGACCTTGCTGCCGGCCTTCTGAGGGCCGTGGGGGTGGCGAGCCGTCGTTTCAGTGAGGACTACCTCCGGGTTCTGCGGGGCCTCCGCTTCTCGGGTCGCTTCGGCCTTCGCATCGAACGGGACACCTGGGAGGCTCTCTGTCGCGCCACGACCCACCTGGGGGCCCTATCCCCCGAGAGGGTGCGGGAAGAGCTCATGAAGATTCTTTCCGAGGACGTGCGTCCGTCGGGTGCCCTGGCCCTTTACGGAATCTCGGGGGCCCTGGAGGTTCTCTACCCGGAGCTTGCTGCCGTGAGAGGTCTCCAGCGCCGGGGCACCGGCGAGGATCTGTGGGTACGATCTCTCCTCACCGCGGATCTGCTTCCTGCCCACCGGCCCAGCCTCAGGCTCACGGCTCTACTCCAGAATCTGGGACATACAACCCAGGATGGGGTTCCCGTGGAGGGGGGGGCCACATGGGGGGAGGGTGCCCCGGGGGCGGGGGTGAACGCCCGGACCAGGGACCGGGCCGCTGGCCTCATGATCCGTCTCCGGTTCTCCAACGCCGAGGTCCGTGAAGTGGCAGGTGTGCTGGAAGCCGGGGCGGAGCCCCTGCCGGCCGAGTCCGCACCCGCGGAGCTCCGGCGTTGGCTCCACAGGGTGGGCCCGGAACGCTTCCCGGCGTCGGCCCGCTTGTGGATCGCGGGAGCGCGGCTGGATCGGCTCAGGCATGAGGGAGACCCGGCCCCCGTGGTGAAGGTTCTCCGCAGGCTCAGGGGTGAGCTTCGCAAGAGTCCCCCACTTCGGACGGAGGACCTGGCGGTGAACGGCCGGGATCTGGTGGCCATGGGGCTCAAGCCGGGGCCCAGGTTCGGAAAGATCCTGGCATCCCTCATGGAAGAGGTCCTGGAGGATCCCACCCTGAACCGGCGGGAACAGCTGCTGGAGGCTGTGGAGCGCTGGCTGGAGGAGGAAGGATGAGCCGGGGTCCTGCGGAAGAGCTTGGCCTGTTTCCCCCTCATGAGGGGAACGGCGGTCCTGGAGAACCAGATACCCGATCGAGGTCCCGGTCCGGAGACCTCCCCGGCGAGGCGCCCCTGGCAGCTCGCATGCGGCCCAGGACCCTGGAAGAATTCCAGGGGCAGTCCCATCTCCTGGGCCCGGGGCGGGTCCTGAGAGCCATGCTGGACCGGGGGGAGGTGGGTAGCATGATCTTTTGGGGCCCGCCCGGGTCTGGGAAGACCACCCTGGCCAGGCTCCTGGCCTCCCGGACCGATGCCGCCTTCGAGTCCTTCTCGGCCGTGACGGAGGGAGTGGGGAAGGTCCGGGAGACCATCGCCCAGGCCCGGGAGCGCCTGCGAAGCTCGGGACGAAGAACCATCCTCTTCTGCGACGAGATCCACCGCTTCAACAAGGCCCAGCAGGACGCCTTTCTCCCTCACGTTGAGAGCGGGACCATCATTCTCATGGGGGCCACCACCGAGAATCCGTCCTTCGAGGTTGTGCGCCCGCTTCTGTCCAGGGCCCCCGTCTTCGTGCTGGAGCCCCTTTCTCAGGAAGAGATCTCGGCCATTCTCCGGCTGGCGCTCGAAGACGGGGAGCGGGGGCTGGGGGCCCAGGATCTGGCGTGGGACGAGGACGTTCTGCGCCTCATGGCTCGTGAATCCGACGGGGACGCCCGTCGCGGTCTGGGCATCCTGGAGAACGGGGCGAACCTGGTGGGACCCGGTGGTACCCTCACGCCGGCGGTGGTGAAGGAAGCCGCCCAGCTCCGCTTCGCTGTCTATGACAAGTCGGGGGAGGAGCATTACAACCTCATCTCGGCGCTCCACAAGAGCGTCCGGGGGAGCGATCCCGATGCGGCCCTCTATTGGCTGGCCCGCATGCTGGACGGGGGGGAGGATCCACTCTATCTGGCCCGGCGCCTGATCCGCATGGCCACGGAGGACATCGGTCTGTCGGACCCCGCTGCCCTCCGGGTAGCCGTGGCCGCCAAGGACGCCTTCCACTTCCTCGGCTCCCCGGAGGGTGAGTTGGCCTTGGCGGAGGCTGCGGTGTACCTGGCTACGGCTCCCAAGTCCAACCGGGTGTACGAGGCCTGGGGTCATGCCCGAAGGCTGGCCCGGGAGACACCGGGTGCTCCGGTGCCCCTGCACATCAGGAACGCACCCACCACCCTCATGAGGGATCTGGGCTACGGCGCCGGGTACCGTTATGACCCCCATGAGCCCGACGGAGTGGCAGCCCAGAGGTATCTGCCGGAGGCCCTGGAGGGCACCGTCGTCTATCGACCCGGCAGCCTTGGACACGAGGCGATCATCAAGAAGAGGCTGGACTGGTGGGCGAAGAAGAGGTCGGAGGGCAACCGGGCAGTATCCCCGGACAAGGACGGGGCAGGAGCGGGGGAGGCCTCGCAGAAGGAGCTCGATTCACCGGTGGTGAGGGACCCCGAGGTGGAGGGCGGACCCGATACGGGTGCCGAAGGGTAAATTGAGGGGCCCGTAGGCCCGGCCGAACACCAGAAGGAGGAAGACAGGGGGTGGGCAAGCAACGGATCCGCGTTTCGAGACGCAGAGCACTGAGGGGCCTGGCCCAAAGTGTCGCTTCGGTGGCATTGCTGGTGACGTTGCCGGGGTGTTCCGCCCTCTTCTCACCCCCTTCCGTGACCATCGTCGGCGTGGACCTGGTCTCAGTGGGCCTTGCTTCGGGGACCGCGGAGGTGACCCTGGAGGTAGCCAACGAACGGTCCGGGAAACTGGATATCCGCGGTTTCTTCTATGAGTTGGAAGTGAGGGATGGAGGCAGTACCGTAAGCCCGGACTACGGCTGGCATAGGCTGGCGGATGGGGTCCATGGCGAACGAGTGGTGATCGAGGGAAGGCAGGTCCATAGGGTCATCCTCCCCGTTCCTTTCGAGTACCGGGCACTGGGGGCTGCCCTCAGAAGCTTCCTGCTGTCAGGCGAGGTTCCCTACCGCGTCAGAGGTGAGGTGACGGTGCGAAGCCTGGGTTCCGAGAGGAAGGTGCCGTTCCGCAGCCAGGGAGTCTTGAGGCCATGACGGATGCAGTTCCCTCGGGTGGCGAAGGCGTACTTGGCACCCCTGGCACCATTAGACGATCGGAGCCCACACGATCAGGAGAGAGGGCAGATTCCCACGCAACTCATTGACAACCGATCCCCGGTGGACAGGGTCATCCTGGTGGGAGCTCCCACCGGTGATGTGGACTCCCGTGTGGCGGAGGAGCACCTGGAGGAATTGGCCAGGCTCACGGAGACGGCCGGCGGTATCATCGCTTCGGTGCTCCGTCAGCGGGTGAGCTCCCCCAGCCCCCGCTTCTACGTGGGGGAGGGAAAGGCCCACGAGCTCAAGGATCTGGTACAGGTATCGGGAGCCGAGCTGGTCATCTTCGACGAGGAGCTCACTCCGGCCCAGGGGAAGAACCTGGAAGACCTCCTGGGGGTGCGGGTCATGGACCGGGCGGAGCTCATACTGGACATCTTCGCCACACGGGCCCGGACCCGGGAGGCCAAGCTCCAGGTGGAGCTGGCCCAGCTGGAGTACCTCCTGCCCCGTCTTCGACGAATGTGGATCCACCTTTCCCGCATCCGGGGGGGGATCGGCCTCAGGGGCCCCGGCGAGACCCAGCTGGAGACGGATCGCCGCCTCATCGGCGCCCGCATCGCCGACCTGAGGGAGAAACTCCAGGAGGTGGCCAAGGCCCGGGCGGTGCAGCGGAGGAGCAGGGAAGGGGAGTTCCGGGCCGCTCTCGTGGGGTACACCAACGCAGGGAAATCCTCCGTTTTGAAGGCTCTCACCGGCGCCAACCTCTTCGTGGAGAATCGCCTCTTCGCCACCCTGGACTCGGCCACTCGCGTGGTTGACCTGGGCTCCGGCCACCGGGCTCTGGTTACCGACACCGTTGGTTTCATCCGTAAGCTGCCCCACCATCTCATAGCCTCCTTCCGGTCCACGCTGGAGGAGGCCCGGGAGGCGGATCTCCTGCTCAACGTCATCGATGCTTCGGACCCGGGTTGGGAGGAGCACCGGGATGTGGTTCACGATGTGCTCGAAGAGCTGGATCTCACACACCGGCCCCAGCTTCTGGTGTTCAACAAGATCGATCGCCTCACCCACCAGGAAGAGCTCGATCTGCGGCGCAGGATCCGGGCCGTGGAACCGATTCCAGCGGTGTTCGTGTCCGCACACAGGCCGGAATCCCTGGTCAGGATCAGGGACGCCCTGAAGGCCAGGCTGCGGGCTCGCCTGAGAAGGCTTACCGTGTCGGTACCCTTTGAGGACGGGGAGACCCTGGCGACCCTGCATCGGGAGGGAGAGGTACTGGGTCAGACGGAGAACGGCTCCCGGGTGGAAGTGGACGTGCGAGTTCCCGGCCCACTCCTGGGGCGCCTCCAGCGAAAGCCCGGGGTCGAAATCCTGGAAAGGGCTTGAGCTTCTTGACCGAACGACTCTTCTTCGTCGGTCCCGGGCGAGCCGGATTGGCTCTGGGGTATGCCCTGTGGCAGGCGGATGGCGCTGACTCCATCACCTTCTGTGGCCGAAGTCCCGATCCGCCGGCCCACCCAATCTTCATACAGGGTGGGGCTCGGTATGTCTTCGGATTGGAGCGTCCTGGATCCGGAACCACGGTGGTCATCCTCTCCGTTCCCGAGAAGGCCCTCCCGAAGGTTGCCCTGAGGCTCGCTGCCCTGGGGGAAGCGCCCGCTGGCTGCATTGCCCTCCACCTCTCCGGCGCCATGGGGGCCGATCCCCTGGCGCCCCTCCTGGATGTGGGGTACGCCACCGGTACCATGCACCCCCTCCAGGCGCTGGCGGATCCGGTTCTGGGGGCGGAGCAGCTCCGGGGATCGTACTTCGCGGTGTCGGGTGGGCCGGAAGCCATCTCCACCGTGCGTCGGCTCCTCCACCATCTGGGCTCCCGGGGCATCACCGTTCCCATAGCACGGCGTCCTCTGTATCATGCTGCTGCAGTGCTGGCTTCCAACTACCTTACGGTGCTCCTGGCGGCTGCAGGACGGCTCATGGCGCAGGCAGGCGTACCGGAGGATGAAGCGCTGGATGCCATTCTTCCCCTGGCCCGGGGAAGCTTGGATAACCTGGGGAGGCTGGGCCCCGTCCGTGCGTTGACGGGACCCGTTTCCCGGGGAGACGTGGAAACGGTGAGGCTGCATCTGCGAACGCTGGCACGCAGCGAGAGGGCCCTCTACTCCGCTTTGGGGCTCGAGGCCCTGGGCTTGGCCCGAGAAGCAGGGCTGGACGCAGAGACGCTGAAGGTGCTCCAACAGATATTCGAGAGGGAGAAATGAGGCTCTACGTCAACATCGATCACATTGCCACGGTGCGGCAGGTAAGGAGAACCGACGAGCCGGATCCGGTCCGGGCGGCGGTGCTGGCCGAGTTGGGAGGGGCCCACGGCATCACGGTCCACCTGCGGGAGGACCGGCGCCACATCCAGGACCGGGATGTGCGTCTGCTGATGGAGACGGCTCGTACCGGAGTGAACCTGGAGCTGGCCGCCGCCTCAGAGATTCTGGAACTGGCTTGTGAGCTCCAGCCTTTCCAGGTGACGCTGGTTCCGGAAAAACGTCAGGAAGTGACGACTGAGGGGGGGCTGGACCTGGAGGTTCCCGGGAATCGAAGAGACCTGGCGGAGGCGTTGCGCCGACTCGGGGAGCTGAGAATCCGGACTTCCCTGTTCATTGATCCCGACGAGGCGGCTCTCCATCACTCCAAGGAACTTGGTGCCCATGCGGTGGAGCTCCACACGGGGGAGTATGCCAACGCCCGGGGGGAGGCCATTGGTCCGGAGCTCGCCCGCCTGGCCCAGGCGGCTCGGATGGGGCGCCAGCTGGGATTGGCCGTCCATGCGGGACACGGCCTGACCTACGAGAACGTGGTTCCCGTGGCGGCCATTCCAGAGATCGAGGAGCTCAACATCGGTCATTCCATCGTGTCCCGATCGGTTTTCGTAGGCCTGGAGCGGGCGGTGCGGGAGATGGGCGACCTCTTGCAGAAGGCGCCCGGGATGGTGAAAGAGCCGGGTGCGTGGATTCCCCCCATTGGCTTCTGAGCGTGCCTTCCCGCGGCGGGGTCTCCCCGGGTTGATCCACCAGGAGGAGAGGGGCCCTTGAAGGCCAAGGGGCGAGCCGCCGTCGGCATCGTCATCACCGTTCTCCTGCTCTGGTGGATCCTGGGAGGGGTGTCATTCGGAGAGGTGTGGGCGGAGGTCCGGAAGGCGAACATCTGGCTCCTCGGGCTGGCTGTGGCCCTGACCACCGCCACCTTCCTCCTGAGAGCACTCAGGTGGAGGGTGCTCCTTCACCCCATTTGCACCGGGATCCCCCTCCGCTCCCGCTTCGCTGCAGTGAACATCGGGTTCATGGCCAACAATCTCTTGCCGGCCAGGGTGGGGGAGTTCGCCCGAGCCTATGCCCTGGCCCGGATGGAACCCGTGTCGGTGAGCGGCTCTTTCGGCTCCCTGGTGGTGGAACGGTTCCTGGACGGCCTGACGCTGCTCTTCTTCGTCTTCCTGGTCATGGCCACTCCAGGCTTTCCCTCCGAGGCCCCCATGGGGGAGCTTTCCCCCGGGATTCTGTTCCGGGGTGTGTTCCTGGTCATGGGGGTCCTCCTGGTGGTGATGCTGGCGCTTGTCCTGCTTCCCGGAGCTGTGGTGGGCTTGGCAGAACGGGTTTCCGTCCGGCTTCCCACCAAGCTTGGGCGGCCGGCGGTGGATGCTCTCAAGGCTTTCCTGAGCGGTCTTACGGTTTTTCGGAGGCCGGGCCTCTTTGTTCAGGCCGTCCTCTGGAGCCTGTTGATCTGGGCGTGGCAGGCGGCAGCGTTCTGGGCGGGTATGCAATCCTTCGGAATCCGGGTGGGCTTCGATGCGGCTCTCTTCGTTTGCGGTATCGTCGCATTCGCCGTGGCGGTTCCGGCGGCGCCGGGTTTCTTCGGGACCTTCCAGGCCGGTGCCATGCTGGGTCTGGGGGTGTACGGGGTGGCGGAGGCTCCGGCGGTGGCTTTCTCCCTCGGCTTCCACCTGGGCGGCTTCGTTCCGGTCACCCTCATTGGACTCTATTATGCGTGGATGTTGGGTCTCTCCCTGAAGGAGGTTGGGGAGAGCGAGACCCGGGTGGAGAAAGCGGTGGAGCTATCCCAAAATGGCGGGAGCGGCGAGACTGGTTCGGATCCGGTGGAGGGTCCCTCAGTGCCCTGACGATCATGCCGTGCCTGCTCCCTGGAGATTCTCATGCTGACAGTGCATGCTCCGGCGAAGGTGAACCTCCTCTTGCGGATCCTGGCCCGGGAGACGTCGGGCTTTCACCAGCTGGAGACGGTGTTCGCCGCCCTGGAATCTGGTGACACCCTTGCCCTCGCCCCGACTCCTGCGGGTGTCTCCCTCATCTCCCGGGGTCTGGAAATGGGGCCAGTGGAAGAGAACCTGGCCTACCGGGCGGCCGTGGCTTTCCTGGAGAGAGCTGACGTGGAGGGGGGTGTGGAGATTCACCTGGAGAAGAAGATCCCGGTAGGGGGCGGACTTGGAGGGGGATCGTCGGATGCTGCCGCCACGCTCCGGGGCCTCCAGGGACTCTATCCCGGTGCCCTGGAGCCGGAGGAGGTGCTCGCTTTGGCTGGGAGCCTTGGGTCCGACGTGCCCTTCTTCCTTTGCCGATCTCCCCTGGCTCTGGCCTGGGGGCGGGGCCAGCGACTCCTCCCCCTCTCTCCCCTCCCCCCGGCTCCGGTCCTCCTGGCCCTTCCACGGGTGGCCGTGCCCACGGCCGAGGCCTACAGCCTTCTGGCGAAGGCCCGGGAGGGAACGCCGTCGTCGCGGGAGACTCGAGGTGAGGCGTCCCGGCCAACCCCAGTCCAGGTTCTTTCCGTGGAGTCCCTCTCCAGTTGGGAGGGGCTCTCCGCCCTGGCGGAGAACGACTTCGAACAGGTAATCTTCCCGGCCTACCCCCTCCTGGGCCGCCTGCGGGAGGCGCTGCAGGAGACGAACCCACTCCTGTCCCTGCTCTCGGGCAGCGGGGCCGCCCTGTTCGCTGTTTACGTGCAGGAGAAGGAGGCCCACGATGGCAAGGCCTTCATGGAGGAGCGTTTTCCCGGGACGCTTTTTGCCCTGACCCGGACGCAGGGGGGCGGACGCTTCCTGTTGAGGGGGGTTGAACCGGGGTGAGTGTGTCGGTACGATTTTAATTACGGGGATCTCGATGCTGGCCCGTCGTCTAATGGCAGGACACCGGTCTTTGGAACCGGCGGTGGTGGTTCGAATCCACCCGGGCCAATTCGTTTCCGTTCCCAAGCCTATGTTTGGCCGAGCATCCGTGTCCCAGCTCTCTGTTGCCATGCCCCTCCCCGGGGGGCTCCCGCATGTGTGTCGAACGCCACAGCCCTACCTGGGTCGCCTCCCGGTCCTGGCAGCCTTTTCCATGGCCCTGGTGGGGATCTTCCTCCCGCCGCCCGAATCCCTGGGAGGGATTCAGACTCACCCCGACTCCGCCCACCTTCGCAGGCAGGCTGAGATTGCCCAGGCCCAATTCGAGAGGGTTCACCGGGCCAACCTCACCCGGACCCGACAAGAATGGTCCGGGACATGTGACGAGCAGTTGGGTCGCATCTGTCTGCGGTTCAAAGGGGGCAGGCAGTGGGAACCGGACGAGGAGAACCCTCGGGTGACAGCGGCTCGGGAAGGGCTCCTGGAGGTCCTGAGAGACATCGGGGAGACCCTCCCGGGCGATCATTGGGTTTTGAGACAGCGGGTGCGGTACCTTGGCCACATGGGGCGTTGGAGCGAGGCGGAGACCCTGGCCCGTGGGTGCAGCGGGAATCCCTCCTGGTGGTGCTCTGGACTTCTCGGCTACGTGTTGCACCGGTCCGGAAACACTACGGATGCCCTGGAGGCCTTTTCCCACGCCCTGGAAAGCATGAATCCCGGAGAAGCTCGCGCCTGGAGAGACCCCCGGGCTCTGGTGGACTATCCGGTCCACAGATGGCTCAGGAACCCCGTGGGCCTGAGCAGGGAGGAAGCGCTGGATAGATTCTGGCTTCTGGCCGACCCCCTCTATCTCACACCGGGCAACGAGCGGCTGGCGGAGCATTACGCCAGGCGATTCGCTGCCACTCTCTACCGGGGAACGGCTCTGACCCTCGAGCTTTCCTGGGGCAGGCCCTTGGAAGAGCTCCTCCTGCGCTACGGTTTCGCCGCCGGGTGGGAGCGGACACTGCCCAGGATCGGGGAGGCACCCGACGGGAGTGTGGTGGAGCGCTTCCATCCGGAGAGCCGTGGGCTCCTTCCACCCCTGGAGGCTCTGGAGAGCCCCTCGGAGCTGGCCGAGGGGGTCTGGCGGCCCCGGGATGATCGTCCCAGAAGCTCCAGCGCTCCGGTTCGAGCTCCTCTAATCGTGGAAGGCTCGGGTCAGATCGTCCTCCTGCGGCGGGGCGAAGAGCTCCTGGTCCTTGCGGCCCACGGGGTTCCGGAGGACACCCTCCTGACCCAACGGCGCACCAGGGCTGGCACCCTTCCCTGGGTGGAGAACCGTGAGGTAGGGGGGGCGCACCCGCATTCGTGGGCGCCGGATGCCGATGGGCGGAGCTCCGACACCCTGGCGGGCCTCTTCCTGGTGCCGGAGGCGGGGAATGCCCCTCCCCTCTCTGTCCTGGGGGTGGGGGGGGAGGGTGTGTTGCAACTCCTGGCTCCTCCCGGGGGCTATCTCTTGAGCCTGGAGCTGTGGAACCCGGCGGGATGGTGGGGAGCCCGCGTCCGCCACGGCATTCGGGGGCCGGCCATCCCTGGCGACGTGCCCGCCCTCTCCGATCCTATTCTGCTCCATGGCGGGGAGAAACCTCCTTCTTCTCTGGATGAGGCCCTTGCCAGGATGCGGACCGACGCCAATCTGGGTCCCAAGGAACCCCTCACGGTGGCCTGGGAGGTCTATGGCCTGGGGAGCAGGCGGGAACCCCTTATCTTCCACTTGAGTCTTGTGCAGGAAGAAACGAGCCTTCTGCGAAGGGTCCTGGCCCGAACTGGTCTGGTCCAGAGGGCCCCGGCCCTGACCCTTTCGTGGGAAGAGGGCAGCTCTGATCATCCCGAGCCCCTGTTCCGGGCCGTGGACCTGGAGCTCCCTCCCCTCCAGCCCGGGGGCTACGTCCTTCGCCTCGAGATGGACATCCCCTACCGGGCCAGCGTCCCTGCGGAGCGCCGGATCACCGTCCTGGAACAGCTTTTTCCCGCACATTAGAGTTAATGGTCACGAGTTGACGACTTCCGGTGTCGCCTCTAGATTGGCGCGCCGTCATAGCTCTGGTCACGAGGGACAACGTCCCATGGGCGAAAAATTTCTGCGAGGGCCGCTCCTGCTCCTCTCCGGTCGGGCGAACCGGCCCCTGGCCGAGGAAATCGGGGATCTCGTCACCAAGCCGCCAGACTCGGCGACCATCCGTGATTTCGCGGATGGAGAGATTTTCGTGAGGATCGACCGGAACGCCCGGGGTAGGGATGTCTTCATCATCCAGCCGACCACCTCACCCGGGGACAACATCCTGGAGCTCCTGCTCCTCATCGACGCGGCAAAGCGGGCTTCGGCCGACCGGGTTACGGCAGTCATCCCCTACTTCGGGTATGGCCGGCAGGATCGCAAGGACCAGCCAAGAGTGGCCATCGGGGCGAAGCTCATGGCCAATCTCATCGTGGCGGCGGGAGCGGACCGGGTGGTGGGAATAGACTTCCACCAGCACCAGATCCAGGCGTTCTTCGACATCCCGGTGGATCACCTCTACGCGGCCCCGGTGCTGGTCCGGTACTTTCGGGACAAGGGTCTGGAGGATCTGGTGGTGGTGGCCCCGGACGTGGGGGCGGCCAAGATGGCCAGAGGGTACGCTCGAAGGTTGAAAGCGAGGTTCGCCATCATCGACAAGAGACGGCCGGGACCCAACCTGGCGGAGGTCGTCAACGTGGTGGGGGAGGTGGAGGGGAAGAACTGCCTGCTGGTGGACGACATGGTGGACACGGGCGGGACCCTGGCCAACGCCGTCCTGGCCCTCTGCGACCGGGGAGCGAAGGCCGTCTACGCCGCCATTTCCCATGCCCTCCTTTCGGGGTCTGCGGTGGAGCGCCTTTCGGGCGTGCCACTGGAGGAGCTGGTGGTGACCAACTCCATCCACGTTCCGGAGGACCGGCGATTCCAGCAGCTCCGCATCCTCTCGGTGGCGGGGCTTCTGGCCGATGCCATCCAGTACATCCATTCGAACGAGTCGGTGAGTGCGCTCTTCGAGGTTGGGGATGACGACAAGTAGCACTCCAAGGTTTCTCAGGCCTGGTTGAAGCCGGACCGGTGGACGGCCGGCGGCAGGGCCTCCACCGGACAGCGAGACGGAGAGATGAAGAAGAGCATAGAGTTGAAGGCTTTGCGCAGGACGGACACCGGGAAGGGAGCGGCCCGCAAGCTCAGGGCCCAGGGAAGGCTCCCGGCCGTCATCTACGGCAAGGACATGGAGGCCCGAGGGATCTCCCTGGACCTCCAGGAGGCGGAGCACCTCTTTCAGCAGATCGCCGTGGAAAACACCATCCTGGACCTGCTGGTGGATGGCGAGAAGGAGCCCATCCAGACGTTGATTCGTGAGATCCAGGCCCTTCCGCACAAGCCCGGACTCCTGCACGTGGACTTTCTCCGCATCCAGAAGGGCGTGGCGGTGGAGGTGGAGATCCCAGTGAGCCTGGAAGGGATTCCCGTGGGGGTGAGGGAGTCGGGTGGGATTCTGGAGCAGCTGATCAACGAGCTGAGGGTGAAGTGCATACCTTCCATGATCCCAGAGGTCGTTTCACTGGACGTGACGGGGCTAGCCATCGGTGATTCCCTGCATGTGAGTGATATCGACTTGGGTGAAGGCGTGGGCATTCTGGTGGACACGGACAGGACCGTGTGCTCGGTCCATGTGCCGAAGATCGAGGTTCCCGAGGAGGAGGAGCCGGTGGAGGAGGAGGTGGAGGAGGAGCCTGTTGAGGAGGCTCCGGCTGGGGAAGAGGTTCCCGGCGGGGACGAGGAATAGATCCGGCCCGGCCATGAAGGTGGTGGTCGGACTCGGAAACCCCGGGCCCGAATACGACGCGACCCGCCACAACGTGGGATGGTGGCTCCTCGATCGCCTGGCCTACGAGTGGGACTTCCCGATGTTCAGGAGGGAAGGCAGAGCGTTGGTATCGGACGGATCCAGGGGTGATGAGCGGTTTTTGCTCATGAAGCCGACCACCTATGTGAACCGGAGCGGCCAAGCGCTTTCGGCCCTGGTTGCCCTGGCTGATTTCCAGCCGGAAACGGACCTTCTGGTGGTAGTCGACGACGCGGCCCTTGACGTGGGCCGCGTTCGTTTTCGTCCCCGGGGATCCGCCGGCGGTCACAAAGGCTTGAGATCCGCCTCCCGGGCCCTGGGCTCCGACGGATTCCCACGCCTCCGGATCGGGGTGGGAGTGCCTCCGGAAGGCATGGATCTGTCGGATTGGGTTCTTTCGCCCATGGGTCCGGAAGACGAAGACGTAATCCT